>JASJCY010000304.1 GCA_030065825.1 Nostocaceae cyanobacterium | reverse complement strand
TTTGCTTCCAAGGCTGATTATGAAAACACACTTTTGATACTCAGAAAGTGAGCTACGTAATCGAGGGGGAAATACCTTGGCTACACTTGCCTTGTACCCATAATTTTGTATCATCTTCAAGTCGTACTACGGCTAAAATCCATACTTGGGGATGAATCAGGTCTAAGCACGATTGTAGCTAACCTTTGGTAAAAAATTTTATGGTCTTAATTTTCACAAGCCCAGAGATATTTTTGTAATTCTTATCATTAATTAAATTTTTCCTCACTGATTCCACAGGCTTTCCACAGATAATCTGGAAGTTTTCCACAGCCTGACTACGTTCTTATAGGTACTAGCGGTATTATTGGGGATTTTGTACTTCTGCCAATACAAGACTCCAGTAACTAAATTTTGATTAAGTTATGTAACAAAAACAAGGCGCAAACCCTTATGTTCTCGTAAAAATTTATTTTTCATAAAGTCATTCTTAACATTTCGCAGCATTGACAAACCCACCCCCTGATAGCGCACAATGATGCGGCTAGGGTTTGTAGTCTCCTCACAGCAGCTGTGTCAAATTATTTCAGTTGTTGCGGCGATTATTAGCACAAAGCTTGGTTTTCCATTAATAGACTTAAAAGGAGAATTTATGAACGCCACAGTGAGCATTTTTACAGAAATTCCCGAATCCCTACACGACTCTCTGAAGAACTATTTGGAGAAACATCCAGACTGGGATCAAAATCGGGTCTTAACAGCGGCACTATCTTTATTTTTGTTGCAAAATGGAGATGGCGATCGCCATGCTGCCAGGGTATATCTAGAAACTTTGTTTCACCATTGTTAAGTATAAATGCGCTGTACTATTTTCCCAAAATTAATAATAATATAGTGCAAATGTCAGTCATGGGTGATGTTTATGGCAATGGTATTTTGCAGCATGTACTACCAGTGGCAAGGAGTGCTGTCCCCTTGTAAAGTTTTGAGGGAAATTTAGGGTGTAAGCCTCCGCTGGTTCGTTAATTCTGCTACGGTATTGCCTGTTTATTTGAAAATTAGCACTGATAAACATAAATCGCCTTTTCCCCAGACTAATATTAACTTGCCATAGCAGAGTCAATAGGGGGATTTAAGGCGATTTTGGCAAATCTTATGGGGGACAATGAATTTGCCAGGATTGGTATTAAAATAAGTGACACTTAATTCAGTGTCACTTAGTTAATTAGTTAATTATTTAATTATATGGTTTTAGTTTACTGCTATATGAGATTAGACTAAACTTGTTCAAAGATCGTCATTCAACTAAAGAAAAGTTTTAGAGGGTCTGCTTTTTGCTTCTACCTTTGAGAGTCAGATCCAAAAGTTAAGAGTTACTCCCCTCCCGGTATCTGTGAATATAACCGATGGTGTATTTTCTTCTAAAGCCCTTAGAACTCCCGAAAATTACCCAGCAACGGTAAATTTTAGGTGGGAAAGGAGTATTTACAGGTATTTAGCCATAAGCAAATATTGACCTTTGAGTGCTAAACTCAAATACCTGCTACTTGAGGTTGTTGACTGGGACATTCAAATTTATAGCCAACACCACGCACGGTCTGGATTAATGCAGGTTGAGTTGCATCGGCTTCAATTTTCTTGCGAATTTGACCGATATGTACATCAACAACCCGTTGGTCTCCTACATACTCATAATCCCACACTTCCTGAATTAGTTCAGCTCGTCGCCAAACTCGACCGGGATGGCTTGCTAAGAAATGTAACAAATCAAATTCTAAAGCCGTTAGGGAAATGGGTTGATTGTTCAGTGTTACCTCCCGTCTTACCGGATCGATCATCAACTTTTCAAAGATTAAGCGTTTTTGTTCCGCTGTTGTCACAACCCGTTGACGTCTTAAAATTGCTGCTACTCTGACTTCTAACTCTCCGAGACCAAATGGCTTGGTGAGATAGTCGTCAGCACCTTTAGCAAAGCCGCGAATTTTGTCGGTTTCGTCTGCACGGCTAGTTAACATTAGAACAAAAACACCATTGCGGCTTTGCATCTCTTGGCAGAGATTAAATCCAATCACATCGGGTAAATTTACATCAAGAACTACCAGATCCGGGTTAAACTGCTCAAATAGAGCCAGAGCACTCTTGCCATCTTCGGCAGCCTCTACCTGATAGTTTTGCTTGATTAAAAAGCGTTGGATTAAATTACGAACCGCAGGGTCGTCATCAACTACAAGAATCTTGGCTGGAGCCATGACCATCACTTTGCACAAAAATTCATAGGATTAACAAGCGGATAGGATAAAAACCACAATTTCCGCATTAGGGTCAAATAGAATATACAAGGCTAATGCACTAGTTTCCTGATGATCCAAAATATAATCGGGTTGCTGGATGATTTTAGGGCATATACTCTACTAGTTTAATTTTAGCCCTGTATTTCAGCGCAGCTTTTGTCAATTGTTAACCTTGTGTCGAATTAGTAGATGCACAGATGCAAATCGCAGCATTGAAGTAAACTAAGACATTGATTGAACAACCGTGGTATTTTCATAGAAAACCCCTAAATTTTAAATCGAGATGGGACTATTGACCACAAATAATTCAAAACAAGATTAACGCTCATATAAACTCAAAATTTCTCACGGAACCCTAAGTTGCCAAATTTGAAACAGAAAAGATAATCTTTTTATAATCATAATCAGGGTTTTAAGTATTTTTCACTTAAATTCTAGAGTAAAGCTCCAATGAAACAACGACATGAGGGGATACACGGAGTTCTAACAATATGTTAAAGTAACTATAGTTAAAATTACTATCCCGGTCTGTTTGACCCGTGTTAATATCCCAGTAAGGCATAATCATCCAATGGAACTTTTGTTTCTAGAGATGTTATTTGTCAATAAATCTTAACATTGTTTTCTGCAACAATAAAGTTGCCCCCGACTGAGGCTAAATTAATAAACTCCCATGAGCGATCAAAATCCCTACGACATACTTGGGGTAACACAAGAGGCTAGCTTTGATGAAGTTCAGGATGTTCGTAATCGCCTGTTAGAAGAACACAGTGGCGATATTAAGCATCTAGAGGTGATTGAAGCTGCTTATGATGCGATTTTAATGGATCGCTTGCGGATGCGCCAGGAAGGGAAAATCAAAGTCCCTGAACGCATCCGCTTTCCAGAATTAAGAGTGCAAGCTTCTCCTGCTGCAACTCCAACCCCTCAAAAGCAGTCCCCTGCTTGGTTACAGAGAATGCTGGATCAGCCTTCACCAGCAGATATGATGTTACCTGGAATTTGGTATCTGGGTTTGAGTGCCATCAGCGTGTTTTATCAAGCTGGGGGTGACCAAGTTTTACAGTTAACATTGATTGTGGGGGTGGGAGTCAGTATTTACTTTCTTAATCGTAAAGAAGGTAAGTTTGGTCGAGCAGTCTTGTTGACACTACTAGCTTTAATTGTTGGTTTAGTAGGTGGAGGATTGGCTGCTAGCTGGCTTTTACCCCAAGTTCCATTTATCACTCTGACAGCGAATCAGTTTGCTGCGATGGCGACCTTTGTACTGTTATGGTTGGTAAACAGTTTCCTACGTTAAATACTGCCATAAACCGGGTTAATTGCAAATAGTGAGTAAAACTACTTTTGGCTGATAAACCCGGCTTCCTTGCCTTTGTATTGATGGGATTTAGGCAGTTAGTTGTAGGGAGTACTCTAAAACTAATTTTACAGCAGCGCTCAGATCCCGGACAATAAAATCAGGTTGGTAAAGTTCCAATTGAGCGCGATCGCGGATACCACATTCTACTGCAATTGCTTTGATACCATGTCTTTTAGCAGCGGTAATATCGGCTTCGGTATCCCCTATCATCCAAGTGTCACTGGCTGTGGGTAGTTCTTTTAATGCCCGTGCCATAAGTAACGGCTTATCTTCGATATCGCGTGTTTTTACGTAGTCATTGCTCAGGCAGTAACGGCGATTTTCTGGGAAAAATTTACCTAAATCATACTGTTTAAAGGCATAATCAAGTTCCCTCGTTCGACGCATGGTCATCACCGCTAAATCCACGCCTTCTTGTTTAATTTTTAACAAAGTATCCACAGCACCACTGGCAAGGGTATCATACTGAAAATAGGGTTGTGTATGTACCGTTTGTTTACGCATCTGAGCAAATTTCTGCGCTTGAACCTCATCGAGTCCAGAAATTACACCAATTTGCGTTTCCCCAACCCGCGATCGCTTTAATTGCCAAAATTCTGCTTTAGAAAGCTGCTGTACTTGTTGGTCTGGACGTCGGGTTTTTTCTAGACAAATTTGGTAAACGCGGTAATATCTTTCGGAAACATCAATAACTGGACCGTCAAAATCTGTAATAATTCTTAACATTTGACTTATTGTTAAATTTTATTAACAGGTTAACTTAGATTCTGTCCAGTTTGAGTTTTGAATATTTGATGAGAGAATTTAGAATTACTAATGTTAAGAATATTGTAGAGAAGTCCGTTTGATTTGTTCTTGTTCCATCGCTGTAAATAAAGCGCGAAAATTGCCTTCTCCGAAACCCGTTGCTTGGGAACGACGTTCAATAAATTCTAAGAAAAAGGTCGGTTGTGGAAAAATAGGCTGGGTAAAAATTTGCAGTAATGTAGCTTCTGGGGCATCTTGATTCCAGTCTACTAGAATTTCCTGTTGAGCGATCGCCCTTAGTTCTTCCAAAGAGAGATTAAAACCTGGACGTTGGGGGAGTAGGGAGTAGTAGCTTGGGGGAGGTGGGAGTAAAGATAAACCAGCAGCACGAAATTTCGTGATCGCACTCACAAGGTTAGATGTACGCAAAGCGATATGTTGAATTCCCGATCCCTGGTTAGCATTGAGGAATTCTTGTATCTGAGAATTGCTGGAGGTGGGTTCATTAATCGGTAATTGTACGCTGCGATTGGGGGAAACCATCACTTGGCTATGTAATCCCGAATATTCAGTTTGAATGTTAAAGGTCTGCTGGGGTTGAAAATCGAAGATATTTTCATACCAAGCCACTGCGTGTTTTAAATCTCCGGCTTCTACGTTCAATACTACGTGATCTATGGCAGTAAAAGGAGATTCAATGGATTTGCTAATGGATGAGTTGTTTGTAATTTGATGTATATTTCTTTCGATGAGAGTGTGTGTTAGGGAACCCCAGCCAGCTATTTGACACCATTTGATAGTTTTTGAGCCATCGTGATATTGCTGAACTGGCTGTATAATTTGAGCGTTACGTAATTGAGCAAGGGCGATCGCAGCTTCTACATTTTCGACAGTAAAAGCAACATCTGCTACTCCTGGTGGATGTTGACGGAGAAATTTAGCTACTGGACTTTGAGATGACAGGGGTGAAGACAGCAAGAAGCAGACAGAACCACTTTTGACCAATTCTGTGCAGGTGTGAGGTAAATTCGTGCTAGTGGGGATGGGTTGAAAACCTAAATGGTGGACAAACCAATCTCGCCAAAATTTGGCATTTTCTACATAGAAGTGAATGCGATCAATTTTCATTATCCATCCACTCTGGTTAAGTTCCTCGGATATAGTATCCCACTTCCAACTTCTTTTCGCAAGCAGGGAGGGGAGTTTTTGTAGGGTGGTTCAGTTAGTTAACAGTCTGATAAATTTTTGCTTGTTAATGAAGGTGAAACAAAAATGACTGTGTCCCAGTTATTGGTCGTGACTTTCGATAAGTATAGCAATATCTTTTAAGCATGTCGTACATCTTTCCAGGTTATGCAAGACTTCAACGAAAATTCCATACAACTGATAACTTGCACCATTCTCAATTAGTCCAAATGTCCACCTAGGAATAAATTCCCAGGCTGATAAACAAAGTCTGATAAATGAGACTGGGAAAGGTATGAGAGCGCGTTTTAACGTGCTTGGTTTATTG
>JASJCY010000093.1 GCA_030065825.1 Nostocaceae cyanobacterium | reverse complement strand
CTACAACGGGGGGAACCCCAACGCCAGTTCACTCAACGCGGGAAACCCGCGCACGTGACTGGCTCCGCAACGCGCTGCTCTCTACCCCACAATAATTTTAGTAATTTCATCTGTACTTCACCAGACTGAGAAAAGCTATAAACTGCTACAACTATTATTTATTACTAGGGATTATACACCCGCAACGAATGAAAAAAACACAACATCCTCTTACCCTATCCCCTATCCCCTATCCCCAATCCCCTATCCCCTAAGCTAAAGCGCAAATAAAAATTGTATATTCAATTTTGCTGTAATTCTTGTGGGGTAGGCATCCCTGCCTGCCCTTTAATTCTTGTGGGGTAGGCATCCCTGCCTGCCCTTTAATATAAATTAAAAGCACAACAGCTTATCCCCTATCCCCTGTTCCCTATCCCCTAGGTTAATCAATACTTAAGTGTTACAGTTCATTGCGAAGTGCAAAGTATGTGCAAAACAAGATGATAAGTTTTGGTAGTGTAAATCAACAGAAAACCATGAGCTAAGGAGTAAACAGTGGCAATGGAATCACAGTTATTAAAGGGCACAAACGCACAACAACGTGAAGATATCAGCGAATACGTGGCTCACTTACAATTGCACATGGCTCTACAAGCACGCAATCTGGTTCCAACCCTTAACCATACTCAAGAAGATAGCCGACAGGAATTACTCCATCAAACCCAAGCCGACTTTGAAAAAGTTATTTCTCGAACAATGATTTAGTGTATAATAGTAATTTAATTAAAATTTTCTGGAAGCAGGTACTATGGGGCAGCAAAAATTTTGTTCGACCTTATCTGCTTTCCTCTCCCGCCAAATCAAACAAAAAAGAGATTATCACGGGAGCCTCCAACAGGTAAAAAAATGAAAATCACTCTTTGGGAGCAATATACAATAGCACCAAAGCCGTTAAGATAAATTCAGCAGTTTCTCTCTTCCAGTAAATTCCAGCTGAATGGCGGCTCGAATGAAAATGACTCCACTACTTCCACAAAATCTCAGTGTTATTATCCGACCAGTGCAATACCGGGACTTAGACGGTATTGAAAAATTAACTCAAGATTCATTCACAGCCCAAACAAACAAGCGAGGGGATTCTTACCTACAGCAAATGCAATGGCTGCGCTACTGGTATGGAATTCTCAAATTTCTAAGTTGGTTTCCCAATCCCTTACAGTATCGTTTTTGCGCTTATGTAGCAGAACAGGGACGGATGTTGCTGGGGATGATAAAAGTATCTCCCTTTAACCGTACCCGTAGTACCTGGAAGGTTGAAGGGGTAATGGTGGATCAAGGTTCTGAAAATCACACCATAGGCTCTCAATTATTGCGCTACTGTTTTGAATCAATTGTAGAAGCTCGCACCTGGATACTGGAAGTTAATGTTAACGATAAACAAGCCCTAGCACTTTATCGACAAAATGGGTTTCAGCGCTTGGCTGAAATGACCTATTGGGAAATTGCACCCCAACTGTTGGCACAATTAGCCCAAGGGGAGCCAGATTTACCGAATTTGTTGCCTGTAAGTAACGCTGATGCTCAATTGCTTTATCAACTAGATACAGCATCAATGCCTCCTTTAGTGCGGCAGGTATTTGACCGTCAAACCCATGATTTTAAAACTAGTTTATTGGGTGTGGTAGTCGATGCTGTGAAGCAATGGATGTATAAAATAGAAGTAATTAGCGGTTATGTATTTGAACCCCAACGCAAAGCGGCGATCGGTTACTTTCAGGTAACAATTGACCGCAAAGGGGAACAACCTCATCTAGCAAGCCTAACAGTTCATCCAGCATACACTTGGTTGTATCCAGAATTGCTGTCTCAATTAGCTCGTATTGCTGTTGATTTTCCCCAACAGCCATTACAGCTTGTTTCCTGTGATTACCAACCAGAAGGTGAAGAATACTTGGAACAAATTGGGGCAACTCGCATAGAACACACCTTAATTATGTCTCGCTCAGTGTGGCATAAAGTCAGGGAATCTAAACTTGTTTCCCTAGAGGGAATTCAGTTACCTGAAGTTCTCCAAGGTTTACAACCAGCCCGAAAACCAATCCCAGGTGGGATGTCATGGTTACCATCCACACACAAAAAACAAAAATCTGCTGCTGATAGAATTAGCAAAAGCAATGTAACTAATGACTCTGTAGCCTTTTCATCCCATAACAACCCTAGTGCAGAACCATCCAGCCATCCTGATGCAAAAGATACCCAGCAGGAGTAGCTAAGTGGAATCAAAAGAAACTGCAACTGACAATCAACCACCAAAGTTTATTTCCGCTTTGGGGTTAGATATCGGTCGTAAACGTATTGGTGTAGCAGGGTGCGATCGCACGGGGTTAATTGCCACAGGATTGGTAACAATTGAGCGTACATCCTTTGTGGAAGATGTAGAAAAAATACGCCAGTTGATTCAAGAGCGGGAAGTACAAATCCTGGTAGCAGGTTTACCTTATTCAATGGACGGTTCCTTGGGTTTTCAAGCACGGCAGGTACAAAAGTTTGCCAAAAGACTAGCTAAAGCCCTGCAATTACCCCTAGAATATGTAGACGAACGATTAACATCCTTTCAAGCAGAACAAATGCTCATTGCCGAAAATCGCTCGCCATCACGCCATAAAGGTTTAATTGACCGCAAGGCAGCATCTTTGATTTTGCAGCAGTGGCTAGACTCCAGGAGAAACAGCAAGGTTTATACTCCCAACGGCTAAAAACTTAACTTTTCCGAGCTTGGGTTGTAGCTTGCTTCCACGAAGTGGTACGAAGTCTACGCGTTTGCCGTAAACGAAGTACTGCGGTAGGGTAGGCATTCCCGTAGGGTAGCGTTCTCGTTCGGTGAAGGGTAGAGTAACCCAAAGTAGGTTTTTGTTGGGTTTAGTACCTCAAACGTCACTTCCTACAACGGAGAGAAAAGCAACGGAGTGGTTCCCCAACCTAGAATCTGATATACTCCTGCTAGTGGTAAATAAAAATATATTAAATAGCCAGCAATTGATATTAGTCTAATGAGATAGGATTGATATCTATTCTTATTAAGCAGAAAATCTCTTGCTCGCAATTGCTGGAAGTTTCAATTTCTAAATGACTATGTTTTCCTCTCCATTTCCTGAAGGTAATGACAATGCTCATCTCGGTTCTATGACTTTGACGGATGACAAAGGCAAAAAGCTCGAATGTTATATCGAGCGTTCCTTTGTGGTAGAAGATGGGCAAGAATACTGTTTACTTCTTCCTGTAGACTCCCCCGTGGAAATTTTTGCTTGGCAAGGTGAGGATGAAGAGTCAGAAGCAATTCTAATAGAAGATGACGCTGCCATCGACGAAATTTTTAGTAATGCCCAAGCTGTTCTTTCCGAGCTTAACCTCAAACTCAAAAATACAGCCTATGCTTTGACAGTAGAGGGTGAGTTACCTCCTGTGGACGAGTCAGAAATATTTTCCTTAGAAATCGAAGACGAAGAGGAAACTTTAGAGCCAGAAAGTTTACAGCGATTAGCTATTTTTTATCACAAACAGCGAGAATACGCAATTTACACCCCCTTAGATCCACTGTTATTTTTTGCACGGATTTCAAAAAATGGCGATCCCCAATTACTTTCTCCAGAGGAATTTCATCAATTTCAGCCCTTTTTAGAACAGCATCTTTTTAATGAACTTGACTAAAATTTCACATTCCAAATTCCTTTGTAAAAAATTTAAATTAATTTTGAATTTCTCAGAGTATGTTTAGAGGATGTTTGTCAAGTCTAAAAGATTACTAAAAACCTCACTTCTTATCTCTCTCCTAGGAGTAAACAGACTTTGAAACCCCTATTTTTCTGTTCCCCTTCCCTAGTAGGGAAGGGGTTAGGGGTTAGGGGTTAGATTTCCAGGGTTTTGATGTTAAACATAATACTTCTCAAACATCCTCTTATAAAACAAATATAAAACTCTCCTAAGAGGTTGTTTGGAAAGTCAACAAGTATACCCGGAACCTCTCTCCAAACCTCTCTCCAAACCTCTCTCCTAGAAGGAGAGAGGTTCTGAAACCCCACTTCCTTCGTAGGGAAGGGGGGAAAAGGGGGTTAGGTTTACGCTTGTTTTAATGTTAATAACAATACTTTTCAAACATCCTCTAAATGAAAACTGCTATAAATAAGATGCGCAAGTAAATTTTCGGTGATAAATATGATCGAATTTAAATTTGCTGAAATTATTTCAAAGATTAGTAAATATGCTCCTCAAGCTGGTGAACTAATTATTAAACAAGCTAAAAAAAACGAAACTGTAATCAAAATTCTCCAGGAATTAAGGCTAAATCCTACGGAAATACCGGATGATGTTGATATTGTTTATGTTCACAGTCTGGTAAACTATGGTGTATTTAAGCCGGAAGTAATTTTAAATTTGTTTAGAGAGAAAGAAACTAAAGATAGTTTTTGGGCTGCTTATACTAATAATAGTCCGTTTCAGTTTGTAGAATATATCTGCAAGTTTATTAAAGATGCTAATTTAGATACTGAGTTTCGCAAGGCTAACATTAATATATCAGCGGAATTAGAGGAATTTGGTGAGGTTTTTATCTCTGTGGCTAAACGCAGTGCATCTGCAAAATTCCTGATTCCTCCGGGGGGAATTTATCCGAATTGGGATTTAGATGTTTATCCGAAAGAGTTTAAGGCTTTAATTTCTGAAAAAACTCGTTTATTTTGTGGTCGTGAGTTTGTTTTTGAGGCGATTATAGATTTTATTAATAAGGGGAAAAAGGGTTATTTTACTGTGATTGGTGATGCAGGGATGGGTAAAAGTGCTATAGCTGCTCAATTTGTTTTATTTTATAAATGCCCTTGTTATTTCAATATTTTATCAGACAGAATCAACACTCCAGAACAGTTTTTAGCTAGTATTCGTCAACAATTAATTAAGCGTTGTTGTCTCCAGAATGCAGAGAATGCTGATTTAAGAAGTTTACTAGAAAAAGCTAGTGAAAAACTCAAACTGGAAGGAGAAAAACTTGTAATTGTTGTTGATGCGCTAGATGAAGTAGAACAAGAAGGAAATGGTAATCTTTTAGATTTACCACACAATATTCCTGATGGAGTCTATTTTTTACTGACTAGAAGACCTTATAATCTAGGAAGAAAACGTTTAAGTTTGTCTCCTGATACTCCTGTATATGAATTGGATTTAACTAAAGGTGATTATACGGCTTTGAGTCAGGAGGATATAAAGGAGTATCTGCATTTATTTCTGAAGATGAGTGAAGATGAAATTAGAAAATGGACTCAAAAGTTGGTTCAAAATCAAACTAAAAAGTATGAAAATAGCGATGAATTTCAGTCGGAAATTATTCAATTGAATGAGTGGATACGGAAACAAAATCCACCTATTACGCAAACAGAGTTTGTTGATAGGTTGTGCGAAAAAAGTCAAAATAATTTTATGTACTTGCGCTATGTTTTGCCAGCAATTGCGACTGGTAAATATAATGACTTGAGTTTGAAGGAATTACCAGAAGGACTTGAGCAATATTATATAACTCATTGGCAGCGCATGGGTATGGATAATGATGACAATGATATTAATGTAAAAATCCTCTTTATTTTGGTTGTTAGAGGTGAAGCAGTATCATCAAATATGATTGCTGATATTCTCGATCTGGATGTATTTCCTGTAGAAAAGATTTTAGATAAATGGGTGGAGTATGTAACACCTAAAAAAGTACAAGAAGAAGATGAAGAAAAAACTTATTATAGTATTTATCATCGCAGTTTTCTGGAGTTTTTACAAAATCAACCAAAGCTAGATAAAGACAAAAATAAAAGGCGATTTAAAGAAGTTAAGGAAAAAATAGATCAATATTTTGATATAGGAATATAGTAAGATGGGTCAACTTGCTATCGAATTAGAGAAAAAAAATAATGAATGGAAAAAATGGTATCTTCAGCAACGTCCTCAAATGTATCTGGAGAATAAAAACAGGGATAAGAGGAATAAATATTATCAATTGTTGACCAATTTTGATTTTATTTATCTGAAAATTCAGCATCCTAAGTTGGGAGTAGAATCTCTGATTAGGGATTATGGTTTGATTTATGATCCAGAGATATTAGATAATTTAGAAGAAGATGAAAAACTAGAACCGGAACAAGTCAAAACTCTGAAATTAATTCAACGTGCGCTACAATTATCAGCACATATTTTGAATGAAGATAAAACCCAATTAGTAGGACAATTATGGGGAAGACTACAGGGTTTTCAACAGCCAGACATTCAGAAAATATTGTCAGATGGACAACAAAGTAAAAGTGAAATTCCTCGATTCCGTCCCATTACAGCCAGCTTAACCACTCCTGACGGAAACCTGCTGCGTACTTTCACTGGTCATAAGGGGAGGGTACTAGCAGTAGCGATCGCCCCAGATGGAAAAACAGCGGTTTCTGCTTCAGATGACAAGACCCTGAAACATTGGAATTTGCACACAGGAGAAGAAATCTCTACCTTCACTGGTCATAAGGACTGGGTACAAGCAGTAGCGATCGCCCCAGATGGAAAAACAGCGGTTTCTGCTTCATTTGACAACACCCTGAAACAGTGGGATTTGCACACAGGAGAGGAAATCTCTACTTTCACTGGTCATAAGGACTGGGTAACAACAGTAGCGATCGCCCCAGATGGAAAAACAGCGGTTTCTGCTTCATTTGACAACACCCTGAAACTGTGGGATTTGCACACAGGAGAGGAAATCTCTACTTTCACTGGTCATAAGGACTGGGTAACAGCAGCAGCGATCGCCCCAGATGGAAAAACAGCAGTTTCTGGTTCATATGACAAGACCCTGAAACTGTGGGATTTGCACACAGGAGAGGAAATCTCTACCTTCACTGGTCATAAGGGGAGGGTACAAGCAGTAGCGATCGCCCCAGATGGAAAAACAGCGGTTTCTGCTTCACGTGACAAGACCCTGAAACTGTGGGATTTGCACACAGGAGAACAAATCTCTACTTTCACTGGTCATAAGGGGAGGGTACAAGCAGTAGCGATCGCCCCAGATGGAAAAACAGCGGTTTCTGCTTCAGTTGACAACACCCTGAAACAGTGGGATTTGCATACAGGAGAACAAATCTCTACTTTCACTGGTCATAAGCACTGGGTAACAGCAGTAGCGATCGCCCCAGATGGAAAAACAGCGGTTTCTGCTTCACGTGACAAGACCCTGAAACAGTGGGATTTGCACACAGGAGAACAAATTTCTACTTTCACTGGTCATAACCGGGGGGTACAAGCAGTAGCGATCACCCCAGATGGAAAAACAGCGGTTTCTGCTTCAGATGACAAGACCCTGAAACAGTGGGATTTGCACACAAGAGAACAAATCTCTACTTTCACTGGTCATAAGGACTGGGTAACAGTAGTAGCGATCGCCCCAGATGGAAAAACAGCGGTTTCTGCTTCACTTGACAAGACCCTGAAACAGTGGGATTTGCACACAGGAGAAGAAATCTCTACTTTCACTGGTCATAACGGGGTGGTACAAGCAGTAGCGATCGCCCCAGATGGAAAAACAGCGGTTTCTGCTTCATTTGACAACACCCTGAAACAGTGGGATTTGCACACAGGAGAAGAAATCTCTACTTTCACTGGTGATATGTCTATAAATTGCTGTGCATTTTCCCCAGATGGGCTGACAATTATAGCAGGAGAAAAATCAGGGACTGTTCATTTCCTCCGTTTAGAAGGTGGTTCAGAAAATGAATACATCACCCAAAATACAATCAATATTCCCAGATATCCCGCAGAATTTCAGGAAATCATCACCAGCAGAAACCACAACTTTGTCGGTCGTGAATTTGTCTTTGCTACTATCAACAACTTTCTCAATCAATATGACCGGGGCTACTTTACTATTATTGGTGAACCTGGGATTGGTAAAAGTGCTATTCTTGCCCATTATGTCAGCCAAAATCCCGGAATTGTTTATTACAATGTGGAAATTTCCGGTAAAAATCGCGTTCAGGAATTTCTGACAACAACTTGCACTCAATTAATAGAAATTGCCCAACATCAAGGTAGTAAAAATCTCACCTCTAACTTGACTGATTCTGCCACAGAAAACAGTAGTTTTTTATCATTGTTACTGCAAAAAATCAGCGATAGATTGCATCCAAAGCAACGATTAATTATTACTATAGATGGCTGCGATAGGATTGATATCAACAATCAACCACAGGGTTCAAATATATTCTATTTACCCCGCTATCTCCCAGAAAAAGTTTATTTTATCCTCACTCGTCGTCCCTTTCTCACAGAGAAATCAGGTTTATTAATTGAAACTCCAGCCCAATCTTTAGATTTGTCAGCCTACCCACAACAAAATCGCGCTGATATCCAAAAATATATTTCTCATTCTAGGAATAACCTTAGAGAACAAAACCATCCCCAAAATCTTTCCCTCAACATCACAAAGCCTAGTTTTGATGAAGACGAAACCAATTTTATGTATGTTAAAGAAATCTTAGCAACTATTAACCAAGATATTTACCCCCCAAACTTACAACACTATTACCAAAATCACTTAGAAAAAATGAATTTAGCAACCAGTAAACAACAACCAATGGCTTTACAGGTGTTAAATCTTTTAATTCAACACCAATCAATATCAATAGAAACAATAGCAGAAAAATTAGATGCAGATGAATATGAAATCAAAGTAATCTTAGACAAATGGCGAGAGTTTTTACACTTAAAATCAATAGCAACAGAAATCCATTATAGCCTTTATCATCCTAGTTTTCGTGATTGGTTGAAGCAACAAATAGAGTCTAAAAACAATTAAAAATTCAAAATTCAAAATTCAAAATTCTAAATTCTAAATTGGTAACCCCTAAAACAATTAAAAATTAAAAATTTGTAATTTATGGGCGCAAGCATTGCGCCCCTACAAATTAATAATTAATAATTAATAATTAATAATTAATAATTAATAATTAATAATTCATAATTCATAACTCCTAACTCCTGTAGAGACGCGATATATCGCGTCTCTACAACTTCTAACTCCTAACTCTAGGATGGGTTGAGAAAACGATTGGAGAACTTAAGAACATCTCCTAAATCACAATCTCCATCTCTATCTGCATCTAGAAAGGAGGAAAGTAAGGGATTAACACCATTTTGCCCAGAAGTACTTGTACCCATTTTAAAGAAACCCATCACCGTTGGCAGCAAACTCGGTAACATAGTCTGAATGATATTGGTATCTAACCCAGTTTTTTGGGATGCAATTTGCACAATTTGGGTTTGTAATTGCGAGGGGATGAGTGATTGAATAGCGCTAGCACCCATTCCACCTGCACTTACCTGAGAAATCAAATTTGCTAGGTGATTACTACCTCCAATTCTCTGCTGTTGTTGCATCACCGGACGGATAAAATGACCAATTGTAGAGACAATAGTTTGCATTTGGGAGGTTTGGACACCATTATTACCAGCTAACTGCTGGACAGTATTGGTAATTGTCTCTAACTGGGAGACACTAGCTTCTTGTTCCGGGTTATTAATCGCAGTCAGTAAATTAAAAAACATGCTCATGATTATCGTTCCTAAAATTGAATAATGAACTATACTCTAAACGGATTAATGATTGTAGGTTGGGTTGAGGTACGAAACCCAACAAAAACATACTTGCTGTTGGGTTTCACTTCGTACCACTTCGTGGAAGCAAGCTACAACCCAACCTACGAAAAGTTAAGTTTTTAGCCGTTGGGAGTATACTTTGTTAAATTTGCACTACAGAAAGGGTAATTTCTCCTTCGTTATCTTCAACATAGGAGTCAAAGAAGAAAGCACAAAGCGTAGCTGTTTCTAACACTTCTAGAGTCAGTAAATCTGCATAACCATTTAGGGATGACCAGGTAGAAGAGACTTCTTTGTTGGTCTTTTTGTTAACAACTTTACCCCCAAAAATCCACAGCATGACTAGTGGTTCTCCCTGAAGACCAGAAGCAGGGTAGAAATTAAAATCACCACCTTTAATTCTGACTAAGTGGAGTCCCGGTTGTAGTGTATGGGTGACGCTAGTCTGCTGCAATTGCTGCATTCTTTCTGGTGTCAAAGAATAACAATTGGCTTTGCTATCCACCCGGACATCGGTAATAGTACAATCTTTTTGCAGTTGTTCCTGTGGGGCTATAATGCCAGAATTGGCAATACTTCCAGGAATGTTTTCATCTATGTGAGTACCTGGAAAGAATACCCGTGGCGATCGCGCTAGTTTTAGCCATTTATTGTCTGCTGTTACATAACCCAACTCTGCTACATAGTCACCACCAGTTTGGGGAAGGGAAATATGCATATCCTGAGATTGTTCATCCCAGTCATATTGTTGATAACTTGCAGGTGCTTGACTTTCGGAATCGATATCTGTAACCTCAAAAATCCTTAATGCAGGATGTTGTCCTCCCTGTTGTCGCAATGCTGCTTTATCTGCTTGTGACACTTCCCAATAAGCGTATAATTCCTGGGAATCACGGGGAACTAAAACAATACGACTTTCTTGCTGAGGTTGAGGAGAAGTGCGATCGCCCAAAAAAGACCCCGTTGCACCAGCAATACCAGCAACTGCCGCACCTCCTGCTAAAATTGAGGCTGCTGTACTGATATCATTTTCAATACTAGTAGGTGCAGGTTCATTAGTAGTTAAAGCATCGTCTGGAGTATTAGCAATCCCTGCAACAGCAACATCTCCTGTCAAAGCTGTATCTTGTATAGTGGTGTCATTCTCAAGACTAGTACTTGCAGCTTCATTTACTGTACTAGTTTCACTTTCAACATCCACTAAGGGGTTGTTACCTGCAACATGGATAACTTGTGACTTTGCTAGCTGTAACCATTTATTGTCTGCTGTTACATAACCCAACTCTCCTACATAGTCACCGACCGTTTCCGGAAGGGAAATATGCATATCCTGAGATTCTTCATCCCAGTCATATTCTTGGTAACTTGCAGGTGCTTCACCATCGGAATCGATATCTGTAACCTCAAAAATCCTTAATGCAGGATGTTGTCCTCCCTGTTGTCGCAATGCTGCTTTATCTGCTTGTGACACTTCCCAATAAGCGTATAATTCCTGGGAATCACGGGGTACTATAACAATACGGCTTTCTTGCTGAGGTTGAGGTTGAGGAGAAGTGCGATCGCCCAAAAAAGACCCCGTTGCACCAGCAATCCCTGCAACTGCCGCACCTCCTGCTAAAATTGAAGCTGCTGTACCGATATCATTCTCAACGCTAGTAGTTGCACTTTCATCTACTGTACTGATGTCAGCTTCAACTACATGGATTGATTCTGACCTTGCTAACTGTAACCATTCACCATTTACTGTCACATAACCCAACTCTGCGACATAGTCGCGTCCAGTTTCCGGAAGAGAAATATGCATATCCTGAGATTGTTCATCCCAGTCATATTGTTGGTAACTTTCAGGTACTTGAGTTTCCAGGTTAATATCCGTAACGTCAGAAATTCGTAGTGCAGGATGCTGTCCTCCCTGTTGTCGCAGTGTTACCTTATCCGCTTCAGCAACTTCCCAATAAGCGTATGCACCTTTAGATGTACGGGGTACTAAAACAATGCGACTTTCTGCTGCTTGAGAAGAATGTCGATCACTCAAAAAAGACTGGGTTGGACTAGCGATCCCTGCAACTGCGGCACCTCCTGCTAAAGCACCTAATGCTGTATTTATAACATTATCTACATCAGTAGTTGCAGCCTCATCTGTTCCTGGGGTATTAGCAATATCTGCAACTGTCGCTGGTACGCGAATATGATTTGAACGTGCCAATTGCAACCATTGATTATCATCGCTGACGTAACCCAAATCCACAATGTAATCCCGATCTGCTACAGAAATAGGAATATGTCGATCCACAACCTCTGGATCGCAGTCAAATTCTTCCCAATTATTGGGAGTTTGGCGTTTTCCATTAGCCATATTGGTGACATCATAAAGCCGTAACTTTAACAGCTTTCCACCCCATTTTTTCATAGTTTGATGGGCTGTTGGGGGTACTTCCCAATAAGCATATGCGTCTTCAGAATTGCGAGGTACTAATACAATTCGGCTTTGTGCTTCTGGAGTTGCAGCAGCACCAGCAGCTACAGCACCAGCTGTACCAGCACCAGCCATTGCTGTAGTTGCAGTTGTGCCTTCATCCCTACCTTTACCTAATAACCACCACAGTAAACCTCCCAACATCGGAACACCAGCCAATAACCACACCCACCAAGGCAAGGTTCTTTCTTCTGCTGCGGATGTTGCACCTGTACCATCCTGTAAAAAAGCTGTTTTCGTTTGGTTTGTTGTTTCCTGTGAGGTGTTTCTATCAGATGTATTAATAGCTGTCTGGGATGTTGCTGGGGTTTGTGCTGGGGTTGTTTCCTGTTTTGAGGTATTTGTATCAGACGTATTAACAGCTGTCTGGGATTTAACTGTGGTTTGTGCTGGGGTTGCTTCCTGTTTTGAAGTGCTTGCATCAGGGGTATTAACAGGGGTATTAACAATAGTGCTTTCCCACTTAATCCCTGCTTTTTCTTCTGTGGCTTTTGCTGCTGAAATTGCTTCTTTACCTGCGGTGGTACTAGCAAAAGCTAAAAAGGCTTTAGTTCCCTGATTTGGATTTTTTCTATAAACATAACCACGGGGTTGAGAAAAGGGATACCGGGAATCGTCAGGCAGGGTTTTGTGCATAGAAATAATGCGCACATCCTTGCTGTTCATAACTTGGCTAGCAATGGCATAACCAATGCCATCTTTACCTAATTCCCGCACCACCGCTTCCGTACTATCAAGATTAAGCTGTTGGGCGTTTTTCCCTGTAGCAAATTTAGCGTTTTTGAAAATAGGATAAGAACGAAATGCTTCCCTAGTATCGCTAATTGCTGGACGGTCAATCAAGCGAATCTGACCAGAATTACCACCCAATTCAGACCAATCTGTGATTTCTCCCCGGAAAATTTGCGCAAATTGTTCAAAAGTAATATCACCTTCAAAAGGGTTATCCTTACCCACAACAATGGCAATTTTTTCTCGGCTAATGGGGACATAAACTAAACCTTTTGCCTTCTCCTCTGCTGTCAAAGGACGACCAATTGCCGCTACATCAATTTCACCTTTGACTAATGCTGCTAAAGCCTTATCTGTGCCATTCTTATTTAGAATTACCTCTGTCTTGAAAAATTGCTTTTGAAAACGTTCTTTCAACGAATTATTAATGACGGACATACTACTAGAACCGTCAATTCTCACCTTAATATTCTCAGCCAAGTCAGCAGGCAATTCAAACTGTGAATTATTGCTACTACTAGACTTAGAACTCTGGGCTACAATCGGGCTTGCTGTTAGCACTGCGGATAAAAACACAGGAGATGCCACACCCAACCACAGCAGGATTTTTCCGGTTAAAAAAGCTTTTTTGTGCGACATAAAACAATATTCTTTTTGATTAGTTTTACATGGTATTTAGGCTGGAACTAATCACTTCAAAACACCAACCACGATGATAGAGATTATGTAAATATGCCTGCAATATACTAAGAATTACATCGAATCTATTTTAATTATTTTTTGCAGACACACCCTCATTTATCCAGCCATAATTATCAGCAAATAGACTAAACTCTCACCACAGAAAGAACAACTTCTCCGTCATTATCCTCAATATTTGTATCAAAGAAAAAAGCACACATCGTCACAGGTTCTAACACTTCTAAAATCAAAGCATCATCATAACCATTCAAAGAAGACCAAGTAGCCGTTACTTCCACATTAGTTTTCTTATTAATCATTCTACCGCCATAAAACCATAGCAATACTATTGGTTCCCCTGCTTGATTAGATGCAGATGCAGATTGAAAAGCACCATTTTTGATTTTGATAATGTTTGTTCCTCGTTCCAAAAACGACTTAACAGCCGTATCCTCAATTTTTTTCATCTCCTCTACACTGAGGACATAGCAATTATTTCGACTATGAACCTTTAAATCTGTAACTACACAACCTTCCATATTTACCTTCCAACTTTTGTTATTTAATGATTTTTCCGGCTTGAATCAAACCAAAAATCCGTAGCATAGAATCGAAAATTATCCCCATTCTATGCATCTACCTCAAGACGTATTTTCCTATAACTTGAAACTTGATAATATTAAAATTGCTTATTTTTATTTTGTAAACTATGTGACATATAAATTAATCAAAACTCTTTAGCCTTTTACTTTTGCAGATTACAAGCAAATAGTCACTAAGTCTACAGGTCTTGCATAAATGCGGGATGACTTTGATGGTTTTGTGGAACGGGCATCCCTGCCCGTTTTCTATTTCTATATTTATGAGGCAGGCAAGATGCCTGCACCACAAGAATTATCCCTTAATTCAGCAATGCCAGTCTACAGAATCAATGTTACTCCCTTCTCGTTCTAAGATTACCCATAAACATTTCTCCCCCTCTTCCCCCTCTTCCCCCTCTTCCCCCTCTTCCTCCTCTTCCCCCTCTTCCCCCTCTTCCCCCTCTTCCTCCTCTTCCCCCTCTTCCTCTTCCCCCTCTTCCTCCACTTCCCCCTCTTCCCCCTCTTCCCCCTATGAATGGGTCTCACTCAATTTGGTAATCTTCTAGCGGGACAGGAGTATTTCACCATGGGAGAGGGGAAAAAGGAGAGGGGAAAAGGAAAGGGGTATATTTACCATCCTTCCAGCGTTACTGGTTCACCTTTGTACCCAACAGATTTCAAAGCAGTGTTAAAACGGTCTAGACCAATTTTCCTGATATCATCAACCATCTCACAAAGCATCATATAACCAAGCTTAGAACCTTCATCATCTAACTTTTGAGCTTCCATATAGGAACGTGCTAATTTGCGTGCTTCAGTGTCTTTCAATGCATCAGCAGCATCCCCCGTGGGATTAATACCTTTAGATTGAAAAAAAGAAACGACTCCCTTGTGATTCCACAGATAGTAAGGTTTCCCTTGATTGGGGACAATCTTCTGAAAAAGTCCATTAGCTGCTTGGGTGGGATCTCCATTAGCATCACGCAACCCCTGTTCTTTTAACATCTTCCCAAAAGCAATTGCTGACTTACCAAACTCTGAACCAAGTTCTGTCAGAGTTCTCCAGTCACTGCGAAATTTTTTCTTAGACTTCTTACCCATGGCTAAACTACCTGCTTTTCCCGATATTTTCGTAACTCACCGGGAGCAAATGCATCTATTTCTGTAATTATCGCCGTAATTAACTCCGCTGGTGTGACATCAAAAGCCGGATTATAAAATTCTACACCACGGGGCGTAAGAATAGTATCCCCCACTTGATAAATCTCCATTGGATTACGTTCCTCAATGGGAATTTGGCTACCATCACCGATGGAAAAATCAACAGTAGACAGGGGTGCAGCTACAAAAAACGGAATATTATGTGCCTTAGCTACCAGTGCCAAACTATACGTCCCAATCTTATTCGCAGCATCTCCATTAGCAGCAATTCTGTCAGCACCCACCACCACAGCATCAATCAAACCTTGCTTCATACAATGTGCCCCCATACTATCAGTAATTACCGTAACCGGAATACCTTCTTGGACACATTCCCAAGCAGTAAGTTTCGCACCTTGTAAACGGGGACGGGTTTCATCAGCAAACACCCGACTTAAACGACCTTCTCGCCAAGCCGAACGCACCACACCCAAAGCCGTACCATAACCAGCAGTAGCCAAAGCACCAGCATTACAATGGGTTAATATTGTTAACTTTTCTGGAGAAGCAGGTAAAACTTTTAACCCATTGTCACCAATAGCATAACAGGTTTGCAAATCCTCCGCATTAATTGTTTTAGCAGTTTGGAAGAGAGTATTTTTGATTTCCTCTACCGTACCAATTGTTTCATAAGCAGCCTTCATAATCCGTGATATTGCCCAAAATAAATTCACGGCTGTGGGACGGGTAGCCCGCAATTTTTCTGCTACTTTCTCCAACTCTTGCAAAAAGTAATCGCGGTCATCAGTACGTATTTCCCGTGCCCCTAAATACATACCATAAGCCGCTGCTACCCCAATCGCTGGCGCACCCCGGACAATCATAGTCTTAATAGCCTGCGCCATATCATCGCTACGGCTGATTTCAACAAATGTATACTCCCTAGGTAGGCGAGTTTGGTCAATCAAAGAAACGGCGTTGTTATGCCAAATAACGGGATAAACTTGATTTGTAAGGGAATTCATGCAATTACAAAGAAATAAAAGTTACATTTTTGGGAAATCAGAACTTCCACAAGTTCTGGCATTTTTGCTGTAGATGTACCTATTAAAATAGTAAAGCCCTGGAGAACATCATAATTAGGATTAGGGTCAATAAAATATTTATGCTTCACCCCTGCAAAAAAACGCAACAAATTAGCAGCAGGATACACCGTTGCAGATGTGCCAATGCCAATGAAAACATCAACCTGAGAAACTATCTCATACAACTGATCAACTCTCATATCTGCCGCTTCCCCAAACCAAACCACATCTGGACGCAATTGTCTACCACATACAGGACAAAAATCACCTAATTGTGTTGGTTTGGTGATTTGGACACGATAATCACATTGCCAGTCTGCATCTACAGGGGGAATACCAAAATGCCACTCACATTTTTGAAAATCAATCCGTCCGTGCAAGTGCCATACATCCGATACACCCGCTTTCTCTAGCAGCGTATCAATATTTTGGGTTATGCACACCACATCAAATATACTGGCAAGTTTGGCGATCGCCAAGTGAGCTGCATTGGGTTGACATTGCTGCATTTGCTCAAACCTTTGGGCATAAAAATCTAATACCAATTGGGGATTACCCATCCAACCCAAAGGGGTAGCTACATCTTCAATGCGATACCCTGACCATAACCCACCAGAACCCCTAAAAGTGGGAATCCCACTTTCCGCAGACAGTCCCGCACCACTAAACACAACTATTTTTGCCATGATGTTTTGGTGTCAGCCACAAAGCCACAGAGACACGAAGTTATTCTTTGTGCCTCTGTGTCTTAGTAGTTAATTTTATGACACAACCGCTGAAGTTTGCTGACTAAAGAAAGCCTGCAATACTCTTTCAGCAATCTGTGGACTAGTTAAACCTAATTTTGCCTTAGATTCGTTGGGTTGTGCATGATCCACTAACACATCTGGCACACCGATGCGTTTTACAGGGACAACGATCTCCGCGTCTAACAAAGCTTCAGCGACTGCGGAACCGAAACCACCCATAACACAGCCTTCTTCCAAGGTAACCACCCGTCCGATTTCCTTGGCTAAGGGGAGAATTAACTCCGTATCCAAAGGCTTACAGAAACGGGCATTAACTACCGTGGCTTCAATGCCGTGTTCGCTGAGTATTTCCGCTGCTTGCATTGCTGGGTTAACCATTGTCCCATAGCCCAACAGTAACACGTCATCACCGTGACGGAGAATTTCCCCCTTACCAATTTCTAAAGGTTCCCAACCTTCTTCCATCAAGGGAACACCATAGCCATTTCCCCGGGGGGAACGCATGGCAATCGGACCTGTGGTATGGTTAATGCCAGTTACCACCATCCGTTGCAATTCCGCTTCATCTTTGGGTGCCATTAGCACCATATTGGGAATACAACGTAGATAGGCAATATCATACATTCCCTGGTGCGTCGGACCATCTGCACCCACAATCCCTGCCCGATCCATACAGAAGAACACGGGTAAATTTTGAATGCAGACATCATGAATTATTTGGTCATATGCCCGTTGTAGGAAAGTAGAATAAATAGCCACTACAGGACGCATACCTTCACAAGCTAGTCCCGCAGCCAAGGTAACAGCGTGTTGTTCGGCAATACCCACATCAATGTACTGATTAGGCAGTTTTGCCTGTAATTTGTCTAAACCAGTCCCCGTCGCCATTGCTGCCGTAATTCCCACAATTTTCGGGTTTTGTTCGGCGAGTTTAACTAAGGTATGGGCAAAAACCTTCGAGTAAGAGGGAGGTTTGGGTTTACTGGAAGGAATTGCTTTCCCCGTGGTTAAATTAAAGGGAGATTGGGCATGATAGCCTACTTGGTCTTTTTCGGCAATTTCGTAACCTTTACCCTTGGTAGTGCCGACATGGACTAAAACTGGACCAGTAATTTGATGTGCTTGTTGGAAGGTAGAAATTAATTCTTCCAGATTATGCCCATCCACAGGTCCCATATAGGTAAAACCAAGTTCTTCAAATACCGCACCCACTTTCGGAACCGCTAGACGCTTCATCCCTTCTTTAATGCGTCCAAGTTCCGGAGACAGGGATTCACCCACAAAGGGGAGGTGTTTAAATTGTTCTTGGATGTTATCACTCAAAAATTGCATCGGTTCACTTAGACGCATTTTGTTGAGATAACGGGGAATTGCCCCCACATTGGGGGAAATTGACATTTCATTGTCATTGAGGACAACTAGTAAATTAGTTTTGGGTAAATGTCCGGCATGATTAATAGCTTCCAATGCCATCCCACCAGTTAGCGCACCATCACCAATAATGGCAACAACTTTAAATTTTTCCCCTTGCTTATCTCGCGCTAACGCCATCCCCAAAGCCGCAGAAATACTCGTAGAAGCATGTCCCGCACCGAAATGGTCAAACTTATTTTCGCAGCGCTTCAGGTAACCAGCAACCCCATCTTTTTGCCGCAGGGTATGAAACTTACTGTAGCGTCCTGTAATCAGTTTATGGGGATATGCTTGGTGTCCTACATCCCAAATAACTTTATCCCGGTCTAAATCCAGTGTCTGGTACAGCCCTAATGTTAACTCTACAACACCCAAACCCGGTCCCAGGTGTCCCCCGCTGGCTGCTACGGTTTGCAAATGCTTGTCCCGAATTTGACGGGCAATTTGTTGCAGTTGCCGAATCGATAAACCGTGCAACTGGTTGGGATGGGTGATCTCACTCAGATGCATACTATAGGGTCTTCCTCTCTAAGTTATATTTCTAATTTTCTCACGGTTGGGTCCTTAGCTAAATCAGTTTTATTATCCTTAAAATTTGAATATATAGTAATTATTATTACTTAAAATATCAGTAAAAAACTGTAGATTTAAGCCCTGAATTAATGACTAAAACACTGGGTTCATATTGCCTGTATTCATTTTCTAACGCCAGCGGTCACTTGTCTCGTAAGTTTCTCTAAATCACTAGATTATTAGTATTTATATTTACTTAAATTTTTATTACTGACACTGACAAGATATGTTGATTTTTGATAAAAAAAGTGTCGTTTTGATAAAAAAAGTATATGATAGACAGTTTGGCTTTCCATAAATGTTGGGATGATTTTGATACTTTTGTGGAACGGGCATCCCTGCCCGTTTTCTATATTTATGAGGCAGGCAAGATGCCTACCCCACTGATATTCATCTCTTAATTCAGTAATGCCAAAAATATCATCGCTATTGTCAAACTGATTTCTCATTCTGAAGAATTCTACCAGGCTTACCTATCAATTGCCATCAAGACTGTCCAAGCCATCTAAAAATTGAGACCTGTTACTAGATAGCTAATTCTCTCACTATTTCGTGCAAATCTTAACAAATCGCACAAAAATTATTTACACTAGAAATCATTGACTGTTGAATACTAGTTGATTGTATACTGTGGATTCTTGAAAATAACAAAAACTAAACTTCAAAGTAAAAAAAAGACGGCACTTGTACCGTCTTTATTTATCCCCAAAATACTTTGATTATTAATTTAATGCAGGAGGAACTTCTGGCATTGGTGGTTGGGGTTGTTGTCGTTGTTGATATTGACTCAAAACATATACCATATCTCCGCGAGTCATAGGTTGTAAGGGAGAAATATGATTTTGGGCATCAGTGTTAATAAATCCTTCCACCACCAAAGTAGCGATCGCCTTTCTTGCCCAATCAGGGATAGATGTTGCATCTGGATAGGCAGAGAGAATATCATTAACAGCAGCATCGCTAAACTGAAAGACACCATAAGCTTGGGCAATAATCGCCAAACCTTCTGCCCGAGTTACCTTTTGGTTGGGGAAAAATAGATTTCCTCGGTAACCCTTCATTATATCAGTTTTCAGGACTATTTGAATATCCTCAAATGCCGGATGGGTGGAAGGTACATCGGGAACCAGTATTGCCTTTTCTTGCAAAGCCTCTTGACGCTTATGCAAGCTAAATACCTTTACCATAGTAGAAGCTAATTCTGACCGACTCATGAACCTTTCTGGATGAAAATTGCCATCGGGGAGGTTCCTCATCCAATTAGCAGCCAGCACCTGTTGAATTTCAGCCGGTGATACATTAGTGCTAGATTTTTCTTGTGCTAGAACACTGGCAGGAAAATACTGTAGCAATGCCACCAAGGAAAGACTAGTGAAAAACTGACGCATAATAATAACCACCTTAAAGTTATGACTAAGAATGTAATAAAAGTACGCTGTTTAGGTAAATACCGACTTTGATTTACCAGTCTCTGGAAACCCAGTAGATTTCTCTCACTAGTGGTGACGAATTTATCCTCAGTAATGTTGCGTAAGACTAAGTAGTCGGTGCTAATATTTGAAGCTATGTTAACAAGTTTAAATGTAGTTTAAATGTAGGGTGTGTTGTCGCGTAGCGCAACACACCTTAAATTGTTGATCGTGCATTAACCTAGGACGTAACACACCCTACATCAAATTTATATTTTATAGAATTTTTCTTGCCGACTTATTTATCAGTTTTTCCATCTATAGCGAAATTAGGACGGGCAAGGATGCCCATCCCACTCTTATTGTATTAGACATCTGGTGGAAAAAAATGTAGAGACGTTGCAATGCAACGTCACCGAACAACGGTTTTGGACAACGCATATTTAATTTCCAACAGAGGTCTATTTGATAAAGAGTAAAAACTCCTATATCTTCTCCATCACCCAGGTGCAAGATGTCTGCAAATGTACCTTAAAGTAGGGCGTGCGTTTTACGTGAATTTTGGGAGGTAATTTGTGATTTTACCGTGCCAAGATAGTGCCGTACATATAAGTTTAAGAAAAAACTTATACACGAGGAAGATTGTTTATGAAATCTTTATTACAAAATCAAAATGGACGGCAAAATTCTCTACCTAAGAGTGAATTGGATTTACCTACGATTGAATCGGATAAATATAACGTAGAAACAGATGATTCACCAAGTAAAAATAATCAAGAATTAGAAAATGCTAGACATAAATATAAATATAACTATACCTATATTGCATCTATTGCGATGCTGGATAAGCTTCCTCTAAAGGAATATCCTTCTATAGCTTGGATTAATTTGTTGGCTGGAGAATTAGCAGTAATCTTCATTAATTCTTTTATTTATAAATACAAGTTTCTGCAAATTTTGCGTAACGAGGTTTTGAAAAGTCTTGTTAAAGTGATCGTCCAAGTAATAGCTAAATTGGTGATATACCCGTTACTCCTAATCAAAGGATTCTTAGCATCTCCTAATCCACTAGCTCGAATATTGAAGTTTCTAGGGTTCTATTGGATTCTGGAAGTGATACTTTCATCTCTGGTTACTAAAAATATATTTAGATTCTTGATGATTGCTGATTTTATGCATCATAAATTAGAGAATAAACAAGATGAGAAAATACATGTAAATAGTTTGAAAGAATATAACAAATTGTTTACGGAGATAGAACTACCAGAGATAGCTTATGATTTCCAAGAAGATGAAGTATTTGCCTATATGCAAGTTGCTGGCTATAATCCCCTAATGATTGAGCGGGTAAAGGAGTTAAAAGATAATTTTCCTGTTACAGAAGCTCAATATCAAGAGGTAATGGGAAGTGATGATTCATTAGTAGCAGCAAAAGAAGAAGGAAGACTTTATCTAGCTGATTATCAGATTTTAAAAGGGGCTGCTAACGGTACTTTTCCCAAAGAACAAAAGTATATTTATGCACCCCTAGTACTATTTGCAGTTCCCAAAGAATCTGATTCATCAACCTTGATGCGTCCAGTCGCAATTCAGTGCAGTCAAAACCCAAATGATGCACCTATTGTTACCCCCAAATCTGATAAATATGCTTGGTTATTTGCCAAAACCATTGTGCAAATAGCAAATGCTAACTACCACGAAGCTGTAAGCCACTTGGGACGAACTCACCTATTTGTTGGTCGATTTGCCATCGCAACTCATCGCCAACTGCCAGACGATCATCCCCTTAGTTTACTACTATGCCCTCATTTTAAGGGTACTTTAAATATAAATAATGCAGCTCAAGAATTTCTCATTGCTCCCCGTGGTGGTGTAGATAAACTCCTCGCACCAACAATTGATAGTTCGCGGGCTTTAGTAGAAGCTGATTTGCAAAACTATAGTTTCAATGAAGCAATGCTACCAAAGCAACTGAAAAAACGCGGTGTAGAAGACACTAAAAAACTACCTGTATATCCTTACCGGGATGACGCGTGTGAAATTTGGAAGGCAATTCATCAATGGGTGAAGGACTATTTAAGCATTTACTATAAAAGCGACAAAGATGTACAAGATGACAAATATCTCCAAAATTGGGCACTTGAAGCTGGAGATGATAATGGTGCACGAGTTCATGATTTTGGTGAAGAACATGGACGCATACAAACCTTAAATTACCTAATTGATGCTACTACCCTAATTATTTTCACTGCTAGTGCTCAACACGCAGCTGTTAATTTCCCCCAAAAAGATATAATGAGCTACGCACCAGCTGTTCCCCTAGCTGGTTATAAGTCAGCTTCCCTTCTCAAAGATAAAAAGGGTGAACTTAGCGAACAAGACTACCTCAATTTACTCCCACCTCTAGAACAGGCACAAGGACAATTGAACCTGTTAGACTTACTTGCGTCTGTTTACTACACAAAATTAGGTTATTACCCAGATAATTACTTCCAAGACTCCTTTGTAAAAACAGCTTTAGAGAAATTTCAGGAGAACCTACAGAAAGTTGAAGCACAAATCACTAAACGCAATCGCTTGAGCTTTACTTATACATATCTACTCCCCTCCAAAATACCTCAGAGTATTAATATCTAGAACATCTCACAAAGCCTTAGAGGATGTTTGAGAAGTCAACAAATCGGCATTGCTGAATTAAGGGATGAATATGAGTGGGGTAGGTCGGAGTGCCTGCCTCATAAATATATAAAACGGGCAGGGATGCCCGTTCCACAACAGGGATGCCCGTTCCACAAACCAAGATGCCCGTTCCACAAACCAAGATGCCCGTTCCACAAACCAAGATACCCATCCCACAAAACCATCAAAATCATCCCCATCTCCCCCATCTCCCCCATCTCCTTCCCTCCCTGACTCCTTCCCACTACTATGGACTATAGTGCAGTTTTTCAGGAGTTTTGGGAATGAGCGCAGCAGATCCCGTCAAGTTAATGAAGCAAGAAGTCGGCAAAGCCGCCGCAGCTTTGGTAAAATCAAATTCGATAGTGGGATTAGGTACGGGGTCAACCACAGCCTATGCCATCCAATTTATTGGCGATCGCCTCAAGTCTGGGGAACTCAAAGATATTGTTGGTGTTCCCACATCGTTTCAGGCAGAAGTATTATCAAAAGAATACGGTATCCCCTTAACCACCCTCGATGCCATTGACCATATTGATATTGCCATTGATGGGGCAGACGAAGTCGATCCCCAAAAGAACTTAATTAAAGGTGGTGGTGCTGCCCACACCCGCGAAAAAGTTGTAGATTACCTGGCAAATCAATTTGTTGTAGTTGTGGATGCTGGTAAATTAGTTGACAAATTGGGTTCTGTATTTGCCGTACCCGTGGAAGTAATTCCCATGGCTGTAACTCCCGTCATGAATGCCATTAAAAAACTTGGTGGGAAACCAGACCTGCGTATGGGTGTCAAAAAAGCTGGTCCCGTGGTTACCGATCAGGGTAATTTAGTTATCGATGTCAAATTTGATGATATCCCCGACCCTGTAAACCTCGAAAAAGTACTGAACAATATTCCCGGTGTTCTGGAAAATGGTATCTTCGTCAACTGTGCCGATGTAGTCTTAATTGGCGAAGTCAAAGATGGTAAACCTGTAGTCAGAGAAATGTAAAGCACCATCTCGCCATCTCGTTCCTTGCCTCTGGCAAGGAATGCAGGATTTGAGGCTCTGCCTCCTTGATTTATGTTTAGGCAGAAGCCCACCAAATTAAGTTCCCAGGCTAGAGCCTGGGAACGAGAAAGTTTATAAATTGATCTGGTTGATCTCGTTCCTTGCCTCTGGCAAGGAATGCAGGATTTGAGGCTCTGCCTCTTTGATTCATGTCTAGGTATGTTTAGGGGGAGCATCCCAAATTTTCATAAATCCCAGTGTTTTTCAAAAAATGGGATGCTCTGTGTTTAGGCAGAACCTCTAGAATTAAGTTCCCAGGCTAGAGCCTGGGAACGAGAAATGGCTGGAGGATAATACCCCAAATGGGTGAGGATGATAACTATTCAAACAAAATTGATATCAATTTGCCTCATTACTGATGCTGTAGCGTACCCTTGTACCAGCCCACAGCAATTTCTCCCGTAGTGTCTGATAGTAGGAATTGTTTTCCCGCAAAATAATAAACTTCGCTCGACAGTCTGCCATACGTACATTTACGCGGTGTCCGGGCCAAATTGGAGTAGCCAAAATCCCATCCATCCACAACTTAGTACTTAAATCATAATCCCCCAGGGGCCAAATACTAACAACGGAACCGGGGGGTAATATTAAGGGACGGCTAGAAAGACTCATGGGACAAATGGGAGTGATGGTAAGGGCTTCCATGCCATCATGCATAATCGGACCGCTAGCAGAAACGGTATAACCAGTTGAACCCGTGGGAGTAGCAATAATTAACCCATCCCCTACACATTGATCCACTATCTCACCATCAATTTCCATTTCCAAAATTGAGGTAATCATTCGGTCAGCAGAAGCGGGTTTGACACACATTTCGTTCAAAGCCAGGTAGCGTTCCGTTACAGGTTCCAAATTGTTACCATGACCTTCATAAACTGCTGCTTGCAGCATCATTCGCCGTTGGATGGCATACCGATCTTCCAATAGCCGATCCCAAACTTTTTCTGTGTCTTGAAATTCGTCTACAGACTCCGTTAAAAACCCCAGATGACCCCCTACATTGATTCCCAAAATAGGAATGCCAGCGGGGGCTAAATGTCTAGCACTAGTTAAAACGGTGCCATCACCACCAAGTACTAAAGCGAGGTCAATGGGTTGCCCTACAGACGCCAAAAACACCGGATAGGGGTTATCTTTGGGTCCGCTGGGTCCCATCAACACTTTGCACTGGCGATCTTCTAGTTGTTTAGCACAGATTTCTGCCCAGCGTTTACTCTGGGAATCTGCTGCTTTGTAAGCAATGATTACTTGTTTTAGCTCCACAACATTACCATTTGAGCAGGTTAAATTGCTCCATATCCACAGTATCGCGGTTGCGATAAATTGCCAGGACGATAGCCAAACCCACAGCCGCTTCCGCAGCTGCGACGGTGATCACAAACACCGTGAATACCTGACCCCTAATCAAAGTTGAGTCTAGATAATTGGAAAAAGCCATTAAATTTAAATTAACGGCATTAAGCAGCAATTCAATGGACATCAGCACTCGCACAGCGTTACGGCTAGTAATTAAGCCATAAATGCCGATGCAAAACAAAGCTGCTGCTAGTAACAAGAAATACTCTAGTTGCATAAATCTCAGTCTTTCTACTGAAGTGGGTCATTGGTCATTGGTCATTGGTCATTGGTCATTGGTCATTAGTCATTGGTCATTGGTCAAGGACAAAGAACAAAGAACAAATGACATAGACGCGCAGCGGCTTCCCGGAGGGTAGGACAAATGACAATTAACTATTCTTGCTCTTTGCCTGCGGATACCAGTTCCCGGGGACGTTCTGGCAATGTCAAAACAGTTTGTGGCATATCAGATGGTGCTGCTTCCTCTGGTAGATATTCGCGACGTGCCAAAATAATTGCACCTACCATTGCCATCAACAGCAATACGGAAGCCAGTTCAAAGGGGAGCAAGAAATCGCTAAAGAAATGCTCACCAATCAATACAATTGGATTACCTTCTGGAGTCCCGGTAGAATGAGACCAAGGGGTTGCTAACACCATCGTACCCAAAAGGGCAAATAATCCCAAACTCACTACACCAGTAAGTATTTTACGTATCCAAGCGCTGGGAAGGGGAACAAAATCTTCCCGTTTATTTACCAACATAATGGCAAACAAAATCAGCACGTTCACCGCACCTACATAAACCAGTAACTGTGCTGCTGCTACAAAATCAGCATTTAGCAGTAGGTACATTCCAGCCATACTGACAAAAACACCTCCTAATAAGAAGGCAGAATAGACAACGCTGGATACTAACACTACACCTAGTGCTGTTCCAATCATCATCACACCCAGTATGGCAAACGAAACAAACTGTACTCCTTCGGCTAGATTCACAACTTTTTGTCCTTTGATAATTGGTAACTGGTAATTGGTAAATGGTAATTGGTAAATGGTAATTGGTAATTGGTAATAAGTTGTCACGCATCTAAATTTGCATAATTCAAAAAGCCATAAACCTTACCAATAATTGGTTTTATCCTTTTGACTTTTGACCCCTCCGGGGTTGTCCAGTCGCTCCTGGTTGGAAACCAAAAAGACCGCGCTGGCTCACTTTTGACTTTTGACTTACTTACCTATTACCTATTACCTATTACCTATTACCTATTACTCTTTCTCTTCTACTAGGTCTTCAGGAAATGCCCCAGCGCGGGGTGCATCAGCAGGCAAATCGTGGGCTTCCATAACACCTTTGGGTAAGTAAGCCAACTCCCGCAGTGGCGTTACCATGGGGTCATTTGTAACCTTATAAGGCAAGCGACCTAACGCTACACTGTCATAGTTCAATTCGTGGCGATCGTAGGTCGAAAGCTCATAATCTTCTGTCATTGATAGACAGTTGGTGGGGCAATATTCGACACAGTTACCGCAGAAAATACAAACACCAAAGTCGATACTGTAGTGTTTGAGCTTTTTCTTTTTACTAGCTTTATCAAATTCCCAATCTACCACTGGCAGGTTGATGGGACAAACCCGTACACAAACTTCACAAGCGATACACTTGTCAAATTCATAGTGAATCCGACCCCGAAACCGTTCGCTAGGAATCAGTTTTTCGTAAGGATATTGTACAGTTACCGGACGTCGTTGCATGTGGTCAAAGGTTACCGCTAAACCTTGACCAATATAACGTCCTGCTTGTACTGCTTCTTTGGCGTAATCTCCAACTTGCTTGAGAAACTTTAACATGGTGTCTGTTGTGTTTTGAGGTGATAAACAATTAATTAAAGTTATGAGTTATGAGTTATGAGTTATGAGTTATGAGTTATGAGTTAATCATCTTAAAGAAACAATGTATAAGGCACAAGGAAAGAGGGTTTGACTTGTTTCTTTCATTGGTAGCGGATGGTGGGTGCCCTTAACTCCAAACTCCTAACTCAAAACTCCGTACAGACGCGACATGTCGCGTCTGTACAATTCCAAACTCCTAACTCCTAACTCTTCCCTTATCCTCCAAAGGCAACGGGAAAAGCAATTTTCAATGCTGCTGTTAACAGCAAGTTTACCAAACCCACTGGTAGCAAAAACTTCCATCCCAAATCTAGCAATTGGTCAATGCGCACCCGTGGCACTGTCCACCGTAATAAAATAGCTAGAAATACTAGGAAGTAGGCTTTGAGTACAGTCATAGTGATACCCAAGGAAGCTGTTGCTACCTGTAATACGGGATTTGCTTCACTAATTCCCAACCAATTGGCAATCAGGTTGATAGGAATGGGAGAATCCCAGCCACCAAGGTATAAAACTGATACTAACAAAGCAGAAAGTACGAGGTTTACGTAGGAACTCAGGTAGAACAGAGCGAATTTCATCCCAGAATATTCGGTCTGATAACCTGCCACCAATTCCTCTTCCGCTTCTGGGAGGTCAAAAGGCATACGTTCGCATTCAGCAAGGGCAGCAATCCAAAAAATAATAAAACCTACTGGTTGTCGCCATACGTTCCAACCGAGAATGCCGTAGCCAGATTGCTGGTTAACGATGTCAACGGTACTGAGGCTATTAGACATCATTACCACTGCTAGCACTGCCAATGCCAAGGGAATTTCATAGCTAATGGACTGTGCTGCTGCCCGCAAACCACCCAACAGGGAGTATTTGTTATTAGATGCATAGCCAGCCATTAATAAGCCAATGGGCTGAATGCTAGACAAAGCAATCCACAAAAACACCCCCATACCCACATTGGTAATCAGCATATTCTGTCCAAAAGGCACAATTAAATAGGACAAAAATACTGGTAACACCACAAGAATGGGACCAAGAGTAAATAAAAATGGATCGGATTTCGCGGGGACTATATCTTCTTTAAAGACAAGTTTGATACCATCCGCCACAGGAGCCAGCAAGCCCAATGGACCAATATATTCAGGACCAATCCGCTGCTGTGCTGCTGCTGAAATCTTCCGTTCTAGCCAAACGCAGGTAAGTACGCCAACTGTAGCACCAATAACCATTAATATCATTGGTAATGGCATCCAAATTGCTTTGGCTGCACCTGCTGGCAATCCTAAATCCATCACGGATTTAATAAACGTTCCTTGCAGATCAATTCCTGAATTCATGTTTCCGTTCTTAAGGTCATCGCTTAATTGTCATTGACAACTATTTTTACTTTAGTTAACAACTGTAAACTTATTGCCAATACATTTGCCCAATACAGCCAAAATTTAAGATTTTTTGCAATTACCCCTTCGGGGTGAGGCAGTTGTTCATTTTGGAAACCAAAAGGACCACACTGCCTCACCATGCCTAGTATATCCTTGGATGGTTTCCCCCCATGGGCTGAATGAGAATTTCTACTTATGGTGTGAATTGAGATTCCCCCTGTGGAGGGAGGTGGGGAGATGGGGAGTGTGGGGAGTTAAGAGTGATGAGTTAAGAATTTAAGAGTGATGATTGAGGAATTAACAGTTAAAAATTCATAACTCCTAACTCCAATCACAGATTACACAGATTCCACTGTCCGTGCAATCCAAAAATCCGTGAGCAAACTCCTAACTCCAATCACGGATTACACAGATTCCACTGTCCGTGCAATCCAAAAATCCGTGAGCAAACTCCTAACCCCTAATTCTTAGCGTTCCTCCATGGGAGTGTAAGGCACATCGTGCACACCATTGTAAATTTGTGTGGGACGGAAAATCCGGTTTTCTGCCAGTTGTTCCTTCCAATGTGCCAACCAACCAGCAACGCGGGCGATCGCAAATATTGGTGTAAATAGGTCTGTGGGAATCCCCAGTTTCCTATACACCAAGCCAGAATAAAAGTCAACGTTGGGATGAACTCCTTTGTGACCGAGTTTTTCGGTAACTACCCGTTCCATCTCTTGGGCAATGTCGTAGAATTTGTCATACCCACACTTGGCAAATAGCTTTTCTGCCAAGTCCTGCAAAATTATCGCCCGTGGATCTTTCACTTTGTAGACACGGTGTCCAAAGCCCATAATTTTGGCTTTACGTGCTATGAGTTCCTCTACATAAGGACGCACATTTTCCACGGAGCCAATTTCCTCTAACATCCGAATCACTTCTTCGTTTGCCCCACCGTGTAGGGGTCCACCTAAAGTTCCCACTGCACTGGCTACTACAGCATAGGGGTCTGTGAGAGTAGAAGCCGTTACTCTGGCACTAAAAGTGGAGGCATTCATCGTATGTTCGGCATGAAGAATCAAGCAAACATCAAAAATGTGTGCCGCCAACCGATCTGGTTCTTTCTCGGTGAGCATGTACAAAAAGTTGGCAGCGTAGTCTAAGTCATCACAAGGTTTGACTGGATCGTTTCCTTTTCGCATTAACTGAAATGCTGCTACCATTGTGGGAATGGTTGCTAATAAGCGCACTACTGCTTTGCGAATATAAATAGGGTTCTCCAGGTCACGACGGGAGTAAAACAAGCCTAAAGCGGCAGCAGAGGCTTGCAGAGCATCCATAGGATGACCGCTTTCTGGAAAGGATTTCATCATATCTCGGATGCGATATTTGATCCGTCGGTGATAGCGGACTTCATGCTCGAATTCTGCGAATTCTGCCGCTGTGGGTAACTTACCCCAGATCAAAAGATAAGCTGTTTCCAGGAAGGTACTTTTTTCTGCTAGTTCTTCAATGCGGATGCCACGATACTCAAGTATTCCCTTTTGCCCATCTACATTACTAATACTAGATTGAGCGGCGGCAATATTTTCCAAACCCGGTTTGTATTCGCACACCATCATGGCAACACCATCTCTGCTTGTAAGAATTGTTGAAGCTAAATTACCAGAAATCACTGTTACCATTACAGTATTCTTTATCACACAAATTCTCAGAGAATCGTGTAAAACTGCTAAAGTAAGTACTTGGGCGGTGTCAACCAAAACATCTGACTATGACCCAAGGGAGATTCTATTTCTGGTACCTTTATTCCGATCATACCTGCTTTTTTTAGGACTATGTTCCCCTTGGCTTCTCCCCAAACAAGAATTTCTGCCCAATTGCTCAAACAAGGTTCATGACCAACTAGTGCTAGTTTAGTGTTAGGAGGATAATTTTTGGGCAGCAACCAGTCTTTGAGCCAAGTGTGAATGTCACCGTCAAAAGCAAGATGGGTACAATCTTCTATCTGGGAACTCAGTCCCGTGGCAATCAAGATTTGGGCAGTTTGTCGAGCTCGCACTAAGGGACTGGTGGCAATCAAATCAAAGTTTAAACCGAGTTCTAAAAATCGCTTGGCAACTTTTTCGGTTTTCTTGCGTCCTTCTTTGGTGAGGGCACGTTCTTCATCTTTGATGTCACCAGTGGCTGCTTGAGCGATACCATGACGAATTAAATATAGTTCCACTGGTAATTGGTAATGGGTAATGGGTAATTGGTAATTGGTAATTGGTAATGGGTAATTGCTAAAAGTGTATGGGAATTTTGTTGTACCTAGGCTCAAAAATTATCACTGCCGTGCCCATACCTTATCAACTGCTTTTTGTCAAGTATATCTATTCTGGAAACCAATCTAGGTCAGTGAAAATTGATCTTTCTTGATGTGATGAAATTCTGACTTTTAGGTTAGGTACTACGAAAAATATAGGCTTCTAGCTGTTTTGGGTGAGAAATGGTCATAAAGATCCCAAAACTACTTTTTTAAAGTATAGCATCAAACAACGTAATTGCGTCAAGAATATGCGAAAGATTTTCGATAAAAAATCGGCAATCATTTTAATTTTAAAATTAAATGCAGTTAAATATAATTCAAACTTATATTTAACTGCAAATAGGGGATTAAATCGGGTTATCTTTGGGATTAACTAATCTCAGCAGTTTTTGCTTAATCTGAGAATCGAATACTTCCCATTTCATTTTTGCATAACCGGAATTCTCGTTACAGCCGGATAAGAAGCCCATGGGAATTTCAAAGCCACCTGCACCTGTTCTTCCACCACCAAAAAAGCGTCCGTTGCTATCTTGTCCAAAAGCTTGTTTAATAAATTCATCCGGATCTAAGGTGAGTTTGGTAGTTCTCAAGGAACCAATCACCACTTCCAATTCTTCATCTTCATCATGGACAATACCGTAAACTACGGCTGTGTGGACATTGTCTTCAGTAACCAGAAAATCCGCAGCTTGGGGAATAGCATCCCGGTCATCATAGTGTAAATAACCAACACCAGCTATGGAAAAGCTATTTTGCAAAGTGCGATTTTTGAGCGATCGCTCGATTACATCCATTACTCGCTTGGAACGATTTGCCTGGAGTATGGCTTTGAGGACTTGAGCATCATAAAATTTACTCAGATAAGCAGCCGCCATAAAGTCTTCTTCTTTGGCTTGCATCAATCGATTGGTATCTGAGTGCAAACCATGCATTAGTGCTGTAGCGCATTTGACATGTTGGCTAATGCTGCTATCTAGGGGTAGTAAACCTAGCTGTAAGTATTGTGTGAAAATCGTGGCTGTGGCACGTATAGAAGGACGAATATCAATAAATTCTGATTGAAAATCCCCCTGGACATTATGATGGTCAATCACCGCTAGCAAGGGCAATCCAGCTTGCTGCACTACTGGCATTAACTGGCTGGTGGTGCCTTGGTTATCAATTAACACAAAACCTTGATAAAATGACAAGTCTTTGCCCCTCAAGGTTTGCAGTGTCCAGCGCTGTGCTGGTAAATCCGTTAGCTTGACTAAGGCAATATTTTCTTGGTGACTGAGAGTGCCTGCGTAAACAATGTCACATTTTATATCGTATTCCTGGGCAATTAACTGATAAGTCCAGGCAGAAGAAAGAGCATCTGGGTCGGGAAAATCTTGCAAAATGATCAGTTGCCGCTCATGTTGATGTGCTAAAAGCAACTGACCCAATTGTTCTGCTTTCTGTTGCCCTAAAGAATTTCCACGTTGGCTGGGGAACAAACCGCTCCCTTCTGCTGTCAAGGTGGTAGGAGATTGTTTTGACAGTGGCAATTCCACTGGTTGCCCCTCTAATTTACCATCTTCTGCAATCTGCTCTGAGGAAGCTTTTGTTGCCAATGACAAATTATTTGACTTAGTAAAGGTAGAATTTAAATGCACCATAGGACAGGAAAATTTCTGCTTATGTAAGGTTCGTATTTTTTTCTTAACAAAAGAATATAAATAGTCACTGACAGGAATTGTCAGATCATTATTTCTTTGCAAAATTGTCAAGATGCAGCACCTCTGATAACAGCGTGCTTCACGTCAGCATCATAATTTTAAATTCCTAACTCAAACAAAATCCCAGGAATTGTTGCGAGTGACACACTCTTAGGTGCGCCAACCGCAACAATTTCTCGATTCTTAAAGGTTGTAATTTACTGACTTATCCTACAAATTAACTTATTTATGACCGATGTTCAAAGGGCAGACAACCCCCTAAATTCTATTTTACAGAAGCTGTACCTGAGTTCGGTGTAGGCTATTGCCACCAGCAAATAAACTGCACCATTGCTCAGCCAGTTTTAGATCTCATCCAGGGCAGTAAAATTTGTAGGGTACAAGGTCAGAAATTGCATGGTCTGCGGTAGGGCATTCCGTGGACTTAAAACAAAGCTCAACGCCTCCTAAGCAATAGCTGGATTGGTTGAGAAGCCTACACTGTATGCTTGC
>JASJCY010000092.1 GCA_030065825.1 Nostocaceae cyanobacterium | reverse complement strand
TACAACGGGGGGAACCCCAACGCCAGTTCACTCAACGCGGGAAACCCGCGCACGTGACTGGCTCCGCAACGCGCTGCTCTCTACCCCACAATAATTTTAGTAATTTCATCTGTACTTCACCAGACTGAGAAAAGCTATATTACTTATTACTTATTATTGGGTAATGGGTAATGGGTTCACCATTTACTATTTACCATTCCCTATTTTTTTTTGAGAGACATGAAATGCTTGTCTTTGTAGTACCACTTAAAAGTTCCCAAGCTTCTAAATCTTGGGAACATGTGTCAAGATTATTTGAAAGATGTGTGAAATCAATTTGCAATCAAACATCACCAAAATTTCGAGTGATTGTTGTTTGTAATGAAGTACCAAGAATTGAATTTACTCATCCTCACATAACATATATTACAGTTAATTTTCCACCAGCACCGGAGACAAACCCTATAAATCAAAAGCGTACAGATAAAGGTCGAAAAATCCTCAAAGGATTAATACATGCGCGGGAATTTTCTCCCACTCACACTATGGCTGTTGATGCTGATGATTGCGTTAGTAAGGGATTAGCTGAATTTGTAGAACAAAATTCTGATTGTAATGGCTGGTTTGTAAATCAAGGATATAAATATCAAGAAGGCAGTAAATATATATATATTAAAAGAAGTAATTTTTATCAAATATGTGGAACATGTAACATTCTCAGATATGACTTAAATGATTTGCCAGCACATCCTGAATATAATCGTGGTTATGGTTACTATAAATATTACATAGACCACGCTAAAGTTAAAAAGAAATTATCACTCCAAGGAAAAAAACTTCAGCCCTTGCCATTCTCTGGGGCAGTGTATATGCTGGAGAATGGAGAACATCTTTTTTATGAACCAATGAGGTTAAGATTTAGTATTATCAATCGGAAATTATTAAATGCATCAATTAGAGATGAATTTGGTATTTACAATTTATTGGATTCATCTACATTTAGTATTCAAGTTTCATAAATAGGGAATAGGGAAAAGGGAATAGGGAACAGATTAAGAGGTATTTTCATGTTTAATCAAAAAAAGGCTGTGCTTACATATAGCTACTCCCTTCCCATTCTAAGATTACCTATAAAAATTTCTCCCCCTCTTCCCACTCTTCCCCCTCTTCCCCTTCTTCCCACTCTTCCCCCTCTTCCCCCTCTTCCCACTCTTCCCCCTCTTCCCCCTCTTCCCCCTCTTCCCACTCTTCCCACTCTTCCCCCTCTTCCCCCTCTTCCCCCTCTTCCCACTCTTCCCCCTCTGGTCACTTGACGTATTATTTTTGATAACAGACTGTCACTTTCCAGCGTTACTATGCTGAAAAATAAATCAAAATCTCGTAAATCTAAAAAATCAAAAAAGCGGGGGAAAAAGGAGACTTATAACTTAAGTCTCAAAGAGAGATTAGCAAAAAAACGAAAAGCGGCACAAGCACGTAAACAACTGACTAATTTAGTTATAATTTCTTCCTTTGTGGGAATATTCTTTGGGATTATTCTCTTTTTTGTAGGTGGCATAAAACTGGCAATTCCTGCTGTGCTAGGAATTATAGTCATGTCCGTTGCTTATAAATATCCCCGGCAATCCCTTTATGCATTTATTATTTATTTGCCCTTTGCGGGCACCATTACCTACTATCTTGGTGGGAGTCCCATACTCCAACTAGCAAAAGACTCTTTTTATATCCCAGCCTTAATTGCAATTTGGCAGGAATGCAGCAAAAAAAGACTTCCTTTTATTATTCCCCAATCAATTAAAACTCCTCTATTTATTTTATTAGGCTTTTGTTTTCTGACACTGCTGTTTGTAAATGGTTCACAACAATTAAACCCACCGACTGCTGAGTTATTTCAAACAGCACCCAAGGAATTACCTATAGGTATGGGAATTCTGGGATTAAAAGTTTTATTGGGCTATTTACCCCTAATTAGTTGCATTTACTATCTAATTCGTAATCAAAAGGATTTTCTGTTTTTGTCACGTCTCCAGGTAGTCTTGATTCTCATCTGCTGTACACTGGGATTTATTCAATATCTGCTGCTGCTGACGGGAATATGTCAAGGAACCAGAGGTGCTACGGGGGATGCCCTATTTAAGGCAACACTGGAGGCTAGATGTTATTTTGGAGGTTCTCTACTCTATAGCCCTAGCCAAGGGGTTATTCGCTTACCAGGAACCTTTGTAGCCCCTTGGCAATGGGCATGGTTCCTAATTTCTGGCAATTTTTTTGCTTTTGCCACAGGCTTTGCCGATCCTTCCATTTTTTGGCGGACAATAGGTTTAGGTTCCATGGCAATGGTATTTATTAACGCAGTTGTATCAGGACAGAGAATTGCCTTAGCCTTAGTACCTATTTGTTTTTTATTGTTGTTAATAATTACAGGTAAAATTGCCGACCTCAAACGATTTATCCCCATAGGTGTGGGACTGGCAGTGATTTTGGGAATTGTCATGGTGGCTAACCCCCAAGTGGTGCAGGAGAGAGTAGATAGTTTAATTGGTCGCTGGGAGGCTTCACCTCCCCATGAGTTTATCGTCCAGCAATTTGAAGATAGCCAAAAAGAATACAGAGGAATCCTAGGTAATGGTTTAGGTCGCGCTACCAATTCTGCCCGTTCATTAGGTAGAACCCGTTTGGTGGAAACCTACTACCCTAAATTATTATATGAAATTGGACCTCTGGGAACTTTGGCATTTCTGGGATTAGTCACAACCCTGACCATAACTTGCTTTCGTACCTATCGTTCATTAAAAAACCGTAATTTCCGCAGTTACGCAGCTGCTTTGTGGGTGTTTATATTGTTTATTAGTTACAACACCTACTACTATCCTTTAGATGTCGATCCAGTTGCCGTTTATTATTGGTTTGCTGCTGGTATTCTTTTGAAATTACCACAACTAGATAAACTAGAACAAAAACAATTAAAAATGAAAAATGAAAAATCAAAAATTGGTCACTCCTAAAACAATTAAAAATGAAAAATGAAAAATCAAAAATTGGTCCCTACAAATTTTTGGGTGCAAGCATTACGTCCCTACAAATTTTTGGGTGCAAGCATTACGTCCCTACAAATTTTTGGGCGCAAACATTACGTCCCTACGAATTTTTGGGCGCAAACATTAGGTCCCTACAAATTTTTGGGTGCAAACATTAGCTCCCTACGAATTTTTGGGCGCAAACATTAGGTTCCTACAAATTTTTGGGTGCAAGCATTGCACCCCTACAAATTCATAACTGATAATTCCTTATGACTTTACCTTTAATTTCTGTGATTATCCCTACCTATGGTCGAGAAGAACCACTGCGCGATAGTATTGTGGATGTCCTCAAACAAGACTACCCAAATTTTGAAGTTTTAGTAGTAGATCAAACCCCAAAACACCAACCAGAAATTGAAGCTTTTTTAGAAGCACAAACTAGCGCGGATAAAATTCAATGGTTTCGTTTAAAATGGGCGAGTTTACCAGGGGCGAGAAATTATGCAGTGCGCCGTGCAAAAGGGGAAATTATCTTATTTATTGATGATGATGTTAAACTACAACCTGAATTTTTAGCAGCACACGCTAAAAACTACATAGAAAATCCAGAAATCGGGGCTATTGCGGGACGAGTTTTTGACAAAATGAAATTAGGAGAATCTGGGGGAAACTTGCAAATTGAATATCTTCCTCCCGAAGCAATGGACCCCGGTATTGCTTGGTATTATATTGATTTAGTACATACTGTTAAACCCCAACAAGTCCTCTCAGCTAGGGGTTGCAATATGTCTTTTCGTCGAGAAATTTTCACTAAATACGGACTGCATTTTGATGAAAGATTTCGCGGTAGTGCGGTGCGAGAAGAGTCTGATTTTTGTTTAAGATTGCGGCAGACTGGATATAAAATTTGGTACGATCCAAAAGCTCATTTAGTACATTTAGGAGAAGAAACAGGGGGTTGTCATGATATTAGTACGCGTTCACTAAAATATCAAATTACTTTTTACCACAACCATTTTTTAATGGGATTAAAAAACCTCAGTTTTACCCAGGCATTACGTTTATTTGCTCGCTTATTTGATTGTCATGTCCTTGGACGTCCACCTTGTCATAAAAGTGGTTCTCCTATCAAAATTGTCACACGTTTTTGTTTCTATGTTATTGGTTTTTTTAACGCTTTACTAACTATTATGAAATCTTCTGGAAACGATGGTCAAACTTACACTAATTTAGACAAAAAATTAAACAAAGAATTAAACAAAGAATTAGAAAAAGAATTAGAAAAACAAGCTTAATTAATATTCTTTGTGCCTACCCTGGGGGAAGGCTGTGCGAAGGTGTTTTTGTGTTTTTTTGAATATATATTTTGAACATATATCATGAAAGTATTAGTTGCTAGTCATACATATATTGTAGACCTAAATTGTGAAAAATTACGGGCATTATCTGAACTTGAACCTAATTTAGAAGTTACAGTTATAGTACCAAAGCGTTGGCGACCAAGGGGAGTACAAAATAAAATTATTGAAACTCAATACTGTGATGAAGGAAATTTTCGTATAATTCCAGTTTCTAACTTTAGTCAAAATCACCAAGGTTTACTGACATTTGGCACTGATTTAATATCTTTATTACAAGAATTTCATCCGCAAATTATCCAAGTAGAACAAGGTTCTAGAAGCTTTGCTTATGCGGAAATGATTACTCTCAATCGTGTATTGGGGCTAAATGCTAAAAATATATTTTTTACTTGGTGGAATCTTCCTTATAAACTAAAATTTCCGATTAACTTGTTAGAAAAATACAATCTTAATAACAGTCACGGAATAATTTGTGGTAATCAAGATGGGGCAGAAATTTTACGTCAAAGAGGATATAAAGGTAGTATCAAAGTTCTGCCGCAATTGGGTGTAGATGAAAGTTTATTTCAGCCTCAAGCACAACCAGAATTAGCAAGTCAATTAGGCATTAAAGATGAAGATTTTGTTGTCGGTTTTGTCGGTAGATTTGTCAAAGAAAAAGGTATAATTACACTTTTAAATTCTCTTTCATTGATTCTAGATAAACCTTGGAGATTGTTGTTATTAGGACGAGGAGAATTACAATCAGAATTAATGCGAATATCTGTAAATAAAAAGTTGCAAAATAGAATCATTTGGCTAGAAAGCGTACCTCATAATCAAGTTTATCAATATATTAATTTAATGAATACTTTGGTACTACCATCAGAAACAAACTACAATTTGAAAAACTTAACTTCTGTGGGTTGGAAAGAACAATTTGGTCACGTTTTAATTGAAGCGATGGCTTGTCAAGTACCTGTAATTGGTTCAAACTCGGGTGAAATTCCCCATGTAATTGGTGATGCTGGCTTAATTTTTCAAGAAGGAGAGGAACAAAGTTTAGCAAATTGTTTGTTGCAGTTAATGAATAACTCAGAATTGGCAGAAAAAATAGGATACATGGGTTATCAGCGAGTAATGTCTAAATATACAAATAAGGCTTTAGCAAAAGAACAATTAGAATTTTATCAAAAAATTATAAATAGTTAGTAATCATCAGTTTTGTAGGGGCGCAATGCTTGCGCCCAAAAGGCACGAAATTAACAGTTATAAATTAGTAATTATCAGTTTTGTAGGGGCGCAATGCTTGCGCCCAAAAGGGACAAAATTAACAATTAAAAATTAGTAGTTAGGAGTTTTGTAGGGGCGCAATGCTTGCGCCCAAAAGGCAAGAAATTAACATTTATAAATTAGGAATTAATAATTTTTAATTGTTAATTGTTTTAGGAGTTATCAATTTGTATTTTCTATTTTATTTGTGATGCAAATTCTACAGATTGTACCTTCAATTTCTTTAATTTATGGTGGTCCCAGTCAAATGGTTTTGGGACTTGCACCTGCATTGGCAAAAGAGGGTTTAAAGGTTACTGTTCTGACAACTAATAGTAATGGTGATACTGGACAAAAACCCCTGGATGTACCCCTAAATTATCCAGTCAAACAAGAAGGTTATGAAATTATTTATTTTCGCTGTTCGCCATTTCGTCGCTACAAATTTTCTTTGGATTTACTCAAGTGGTTAAATCGCCATGCACATGAGTATGATTTAGCCCATATTCATGCTTTATTTTCCCCTGTAAGTAGCTTGGCTGCAACTATTTGTCGTCAAAAAGGAATACCTTATATTTTACGTCCTTTGGGTACTCTTGACCCTGCTGATTTACGTAAAAAAAAGCAATTAAAACAGGTTTATGCAGCAATTTTAGAACGTCCCAATTTAGTTGGTGCAGCAGCAATTCATTTTACTAGTCAGCAAGAAGCAAAAATATCAGAAAAGTTTGGAGTTTCTACACGAGATTTGGTGATTCCTTTGGGTGTTAAAGAAGATGTGGAAAGAGGAAAATGTGAAAATGTCAAAAAGCAAACACGTAATCAGCTGGGAATAATGGAGGATGTACCAATAGTATTGTTTATGTCCAGAATTGACCCCAAAAAAGGATTAAATTTGCTAATTCCGGCTTTAGAAAAGTTGTTGGAGAAAGATATAAAATTTCACTTTGTTTTAGCAGGAAGTAATCCCCAGGAACCAGATTACGAACAAAAAATTAAGTCACAAATTCAAGCTTCACCTCTGGGAAAACACACCACTATAACTGGTTTTGTAACAGGTGAGTTTAAATCTAGCTTATTACAAGCTGCGGATTTATTTATCTTGCCATCTTACTATGAAAACTTTGGAATTGCGGTGGCTGAGGCTATGGTGTCGGGAACACCTGTGGTAATATCTGACCAAGTGCATATTTGTCAGCAGGTACGCGATAGTGAATCTGGTTGGATAGGCACAACAGATGTACAAGCAATGGTAGAGTTGTTAACAGAGGCTGTGCAAAATCCCTCAGAATGCCACAGAAGGGGATTAAATGCCAAAGAATATGCATTGCAACATTTTAGTTGGGATGCGATCGCTCGTCAAACTATCGCTGCATACGAGAATATTATCCAGCAGAATCATTAATCTACTCTTTCCCATATCACAGTTTAAACTCTTGTGAGTTTTAGAACCTATAACTTTTGTTGCAAACTACAAAAGCCCGATTGGGTAACCGGATTTTGTGTAATGATCGCATATGTAACACTTATTTCTTTTCATTCACAGGGAACTTTTTATGTCTCTTCGTCTAGGTGACACAGTACCCAACTTTACCCAAGCTTCCAGCGAAGGGGATATCAATTTTTACGATTGGGCTGGTGATAGCTGGGTTGTGTTGTTCTCCCACCCCGCAGATTACACACCTGTTTGCACCACAGAATTAGGAACTGTTGCGAAACTTAAACCAGAATTTGACAAACGTAACGTTAAATGCATTGCCCTCAGTGTGGATGATGTCGAATCTCACAAAGGGTGGATTGGTGATATTGAAGAAACTCAAAGTACTAAACTTAACTACCCAATTCTTGCAGATCCTGATCGTAAGGTGTCTGACCTTTACGACATGATCCACCCTAAAGCTAACGCTAAGGTAACGGTACGGACAGTATTTATTATTGACCCCAACAAGAAACTCCGTCTTACCTTAACCTATCCTCCTAGTACTGGACGCAATTTTGATGAAATTCTGCGGGTAATTGACTCTCTCCAGTTGACTGATGACTACAGTGTCGCTACACCAGCAGACTGGAAAGATGGTGATGATTGTGTGATTGTCCCCACTCTCCAAGATCCAGAAGTGCTAAAAGAGAAATTCCCCAAGGGTTACGAGGTAATTAAACCCTATCTGCGGATGACTCCCCAACCCAATAAGTAAATCTGGCAATTACTCCCTTCGGTGTTCTAAGATTACCTATAAAAATTTCTCCTCCTCTTCCCCCTCTTCCCCTCTTCCCCCTCTTAAGCGTCTCATTCAATTCGGTAATCTTCTAAGGGGACAGGAGTATTTGATATTGAAGGTGGGTAACTCCCACCTTTTTGTGTGTTTGGGTGAGAATAAAAAGTACAAGTCATTTGGGTTGTGCATTATGCTTTCATCACCGATTATCCTCCGCATTCCATCCTCAATGAAAATGACAGATCAGCAATTTTTTGAATTCTGTCAAGTGAACCGCGACTTACGCATTGAACGGAATCAATTTGGAGATATATCTATTATGCCCCCTACAGGTTCAGAAACTGGTAACCGTAATTTTAACATTGCTGGACAGTTGTATATGTGGTCAGAAGAAGATGGTACTGGTATTTGTTTTGATTCCAGTACAGGATTTACTCTTTCGACGGGTGCAGAACGTTCTCCTGACGCTTCCTGGATTAAACTAGAAAGGTGGAATAGTCTATCAGTAGCACAACAACAAAGATTTGCTCCCATTTGTCCAGATTTTATCATTGAACTGATGTCTCCTAGCGACAAACTCCAGCTTTTACAGGAGAAAATGGAAGAGTATATGAATGAACCGGGGATACAATTGGGTTGGTTAATTAATCGCAAAGACAGGAAAGTTTATATTTATCGTCCGGGAATAGCTGTGGAATGTTTAGATAACCCGGATACTGTTAGCGGTGATTCTGTTTTACCAGGTTTTATACTAAATATGAGTAAAATTTGGTAGTTTTTTAAGACAGTAGAAATTGGATTTCTGCTTTAATATTAGAACGTGCAGATTCTTCCCCAAATTCAAACATTAAAGGTGTAGAATATATACGTTCTCGCTGCAAAAATTTCTGTAAAATTTGGGTACGACCTGTAATATATCCAGCTTCTGGAACCCAAGCATATTCTTGACGAATTGCATTTGCATATTGACGATATTCGACTGGTTTAGCAGCTAAAATAGCTAAATCGGCATCAATCAGAACTTTACTATCAAAATCATCCTCTGCAATTTGATGGTATTTTGTATTCATAATTAAACTCTGAATATTAGTAATTACCCTAATAGGTAAGTCTAAGTTACTTAGCAAAATTCCAGCATATTCAGCACTTTTTTCTTCATTATTATTAGCGTGGGTGTTGTAAACTATATCATGAAACCAAGCTGCAAGTTGAACATTAGCTAGATTTTGAGTGTAGGTTTGCAAAGTCTCAATTACACTGAGGATGTGGTAAATGTGATTTAATGTATGATAATGACGATGGCTGCTGGAGTAAGCTATAGCTATTAAAGAGAATGTTTTTTGTGCTGCTAAGATATCTACTCCAAATGTTTGGATGAGATTTAGCCAGTTAGCAAATAAGACTTCTCTAGATTTCATTAAACTGTAATCTACCTTTTAACTAGGACATACTATAGGATTACTATTTGATTTTTAAACTACAGGTAGGAAAGCACTTAAAACATGTAGGGTGTGTGATCGCGTAGCGTAACGCATCATCCTGTACTACAGATACTGTAAAGTTTGGTGCGTTAAACTAAAGTCATAATGCACCCTAATACCTACTAATTTTATTCAAAAATGAAACCAGATTCTTATATAGCGGTTTTCGGTTGAGTAGAATACAAATCTTACCTCACCCCGTCCTGCGGACACCCCTCTCCTTACTAAGGAGAGGGGAAGGGGTGAGGTTTCGAGTGTATTGCACCCAAGTGAAAACCGCTATAGTTTTGGTGGGTTAGACTAAAGTCATAACACACCCTACACCTACACCTAGAATTCTTATAGTTTTGGTGCGTTAGACTAAAGTGATAACACACTCTACTAACTACTTCATCAAGCAGGGAGAAACCGGGTTTATAAAGGAAAAATTATGGTTTTTACAGGTTAATATTCGTAATAAACCCGGTTTCTGACACATGTTATAGTTTTGGTGGGTTAGACTAAAGTCATAACGCATCCTAGACCTACACTAGTTTTTAAAAACATGTTAAATTAGCATCCAGATTATATTTTTAAAATGCAGAGGGACGCGGAGTTAGGGACTTCCAAATAAAAAAATATCCCAATCTTAAATTCTTGTGTTATTAATTATATCATTCCTAGGGGCGCGGAAACCGCACCCCTACTTGGGATGATTTGTTTTCTGCTATTCCTTTACTCCTGTCCCGCTAGAAGATTACCGAATTGAGTGAGAGGGGGAAGAGGGGGAAGAGGGGGAAGAGGGGGAGAAATTTTTATCGGTAATCTTAGAACGAGAAGGGAGTAGTTCAGAGTAGCGGTCAGAAAACTTCAAATATTTGATTTTATTAATATCGTGTATGCTTCATTAACTAACCGCATTTTATCTTGTGCTTGCTTTTGTAATTGTGGTTTGTCAACATATAAATCAGGATGCCATTTTTTAACCAATGTCTTATAAGCTTTTTTGACATCAGCTACGGAAGCACCAACTTGTAATCCTAGTATATTATAGGCACGGGAAATTTGAGCTTTGTCTACTTGCTTCTGGGGTTGTTGGGAGGTTTTCTGATTTTGATTTGTCTGTTGTTGTTTACCAGTTTTAAACCCAGGAGAACCCATATTTGCTTTCATCTGTGCGATTTCTTCCTCAATCTCCCAAGAACTAAATTTAGCTTCTAAATCTTTGATATTAGGTGGAGGTGGAGAAGAAGGGGAAGATGAATAAGTAGCAGATGATTTTTCTGTTGATTTTTCTTTTACATCCTTGTTATGGGTTGCTTGTTGTCTGCTTGTACCTACATATTCTTTAACACCTTTCCCCTGGAAGCGATAAACAGATTGTTTTGTTTGAGTTTTTGGTGTTTCTGTTTGCACTTCCTGTTGACGGGGAATAGACTTTTTTGTTTGAGTTTTTGGTATTTCGGTTTGCGCTTTGATTTCAGGAGGAATAGTAATTCCCAAAGTTTTTTCTAATTCTTGATTTAACTGCTTTAAACTAGTTTGCCATTTTTCTAATTCTTGGCGTTTCTGGGATATTTCTAAAGTTTCTGGAACTACTGAAAATCTAATCACTGTCGCGGCTTGTTTTTCATATTCAGTTAATTTTGATAAACCTTGGTTGCTTAACTGACTCAAATAATCATCAACAGCATCCACACAAATTCTTGCTACTTGTTGATGGTAAGATTCATCTGATATATTTGTATCTTGTTTTTGTAAGTTCTTGTTCACAAGATAAGAAATACCACCAACAACAGCTGCACCTAACGGACCTCCAAATAACCAACCAATACCACCACCCACAGCTAGGGAAGCAGGTTCACTAATTCCATCATCAATTGTTGGTTTGGGAGGTAATTTTACCTGCGGTTCTTGAGGAATAGAAATTGATAAATCTTCTGGTCTTTCTGCTTGGAAAAAATCGTAAGCTTGATAAAGCCATTTGACAATATCATTCTGTAAATTTTTCAGGTCTTTCTTTAAACTTTCCCCTTCCCAAGATTTAAAATTATTTTGTGCAATTGCTACCGCTGCATCGGCTTGATATTTATTACGGAGATGAGGTAAAGCCAGCCAATCCCGTAAATCAGCAACACTTTTGTCAAAGCCTTTTTGAATTAAATCAGCGGCTTTTTGTTTAATATCATTCTTAGCTTTATTCTTATCATCTAATGCTTCAATTTCATTCTTTAAAGGTGCGATTTTTCCAATTAAAGCTTGCTGAACTTGAGATGCTATAGCTTGTACCCTTGGTGAACGTACACCTTGATGATTTTTTTGCAAAATCCCCACAATATTTTGTAACGCGGATTCAAAAGCTACTAAACCGCTAGTATTAGCTGCTGTCACATCTCCTTTTAATCTACCTCTTAAAGCAGGTAAAGCATCAACCCGATATAAATTACTAAAACCGGGGGGTAAATCAGCGCGGAAACTTTCAGCTACGAATCGCAATCTATTTTGAACTTCTTTTTGTTCTTCAAGTTCCAGTAAATTCAAAAAATTAACAACAAAAATAACCGTTTTAATCCCTCTTTCTAATAACCAATCCCGCAAATGTTCTCGTTCACCCAAAGTCATTAACTTACGTGCATCTAATAATTGCACTACTACATCAGCACCCAATAATTGCTGACGTACTAAATTATCTTGTGCTTCCCTATCATTAGTTCCCGGTAAATCCAGAAATTCTACACCAGTTTCTAAAAAGGGATGGGGACAGAAAACTTCCACAGATGCAACATCAGCACGCATCTGTCTATCACCATCTAAAATTGCATATTTTTTTAAAATATCAGTCCCGCTGCGATAAATTTCTGAACCATCTACCAAAGTAATTCTTGTACGTAAATCACTCCCATACTTAACAGTAATAGCCGCACCAGTACTAGGAATTAAATCAATAGGTAAAGTCTTATTCCCCAGCATTGCATTAATCAGAGTAGACTTACCATGATTAAAAGGACCAAATACCGCAATTTTGAAATTAGGATTTTTCAAATAATTACAGATACTTCTAATATCCTGATGTAATGACGAATTAGAATCAATATCTAACAAATTAGCAGCAGAAATAAAAGTTTCCGTCAGTTCTTTATAACCTAGATTGTTCTGTTCCATAATCTCCTTGTTTATCCCTTACTCTCTGAGAGTTTAAATAGTTATTTATGTCAGGTCTTGCACCATTCAAGGGCAAAACCAAAAAAAACCGGGTTTCTAAATCCAAAATTTAGCCTTTGACCATCAGTCATTCTCAAAACCAGAAAAACTGGGTTTCTAAATCCAAAATTTAGCCTTTTACCATCAGTCATTCTCAATACCAGAAAAACCGGGTTTCTAAATCCAAAATTTAGCCTTTTACCATCAGTCATTCTCAATACCAGAAAAACCGGGTTTCTAAATCCAAAATTTAGCCTTTTACCATCAGTCATTCTCAAGACCAGAAAAACCGGGTTTCTAAATCCAAAATTTAGCCTTTTACCATCAGTCATTCTCAAGAAACCCGGTTTTAAATTAACCCAGATGCAAAAAAAATGTCAGTTATCCAACAAAAAGGGAGAAGTTCCTTTTTTCAGAACCCTCCCTGTCAAACCTCGTATACAAAAATTACTTCGTTAAAAATCATTTTCTAACTGTAATAAGCCAACAAATTACTGTAAGCAGACTCAATATTTTGCATTTGTATAAACACATCCTCCTGCAAACTCTTTAACCGCTTTAATTCTGTCTCCCGATTAATTTCTCCAGCTTCCTTTTGCTTCAACAAATTATCTAACTCCGATTTGCGTGCTGCAATATCATCATTAATCCGCTGACTAACTTCTTTGTCATAAGAATCAAAACACTCCTTCACCCCATCATAAACATTATGATACTGCTCTTGTGCCACTAGCGGCAGATATTTGACTAACTCTTTTTTCGCTGTTTTTACCAGTTCCTTCCGTGCTTGATCCGCTTGCAAAACACCCACACCTAAACCTAACAAAGCAAAGCCAATCGGACCGAGAAAAATACCCGTAACAGCGGTAATTAAACCACCAATACCAATCACAGTAAAGTAATTCAGCAGAATATTCTTCCAATCAAAACCAGCACCAGCCATAGCAAAACCAGCCAAATTTCCTCGGGATAAAGATAACAATCCCATTGCCCATTTTGCCCATGCAGGTGAGTTATCATCTTCAGAAGAGACGCTGGTATGTAGTCTGACTTTTTCTCCTGTTAACTTCTCTGTAATTCTATCAGTAACTTGACTGTAAGATGCACCATACTTCGCAGCACTGCGAGAAAGTTGTGTAAAAGCTGTATTAATGTCTTTTTCTGCAGTTAAAGTCCATGCTGCAAACTTATCACCAATATATTGTTCAAAAGCTTGTTGCAGTGCTTGATTAAAAGCTTCCCGCTTTCCACTACTCAGGAAATCAAATAAATTTAAATCCGGTTGATACCTCAGAAAATCAGTTTCAAAAGTATTACCCAAATTTAAAACATAGTTGCGGAAAGAATCAGCTACCGCTTTAGCTTGAGTATCCCTAGTGCTTCTAATTTCTTGCTGGAACTCATCCCGGATACCTGTGAGTTTCTTAAATTCCGGTTCCACAGAATTAATTCTCTCCCGCAACTGATTCACATCTCGATCCAGCAGGGGAATACGTCTTTCTACAGACTCACGAGTATTCTTTGCAGCTTGTCTTGCTAAAGTCCGCACCTGACGCAATTCTGCGATCGCTCTTTCCCTTGTCAAGAAGGTATTTAATGCTCCCATAAATCCAGGAAAACCAGTCCCATCCAAGGATGCGTCAGGATTCTTTAATCGACGTCGTAATGCTTGGATAGAAGAAATTTCAAATACCCGTTCATCGTATAGATTTTGACCGTCTACAACACAGTATTCAGCTAAATTAGCTTTAAAAACTTGTCTTAATCTTTCTTCTGCTTCTTGTAATTCTTCCTCGTCATCAGGATCAATTAATGATTCCTTTACCTGGTCCCAAGCATTAATTAAAAAGAAAACCGAAAGTCCTCTACCTTTAATATAGTTTTCTAAATAACGACGCTCACCCAAAGTGCAAGGTTGGGAAGCTCTCATCACAAACAAAATTGCATGACAATTATTGACATAACCCAAAGATAATTCGTTACGTGCTTCCGTATCATTTAATCCTGGACTATCAACAATTTCAATACCTTTTTCTAATAATGGCAGAGGATATTCTACCACTGCATGACTAACGTCAGGAAATGCTTGTTTCTTCTCCTGTTCTAATTTTTTCGCCTCTGCGGGGTCAATGGTATATTTATATTTAAAAGATTGAAAATCTAACTCTTGGGGAATTTTCCCATCATTAAAGTAAACAGTAACTTTTTTTTCGGCACCGTAGCGTAAAACTGTTAATACTGCTGTACAAGGATTAACGTCACTTGGTAATAACTTCTCCCCAATTAAAGCATTAAGAAAAGTACTCTTACCCCGCTTCATATCCCCTAAAACTAGGAGTCTAAACACACCCTGACGCAGATTTTTGCTAACTACCTTAATATCTTCAATATCGCGCTCTAAACTCAGCTTACCGGAAGCAGAATCTCCAGCAAATTCAGCTTTATCAATAGTATCTGCAATTTTGTCTAAAGCAATAGAAATTTCAGAACGGACTTTAACAACACGCTCTAAATCATTGATAAATTTATCTGTTTCTACTTGATAACTCATGGTTGTTTATTTATCCTGGTTAAAAAACAGTTTATAGGCAGCAAATGCAAGTCCTCCCACAATAACGGCTCCTGCAAGATAAGAAGATAACCTCACAGCAACTAACCCTATTACAGCAAGAGCAAATAACTTCAATCCTAAAATCGCTTTTTTCTGCCAAGGCTTTCCTGTTTTCTCAGGTTGATGTTTAACAGTTTGGTAAACTTGCCCATCCTTAGCAACAATTTCAGATTCTAATTCTCTAAGTCTGATTTCTGTTTCTTTTTCTTTTAACTGACGCTCTCGACGCTCTAATTCTTTCTCATAATCTTCTGGAGAATTCATTCAAGCATACCCCCGCACAGGAAAATGACATGACAACAGCACTCAGTAGCACACAAATGTAAATTAGCTTACTCGGTTAAGCAAAATCATCAGTGCTATTACTGTTTTAATTACCGATCTCCAAGTAGAGACGCAGCATTGCTACGTCTGGAATTGGTATATTCAAATCAGGCTATTATGAAATACCGCAAATGATACCGACTTTCCGGATATTTTTACCAAGAATCGAAGATTAGTGTGACTTAATGAGTGCTGTCTTGAATCCCCACAGAACCTATTCAACCAATTCCGGTAACAACCTCCCAAGGTAGCCACCCACCCCCACCTTAGCTAAATCTCCAAAGATGTTTGAGGTCGCAAACCCAATAAAAACCTACTTGCTGTTGGGTTTCCCTACCCTTCACAGAACACTAGGTGTACATTCAATCCAACCTAGGAAAAGTTAAGTTTTTAGCCGTTGGAAGTATAAAACGCAAATGACTGCAACAGGTCAGGAAGATTTTTCCTCAACCTTGGAAGGAGTTCTTTGGATAAATAAATTTTTCCACACCTTTAGGGAGAAAACATACTGTCTAAGTACATTCAAACAGACAATTCTCTCCTTCCAGCTTAGTTTAGCCTTAAAAATTGCCCGTAAATATCCAATAGAACCTCGATGTCGTAATAATTTAGGTCTTCCAACTGTTGTTGGATCTATCCAGACTTCCCTTTCCTGTGGTGATAACCGACTAGACTGATCAGAATGACAACGTCTGAAAAACAGATATTCAGGAACTTCTTGAAAACGACCCATCAAAGATAATTCCACCAGCAATTGCTTGTCTGAACCATAGTAAGGTGCAATCAGGGAAGTCTTTCTCAGGACATCGGTACGCATAAGTCCAAAAACAGCCAAACACCAGAAATCTGTAATTGCTGCTTGATAGCGTTCATGGGATTTCCAGGAATCAAGATGCGCTATTGATGTCCCTTCCCACCATTTTTCTCCATCTGCCTTAGTAAAAATAGTTTTGGGGTAAGATAAAACTACACTCTGCTCATTTTCCAAAACTTCTACACAGCATTCTAGGAAATTTGCGGCACAAACATCATCATCAGCTGCCCATTTAAAATATTTACCCTGTGCCAGATTAAATACATAATTAAAATTCCAAGCAGCACCGCGATTTTGTTCATGTCTATAATAACGAATTCGCTCATCTTTAGCTGCGTATTCCTGACAAATTTCTGCAGTTTTATCAGTGGAACCATTATCTGAAATAATTAGTTCAAAGTCCTCAAAACTCTGGTTTAAAATTGAATCCAGAGCTTCTTTGAGGAAACTTTCAGCATTGTACAATGGCATACCAATGCTCACTAAATTTTGATTCATTTTTCTTTAATAAAATAAATATTAAAAACCTGATGAAGAATAAAAATGCACATGTTAATCCCTCAGAAATCACCACAGATAATTGCGGTAAATCCTGATTATTACTTAGCTGAGCTATTTTACTTTCTCTATCTATCTATATGTAACATCCATAGAATTATGCATCCGGAAATTTACTGAAACTTTATATAGCAATCCCATTTGATTCTTGAATCACTCGTAAAGACAGGGAAAAGGGAACAGGGAAGAGGGAAAAAGGAATAAATGTGTACGCTCATTTTGTAAGCGCAAAGCGCAAGCTACGCCAACAAAAGTCAAATAGGAACCCTATATTGATCAATATTATTTTGAGAATAATTAAATATATTGCATTGCTGCGTTAATATAGAGCGATTTAATTTCAATTTCTTGATATTAACTTAATAATAACTTCACCAGAAATTTACCAGAAATTTACCAGAAATTTATTCATAAAAAATAGGCTTGATTTTGCCAGTTTGGCAAGTTTTTTTGTGAAAATATAAATATCGTAGTCTCTAAATGCGGTCTTTTATAGATACGCAGCAAACGGCAACAATTTTTACTCCCCGGCTAACTACCAGGGAGTTTTTTGGTGTAACTGACTTTTAGGTTACGGAGGGACAAACCCTTCAAACCCCTTGAATCGAACTATTATTGACCATGGTACTTGTCCACTTGGGCAGCTAGAACCCCAACGACAGTACGATGGTTATATTCCACCCCTACATACCCCTTGTATTGACGAACTGTTAATGTTGGATGATTAACAGGGGGTAAGTTAGGAATTTCCTTTTTCAAATAGAAACCAGCGTTCACCAGACGTTCAGCCCAAACAGATAAAGGTTCTAACCGTTCATGACGATTTGCCATCTCATCTTCAGAAAGAATATCCTCTATTTCGCGTCCAAAAAAGCCGATTTTCAATGCTACCTTTTCAGCATCAGTTAATTCATTCAGAACATCCACCATATCGAAGCAGGTTCCGTACAACTCCCAACAGTTGTGAAACCGTTGGAAAAAATCATCAAGATTATGGTTCGCATTTCCTTCTAGCAGCACAAATCCCAGAGGATTGAGTAGGTAAAGTTGACGCAGGACGCGATCGCGCTCATCCCCTTCGTGAGGTTCGCTTACAATATGATGGAGAGAATAGGCAGCATTGATGGTTACTTTGCCTCCAAAGCGCTGTCGCAAGTCTTGCCATTCATCCCAAGTCAGATCCTCTGCACATTTACCAATTCCGACAAAATCTACAGCAAAAGGCAAATCCTCTCCAGCTTTCCGAATGGCTGTACCTGCTGCTTCCAAACTGTCAGGAACAGGTTCTAGACCAATGACGGTAAATTTTTCAGGTGGATTATTACTTTTAGCCACTAGTTCCATCACTGCTATTGCTTGACTTCCTTTTCCTAAACCCAAGTCCATGTAAGCAACTTCAGCTAAACCACTTTCAGTAATATACTGGGCTAGTAATGGATTACCAATCTGGTAGGAATAGGTGAAAGCAGGTACTTTTGCTAGCACATCAAAGATATCAATCTGGGAGTCTTCTTCATCGTCATATTTTCCCAGGTACACGTTTGCTTGTTCAATGTAATTAAAGTCAAGCTTCTTCTTTAAAGCGTCAGCAAAAACATATTCCTTCGTTTGAGTATTGCGATTGTAGTCAAGGCTATGGAGAAGATGATAAGCAGTACGAACACTACCCTCTTTCAAATGTTGTACAACTTCAACTAATGGATGTGGCATTTGTCGTTTTTTGGTAAAGTAGATGTCTAATTTTTATGGATAAGCCTAATAAAAGTTCCGACTTACAGCTATTTTCAGGTCAATAGACACAGGTAGAGACGTAAAATTTGAGGTCTGTACAAAGATTTAGGATTTAGCCTTTTAGTATGTGGTTCAAATACATGAAAACTGCTGTATATTTTTGAGTCAGCACTTAACTAAACCAATGGCTCTAATTGTACTGTAAAATAGTTTTTATTGTGTCATTAACTACAGAATAATTCCCACATTAGTACTAAGCAAAATTGTGTTCAGTTTTGATGGAGATTTAACCCCTTCCCCTCTCCCATTGGCAGAGGGGGAAAATGTTTTCAGCCTGGGTAGGCAGACTTTGATCCTATGGTTCCCCACTCTTGAGAGTGAGGGATAATGGAGTTAACAACGTTGCAATTGCGCTAATAACACCACAATCTCATCTATGGCTTGGCGGACAATTCTGGCTGACTGTTCGTATTGATTCACCATAATACTGAAAACTACGGTATCGTAATTAGGTGCATTAACATATCCCGAAAGGGAGGAAACCCCAGTCATTGTACCTGTTTTAGCTTGAACTATTCCCGCTGCTGGAGTGTTGCGAAACCGTCTTCTTAAAGTACCGCTGACACCACCCACAGGTAGGGAAGCACGGAAAACTTTTCCATGGGGTGATTTTGCCATTCCCAGCAAAGTTTGTACCAAAGCTTGGGGACTAATTAAGTTCTTGCGAGATAAACCCGAACCATCTACCACCCGGTAACTAACAGGATTTACTCCCATTGCGGTTAAGCTTTTCTTGAGAACTTCTAAACCTGCATCAGTGGTAGACTCATTTGCTTCTGTTGGTTTTTTGCTAGCTAACGTCTTCAATAACGCTTCAGCATACACATTATTGCTATTAATATTCGTTTCTGCCACCAACTCAGACAAGGGTGGGGATTCCACTGCGGCTAATTCCCGTTTCCCATTCACCCTAGTTTTCGCAGTTAACACCCGTCCGACGCTAATCCCCTCCTTTGCCAAACTGAGGCGAAAATGACGTGTAAAATGCTCAATGGGGTCAAATACAGCTATAGCCGTGATATCCGGTCTAGAATTTACTGGTAATTGTCCTTTAACATGCAGTGTAGGTCCTGTTAAATCCCGACTGACTACAACAAACCCCCGTTCACCTTCTTTAACGGTGATAGAATTATTGATAATTCGCCAGCGATAGGATTCCGTAAGATTATCCCACCTAACTTGCAGAGGTTTACCGACCGTTTGGGGATACATCCTAATTACCGCTGCATTTTCATTCACAATCAAGCTATTAACTGCCGCACCATAGTAAAACTGTACATCTTCCCACATCCAACTAGGGTGAACCGCATCCCCTTGAAAATAACTGTCATCGGCTATTAACTCCTTGATTTGGCGAATACCTTTTTGACGCAACTGTTTAGCTAAGTCTGCTAATTGGGCATCCTTTAAACTAGGGTCACCCCTACCCACTACCCGCAAAATGCGATCGCCATCTTCATATACAGAAGTGCGAATCCGGTAGTTGGGACCTAATTCTTGTAAAGCTGCGGCTGTAGTCAGTAGTTTGGTGTTGGAAGCGGGGGTAAAGAATTTTTCGGCATTTTTACTGTAGAGGATTTGATTGTCAGTGATATTTTCAACTAAAACTCCCCAAGTGACTCGATTAAATAGGGGACTATTCATCACCCCATCCACGACAGATGTCAGTTGGGATGGGCAAATCTTTTTGCTAGCGGTTGCAGGTGCTGTGAGTGTTGAATTTTGGGCTGTGGCTACTTTTTGATTGAAAGCAACCTGGGAACCGAAAAGCAGTAACAGTAAGCTAATGGTAATTTTTTTAGACATTCAAAAAAATGGTAATTGGTAATGGGTAATGGGTAATAAGTTTACCTTTACCAAAACACGAAAGTGAAGCCCAAACTTCGCGCGCTATAGTTTTCGGGAAAGTAAAGCCCAAACTTCGCGCACTATAGTTTTTGGGGAAAGTAAAGCCTACTTCACGCGCTATAGTTTTTGGGGAAGTGAAGCCTACTTCGCGCGCTATAGTTTTTGGGGAAAGTAAAGCCTACTTCGCGCGCTATAGTTTTTGGGGAAGTGAAGTCCTTACTAAGAGTGTGTTCAAAGAAACCGGGTTTCTATGGGTGGGTAACCGATAATCAGAGTATATAAACCAAAAGAAACCCGGTTTCTCGACCCTCACGAGAGTTTTATATTTGTTTTATAAACACCCTCTAAGCGCGAAGCGTGTTTTTGGGGAAGTTAAGGGATTATTTCCCAGAATGCACCAAGATGTTATTACTCAAAACATGGCTCTATCAATAAACATATATTTTTATCATTAATACGTAGTAATAAGGTTTATCAACTACGTATTTCCATATAATAAGTATTATTTTGATGAAAATTTGTAAGTACAACACCGGGAATTACTATAGCGCTATAGTTGCTTGCATAGTTAAACCATTCTCCCAGCACAACAGTTTTGAGGAAAATTCCAACCCTTACTAAGCGCTAAGCGTGTTTTTGGGGAAGTTAGGGAATTATTTCCCAGAATGCACCAAGATGTTATTACTGAAGACATGTTTCTAGCAATAAACATCTTTTTTTCTCATTAATACCTATTAATAAGGTTTTTTGACTACGTATTAGCCTAAAAGAAGTATTATTGGTGATGAAATATTGCAAGTACAACGCCGGAAATTACTATAGCGCTATAGTTGCTTGCATAGTTAAACCATTGTTCTAGGGCAACAGTTTTTGGGGAAAATTCAAACTCTTACTAAGCGCGAAGCGTGTTCTTGGGAAAGTCAAGGAATTATTTTCCAGAATGCACCAAGATGTTATCGCTCAATACATTTTTCTGTCAATAAACATCTTTTTTTATCATTAAAACCTCAAAATAAGGTTTTTTAACTACGTATTAATCTCAAATAAGTATTATTGGTGACTTATTATTGTGATTATGAACAGAGAAATTACTATAGCGCTATAGTTGCTTGCACAGTTAAACCATTATTGTAAAGCAACAGTTTTTGGGGAAAATTCAAACTCTTACTAACCGCGAAGCGTGTTCTTGGGAAAGTCAAGGAATTATTCTCCAGAATGCACCAAGATGTTATCGTTCAATACATTTCCCTGTCAATAAACATCTTTTTTTATCATTAAAACGTCAAAATAAGGTTTTTTGACTACGTATTAATCTAAAATAAGTATTATTGGTGACTTTTTATTGTGATTATAAACAGAGAAATTACTATAGCGCTATAGTTGCTTGCACAGTTAAACCATTATTCTAAAGCAATAGTTTTTGGGGAAAATTCAAACTATTACCGCTAATCCCAGTATCAATAAGACAACCAGCGAGAATCTAACTGATAACGCACAATGACGGGATGGGAAAGACGGTTAACTTCCACATTCTTCAGTTGGACATCCTTGGGGAGTTCAAATAAATGATGCAAAATAGATTCAGTGAGAAACCTTGTTGAGACTGGAAGTTGCAATGTTTCTGGATTCATCTGGTTTCGCGTCGCCATCACAAAACCCCAAGGACCAAAACTGGGAACATCTACTACATAAGGATTGACTGTTAATCCCACAGATGAAAGGGTGGTAGCTATACAACTAATCACCTTGGGAGCAAAAAAAGGACTCGATGCTTGGGTAACTAACACGCCATCTTCAGTCAGTTTCCATAGCAAACGACGATAGAAACCTTCTGAGTAAAGCTTTGCGAGAATATCCTGGTCTGGGTCGGGGAAATCTGCAATAATGACATCGAAATTTTGTTCTAATGCTGGTGCTGTCAGAAAAGCATCTCCATAGATTACCTCCACCCGTGGATCGGTAAGTACACCCCCATTTACCTGTACCAATTGGGAATGATGACGGGCTAGTTTCACCACTGCTGGATCTAACTCAATCAATACTACCTGTTCTACATTATCCCACTTGAGGATTTCTCGCACTGCCATGCCATCACCAGCCCCTAATACTAACACCCTGCCTCTGTTGGGGGTAGCACTCATGGCTGGATGTACCAGTGCTTCATGGTAGCGGTATTCATCCAAGGTGGAAAGTTGCAAATCCCCATTGAGAAACAAACGCAGGTCTTTACCTTTGCGTGTCAAAACAATGCGTTGATAGCGAGATTGGATGCGCTTAATAACAGGTGCTGAGTATAAGTTATTTTCCAGGTTATTGCTGAGAGGAATGGCAACAGGGGCACAAGTTAAAAGTAATACACCCATAATTAAGCCTATATATGCCCAGCGACGCAATTGGGGAAAGTTGCGTCCAATGAAAAACACCATAAATGCCGGTAAAGCACCGAGGACAAAGGCAGTAGGAAACATGCCAAACCAAGGCAAAAACAGGATGGGAAAGCCAAGGGAACCAAACAATGCCCCTAAATAATCCAGTGCTAACACACCCGCTAAAGCTTCCCTGACTCCCTCATCTGACTCTAATAATCTTGTTAATAATGGTACTTCTAAACCAGCAAGTATCCCTAATAATACGGTCACCAAAAATAATTGTAGCCAAATAGAACCACTGGTAACAAATAAGCCAAATAGTCCTAAAGGTAATATCGCTGTCAAAGGTGCGATCGCTAATTCTACAAACACAAAAGATAACAGCAATTTTCGCTGTAGGGAACGACCATTATCTTTGCTGGCAATAAAACGGCTGAGGTAAGAACCAATACCCATTGCTGCCAAAAAACCACCGACGGCAATACCATAAGCAAGGGCTTGATTACCAACTAAGTAACTGGCGAGAGTTCCTAAAAGTAACTCTACAGCCAGTCCGCAGCCAGAGGAAACAGCCGCAGCCGCCAATAATAACCGTCGCTGATTTTTGTTTAATTTATTGCCTATAAACTCCGTATTTTCTCCAATCCAATCAGATGGATTTGCTCCTAAATCCTGTCCCATATTTTCTTGCTTACTTACTTGCCACTACCAGGACCGCCACCACGAAAATCTTCATAATAGCTTCGAGTGGTAGTGGTATATATCCATACTCCGTTACTATTATAGGAACCGGATAACTGAGTTCCGGAACGAGGCGAGTAATTTGTCTGTTTCTCTTCCCTCAAGACAAAAGCTGACTTTTGAGTATAGCCATCGACAATTGCTATGAGGGCGATCGCCACCGCTGCAGCTGCAAAAACCTTTGTTAACATACAATACCTCTTTTGATTCTTTTGATTCTTTTGATTCTAATGTTTATGTTTCCTAGACATCTGAGGTTTTGGGAACGATACGCACAACATCTACTGCTCTTAAAGTACGGGCACTATTCCGGACTTTCAGTGATGTGCGATCTATTGGTGAATCTGGCAGTACTTCTACGTGAAAACCATAGGAATCTGGTTTATCTAGGATAAAAAAGGCTTGTAATTCGGCAGTAGCTTTTTCAATTTTGCCGTTTTCTCTCTTAAAGTTAACCTTGACAGGGTAGGAACGACGGTACACTAGTTCGCCATAGCTATCATTAATAACTAGCTTGACTTCCAATTCTCGGGGGGAGGTTTCGTCTGCTTCTATGTTGACATTGACACGCACTAGTTTCTTGGCACCACCAAGTTCACCCCGTCCACTGGGGTCGCTATCGTTAATGGTTTTGGCGATCGCCACTTTTCCAATGTAGCGTGTAGAAATCAAAGACATCACAGCTAGCGCTAGAGAGCCAAATAAACCAGGCCAAAGATGGCGCGTATCTACAACCCCATTTTCAACCTTGACCCTCAAAGGCACCGCTAAATTGAGTTCCCGTCCTCTACTGTCTCCGTATCCTAAGACATTGATGGCAACTGTTAATTTTTCGTTCTGCTTGGCGCGGACGTCTATTCCTCCCCTAAGATCGCTTTGGGACCAACTACCAGATTCGCCACCTTCACGCCAAATACCAGACTCTCTCCAGGCTTCCTTAATACCAGAGGCGAGAAGTTTACCTTGGGAATCGAATAGTTGAATCTCGTAAGTTACCCACTGGTTAGTTCGGATGAGTGCTTCGGCATCAACTCGCAAGGCACCAATTGATTGGGATTTGAGTTCCAGTGTCTCTATCTTAACAGGCTGTCCTTTATTAACTGTTACATTTTTGTTAACAAGGGTTTTCTTAAAAAATGGAGAGGTAATTAACGCCAAAAACACTAATGCAGATGCACCTAAAGCAACATAGGGCAATGGTTCAATAAAGCGCCCTCTTTTTTTTGTATCAACATTTACATGCATAACGTTTATTTAACAGCATTTTTTCTAACTACAAGAAGCTATGATAGCTTTTCCGTAAAAGTTAGTTTTTTTGGTCAAATAGCTGGAAAATATAGTAAAAGTAGTAATAAGATTGACTTTTACATTATTTATCCAGTATTAAAAAGTTAACAGTTAAAATAGATATATGTTAGTAGTACAAATACTTATGTAATAACACTAGTGTTATTTTTTATTGATTAATTTGCACCCGTTGCGATAATCAGGAGGCAGAGCCTCCAAACCCTAGTTACCAGGCTGAGCCTGGTAACTAGAATATATAGCCTCTGGCTCTTCTTGAACATGCTGCAAGTTATCATTTTCAGTCGTAGAGTGGGTTATAACTGATAACTTGCATCAATGTCGTTATGGGATAATCAGGAGGCAGAGCCTCAACTCCCCTAGTTACCAGGCTGAGCCTGGTAACCAGAAACCAGAATAACGAGAATATAGAAACCTCATTTCCGCAGAGGTCTATTTGGTTTCATCAGCTAAGAAAGAAATCACCCCACCGTACAATGCAGAAATTTTCGATTCATCCACGGGTGCATCTTTGTTATTCCAAGTTGCAACTACACAATAGTTTTTGCCATTCTTTCCCTTTAACCAAGTTGTGAGGTTGAAAACACCAGGTTCGGAACCACCTTTAAATGCTACTTCCTCCCAATCATTTGGATTAGCAATTCCAGGATTAATACTCATCAACGGTAAATTTGCAACTTCTTCTATTAATCTGCAAAGTTCTTCAGAGGTAAAAAACCACTCTACATCAAGGGTTCCTTCAAATTCATTGAGGAGATCGGGACGGGGTAGTTTTGCTAATTCTGCAAGCAATAGACGACGTTCATTTTCATTACCTTGACGATAGCGCTGGAGTAATTGGCGATTTTGAGAACTTTTCAAAACAAACATTTCACGGGTGGTTAAGAAAGGACTGTTGCGGGGTGAAATAGATTCAATTGATTCTCGTCCAATCAAGTTGATTAAAATATCTGTTGCTGTGTTGTCGCTGATTGATATCATCAAGGAGGCGAGTGTCTGCAACGTTAGGGGTGAACCATCAGGCCAAGTTCGTAACATGCCAGATGGTAACTTTTTATCATCAGGTTGGAGTATGACTATATCTTTCCACGAACGCTGGAGGGAGGCAATTTGTGATTTGAGTACTTTGAGGACGGCGAGTTTGAAGGCTGAACCAACTGCTAGGGGTGTGGTACTATTTAGCGCTACCAGGATTTCAGAGTCTTCCTTGACTAAAAAACTAACTTCACCAGGTAACGACTTAAGTTCAGCAACTGCTTGTTCTAGACTACTAATCTTTAATTTTGGTGGTTTAAATAGCAGTCCGACTATTTTTCCTTGGGTATTTATAGTTATTTTTATGAGTACTGAACCTTGAGTAAAAGTAACTAAATATTCCTGACCACTTTTTTCAACCCCTTGATAGCTTCCTAGTTGATTTTTGATATCTGTAATTATATTTTTGATCTGAGTGACAGGTACTTGCATTAAAACGCTGTCTGTAAACAATTCAGTATCTATCTGTTCTTCGGTAGTAAAAAAATTTTCTAAGGCTGCTTCGGGAGTTATTTGGGGAGTTATTGGAGAAGTCATGGATTTACTTGGGATTTGAATCTGTGCTAAATTGTGTAGTTGGTATTTAACCGATGCTAATGCCAACCCAGGAAACAGAAAAACTATCGTCATCAAGACGATAGTAACAATAATTATTAAGGATCTAATCAACGGTACATCTGGTAAAACTTAAACATTACTAGTTTACCATCATAATGCCTGGGAATCCTATGAATTAATAGGGAATAGGGAATAGGGAATAATAAATAGGGAATAATAAATAGAGAATAGGGAATAATAAATAGGAAATAATAAATAGAGAATAGGGAATAGGGAATAATAAATAGGAAATAATAAATAGGAAATATAGGACTATAAGACTTCTATTTGATTCTTGAAACAAACTCAGTACACTTTGTATTTCTTCTTCCCTGTTCCGCGTTCCCTGTTCCCTGTCCCCTGTTCCCCATTCCCTGTTCCCTGTTCCCTGTTCCCCATTCCCCGTTCCCTGTTCCCCATTCCCTATTCCCTATCTCTACGAGTAATTGACTTTTGACTTATTTATTACCCTTTGACGCAAAGAACTTGCTTGAGGGTTGCTACAACTTCCACCAAATCGGCTTGATTTTCCATTACTTGCTCAATGGGCTTATAAGCACCAGGAATTTCATCTAAAACACCTTCATCTTTGCGGCATTCTACTCCCTTTGTTTGCTCAATTAAATCATCAAGGGTATAGGCTTTTTTTGCCTTATTTCTTGACATTAAACGCCCTGCACCATGACTACAACTGCAAAAACTATGGACATTACCTTTACCTTTAACAATGTAAGATTTTGCCCCCATTGAACCAGGAATAATACCATAGTCTTCTTTTTGGGCACGAACTGCACCTTTACGAGTTACGTAAACATCCTCGTCAAAATGCACTTCCTTTTCAGCATAATTGTGGTGACAATTTACCTCTAATAAAGGCTTAGTTGCCTTTCCACCCGCTAAATGTTTCTCAATGATACGCTTAAATCTTGCCATCATCACATCGCGGTTAAAATGAGCATATTCCTGTGCCCATTGTAAATCATGCCAGTATGCCTGGAATTCTGGTGTACCAGTAACAAAATAGGATAAATCTGGATCGGGTAATGTATTACCTGCCATTTTTGCTAATTCCTTGGCAGTACTAATATGGCACTGTGCTAACTTATTCCCGATGTTTCGGGAACCTGAATGTAACATCAGCCAAACTTGGTTCTCTGTATCGAGACAAACCTCGATAAAATGATTCAATTTGTTACTAATTGCTGGTTAAGCTTCTTAAGTCTCCACAGTCTAAGTTCAATACTGCTTCTACTCCTGCCTAACACTTTCATCGAACACTCAACTGAATTGGTAGTAATAAACTCATCTTCTTCAGGTGACCAACGTTTTCTGTTATTCACCCTCTTCATTTCAGGAGGACGTTTCCAACTTAGTACTTCTGATACATTAATTAGTTTTCTAGGCAAAGCTAAACAACCGTCATAGTACAAGTATCTTGCTAAAAGTTGAGCGTCTTCTTTGTAAACCACTATGTTGTAAATGCTATCTCTAGTATTTTTGTTAGAGGTTTTAGCTTTACCTGTAATCTCTTTAATTAACTCTAAATACTCTATAGCAATGTATGAGCTAGAAGTTACTAGAGATAAAAAGGGAAAGCATGAATGAGGTAAGTCCTAATGAACCATCACCGTCTACTAAACCTCTAAAGTAATCCTTTTTTGAGTAGTTACAACTTGGTGGTTTTATCAACTCTGATTTACTACCATTCGGTAAACCCAATAATTCGAGATCATCTCGAAATCTTTTATCATAAACTCTCCAGATAACTGAAGTGTAATTTGGACTGAAATTAGTCCTACGTACACGCTCAACTACCGAAGAATTAAACGGTATCAGATTCTTGAATGCCCACAGTATTTGTTCATCTTTTTTGCTGACTTCTATACTTAACTTCCCCCGATTGCGAGTGTTATTGTACAGATGACCATCAGTTTAAATAAAACCAAATAAGTAGGCGTAATTGGGATTGTCGAGGTTGATATTAGTGGCTTTCATTTCTCCACAATTTCATAGATGAAAGTTGCAATCGACCAAGTCATTTCTGCTTGGTTCTATACCTTCCTATTCGGTATAGTTCGGAGCACACCTTCATCCTAATTAATTAGGATGCCCAAGTCCCTCTGCTCTCTACGGGGCGTTTTACCGCTTCCCTCGGTGTTAACATCTCAGCCTTCACCGATTTGGACGAGTTTTGATTACTATATTACTACAGTAAGGAGCAATACTTTACCCCCTCCCAGAGAACCCATTTGTTTCATGGCTTTTCCTTCCAAGTCTTGCACACCACGATGCAATTCTTTGAAATCACGCCATTTCTGCCAGTTAGTTACAGTTTTTTCAACATCTTTGTTTTCACTAAAACCAGTAGGAATTGCTGCTTCAATATCCTGGCGAATTTTCTTTAGTTTGCCTTCTAATTGTTCGCCAGTAAATGGAGTTTTTATGGCGCACATACCGCAACCAATATCAACACCCACAGCCGCAGGAATAATCGCTTCTTTCGTAGCAATTACAGAACCAACTAACGCTCCTTTTCCTAAGTGGACATCTGGCATCAATGCTATATGTTTAAATACAAATGGCAGTGATGCTACATTCTTTGCCATCTTGGTTTCTTCATTTCCTAATTCATGATTTGCCCAAGATAAAACAGGGGATGGTGTGGAAATTTTTAACTTTTCGTAAGCCATAGACTGCTAATTTTAGATTTTAGATTTTGGATTTTGGATTTTGATGGTAAAAATAATCACTTGTGGCACAGGCATCCTTGCCTGACTACTGCACAGGCAGGATGCCTGTGCCACAACTGATCAAAATGTAGTTGAGTACTAGAGAACCCTGACATCATCCGTAGCCTGAAAGTGCAGATTTATGTTACAAATATAATACAAAAAGCACACAACGTCAATCATAAGAAACCGGGTTTTTATAGGTGGAGAACCGAGAATTTGAGTATGTATACCAAAAGAAACCCGGTTTCTGGACACTCGCGAGAACTGGTTGAGTGTAGACGACGGTCGGGAGGCTTCTCGTAGAGTAACCCAACCTAGGAAATTGCAAGGGTTTTAGGAGTTTTCTTGTGTTAATCATCTCGCAAGAATTTTATATTTGTTTTATAAACACCTTCTAAATCTAATGGTATGATACGTAAATTTGTGGAAAATGTATTAAAATTTGTAACAGTAAACCAAATCGGAATCAACCAATTCAATCCCACAAAATCTTATGACGGTTAGACAAGATACAATTTGGGAACGCTTTTTATCTCCTATATTTAGACTTTTGATTGATGAAGAGGGGTTGCAGCATTACGCCAAAAGCGTGGATTGGGAGCAAGAGGGGAATTACTTCCGTCGGGGTGATGTGACAATTCCTACGTACTACAGCAGCCAAAATTTTCATGGAATTGAGGGGGGATATCTTAATTTTGATGCAGCAGTTAGCTATGATGCAGTGACTCAATACGTGACACCACCGAATGAAACCTGGGTTAGGCAAGCTTTAATTGATACTATTAAAGTGAAACAACCACGACGAATTATTGATTTGGGTTGTGGAACTGGTTCTACAACTTTGTTGTTAAAGCAAGCTTTTCCAGAGGCAGAGGTGATTGGTTTAGATTTATCACCTTACATGTTAGTCCGGGCTTTCCACAAGGCAAAGAGTGCTGATTTAGACATAATTTGGCGACATGGAAACGCTGAACATACAGGTATTCCCGATGCTTCCGTTGATATAGTGACCGCTTCCTTATTATTCCACGAGACACCAGTAACAGTATCCCAAGCAATTTTGCGGGAAGCTTTTCGCTTACTGGTACCAGGGGGACAAGTCTTGATTTTAGATGGGAATCAAAAGAGCCTGCGTCAGTTACAATGGCTGAATGATGTATTTGAAGAGCCATATATTCGGGAGTATGGAGAGACTAGTGTGGATGCGAGTATGGGTGCAGCAGGATTTGCAGGGGTGCGAACTGAGGATGTGTGGTGGATACATCAGCTAACTAGTGGTACTAAACCAATTTCAACGAATACAACGATTCACAGGAATACACAGCAATCTGCACCGATTTTCATAGACAACAATCCCAATTTGCGGGGTTTTCCATCGCCAGCTTTTGATACTACAGCATGAGTTTAAAGGCAATTCTATTTGATTTTAATGGCGTCATCATCAACGACAAATCAATCCACCAGCGATTGATAGAGGAGATTTTGCTGTCGGAAAATCTTGTCCTCAAAAAAGGTGAGTATCAACAAGTATGTCTAGGACGTAGTGATCGCGATTGTTTGCATGAGTTACTTAGCAGTCGCGGTCGTGTTCCTGTTGACAACTATTTGAATCAATTATTACACAAGAAGGCGCAAGATTATCTGCTAGAACTGGAGAAACTAGAAAAATTGCCTTTGTATTCTGGTTTAGATGACTTAATATTTCAGGTGCGTTCTCAAAACTTGAAACTAGGGATAGTTAGTGGTGCGATTCGTGCAGAAATTTTACCTATTCTTGAGCGCTCTAAGTTGGCTGAGTATTTTAAAGTTATAGTAGCAGGGGACGATCTGATTACCAGTAAACCGGAACCTGATGGTTATAAACTAGCAGTTCAACACCTCAATCAGGAATATCCAGGACTGAATTTGCAATCAAGAGAGTGTCTGGCTATAGAAGATACCCCTGTGGGTATTCAAGCCGCAAAACGCGCTGGAATGCAAGTAGTTGGTGTGGCTAATACTTACCCCTTCCATATGTTACAACGCTGGTGTAACTGGACTGTAGATTATCTTACAGACTTGGAACTCGAACGCATACAACAAGTTTATTCCCAAAAACAACTGCAATCTAGCACTGGTGAGTGTTAAAATCGTATTTGGTTACTTTGGGGAATTAGCTCAGCTGGTAGAGTGCTGCGATCGCACCGCAGAGGTCAGGGGTTCAAATCCCCTATTCTCCATTTGTACATTAAATAATGGCGTTGCATAATGAGAACTGGTTTCAGGAGTTTGAGCCTTCCTCTGCTCGCCGCCATTTCCCACAATCTAAGTAACTTTCACTCAAATTTCACTCATTTTTTAAACCTAGCACTAATTAATTGAGTGAACAACCTACGTTACAAAACTTTATGCGACCACTAAGCGGTCGCATTTTTCAAAAAAAGGAACTTGTACAACTATTCAGCGACCACTACTCCCAGTACCTGATATCTGATTCCAATATTCCCAATCTGGTTTAGATAACTCCTTAGCCATCAGTTGCAACCGTTCATAAGTTAAGTCCTTGGTCTTGCCTAGATAGCAATAACGCGACTTCCCCGCAAAGCGTCTGGAGGCATACCAATTATTTCCGTTGCCGTTCCTCACAGCGATAGTGTGAAACTGGGATACATACCAGAAAGCTTTCACCTTCTTCAGCCAGTCGTACCAATCATCGGAACCGACGCGGATACAGTTATCCGCGAGGCTGGTATGTACAACCGGTAACTTAGTATTTCTCATCCTATTCCTTTGTCTGTTATAATTACTGTCAGTAATTACTGACAGTAATTACTGTCAGTAATTTTTATAAACTTATGAAGTGGCAACTATTAAGGCTTGATATGCTGATATGGCTGACTTACCTGTAAAAGTAAGAGGTGGCTTATCAGACACAAAGTAGACAGTCAAGTAAGGAATACTATCCGTCTCACAAAAAACAACCCTTTCCATGCAGTTTAGATTTAATCGCCATATCGAACCATCCTCTTGTACAAACCTAACAAAACTTACTTTATTCATCGCTTGAATCACCAGAATACGAGTAGTAGAATTCCTTGCCTCTCCTGCTTCTTTTCAAATATCCCAACTCAAACAAAACATTTAAATACTTTCTACTCGTGTGTTCGCATAAGTCGAGATAATACATCAAATCACGAATTCCTAC
>JASJCY010000091.1 GCA_030065825.1 Nostocaceae cyanobacterium | reverse complement strand
GCAAAGTTGAATATATACATAAATGCTGTATCCGGGGGCACCGGAGAACAGGGTAAAACTACGTTTGGGGAGATAATCCCGCTGGGTCTAGATTGCTTCAGCTTGCTTCTTTTGCAGTTTTTCTGCGGGAAGTCGGTAATAAGGATAGACGGCGTCCGCTCTAGATTTAAGGAGTGTCAATTAACCAAGAATCCTCGTCCTTATAGGACGATGGAGTGTCAAACTCTCGCCAGTAACCTTAGAGGATGTTTGAAAAATATTATGTTTAACATCACAACCCTAAAAACCTAACCCCTAACCCCTAGGGGAAGCCCTCTCCTGTTTCCCCTCTCCCAATGGGAGAGGGGAAACAGGAGAGGGAAGCGGAAAAACTTTTAATGCTGGAAGGGGAACAGAAAAATAGGGGTCTTAAAGCCTCTGGACTAGTAGGAGAGAGGTTTACCCACAGAGGTTTTAAGTAACCTTTTGGACCCCTCAAACAACCTCTTAGGTATAGCCCTATGGTAGAGCAATTAAATGTATTTTATCACAAAAGACGGGGAATATAGCGTTTTTCACTCTTACCTCTAACATACTGTCTCGTTAGATTAGGGCAATTTCTGCGTCCCCGGCTGTCTTCCGTGGGGTTTTGACAGCAAGACCCAAGAAAACTGGCGTCGGTTGGGTTGTAGCTTGCTTCCCGTAGGGTAGCCTTCGCTGCAGGGTAACCCAACGCTATCAACATGATTGTTGAGTTCCACTTCGTTTCACCTAACAACTTGCACTTCCAAAAAGGATAACCAGGAGGCAGAGCCTCAACTCCCCTAATTACCAGCGTGACGCTGGTAACTAGAAATTAACTGAAAACCGCTATATTGAAAATGGTGCGGAATGTGGGTTATAGGCTTATCCCATAAATGGAATTGTGGGGCTTACCCCCGATGATTTTTTCTCGTTCCTTGCCTTTTTTCAGGAATGCAGCGATTGAGGCTCCCGCCTCAAATCCTGGCGGTCGCCGGGAGCCTCTGGTGAGTGCATTTCCAGACCGTCGCCTGGAAACCAGAGAGATACTCAAAGTTGGGGGTGAAACCCATCACTAATTGACTAACAGGATTACCCCTGATGATTTTGCGTAAACTTAAAATTTGACAGAAAATCATTAAAAACGGTATAATAGTGATTTGTTAAAACTTAGAAAGTATAGACAGTAACGCATACGTGCTGTAACTCATGCCAACAATACAGCAATTAATCCGTAATGAACGCGAACTAGCGCGTCAGAAAACCAAGTCCCCAGCCCTAAAACAATGCCCTCAACGTCGGGGGGTTTGCACCAGGGTGTACACAACAACGCCGAAAAAACCTAACTCAGCTCTGCGCAAAGTAGCGAGGGTGAGACTAACTTCTGGATTTGAAGTCACAGCTTATATTCCAGGAATAGGTCACAACCTACAAGAGCACTCTGTCGTGATGATTCGCGGCGGTCGTGTAAAGGACTTACCAGGCGTGAGATACCACATTATCCGTGGCACCTTAGATACAGCCGGAGTCAAAGACCGTAAGCAAGGTCGTTCCAAATATGGAACAAAGCGTCCTAAAGGATAAAGCCGTTGCGATTAATCGAAATTTGCGGTTAATCGCAGCAGCCACCTTCACCAAAAAATTTGAACTACTGTAGCCTGCGTTCAGCCCATGAAGGCAGGGATTTTTTCGGAATGTTGTTAGCGACAGCAGCATTGAAAGATGAGTCTTAAGGTATATAATAATTGTCGCGTTATATGTCTACTTGTGGAGAGCAAGTAAACAAGTCAGCATCGCTGGCAATAAATGTAAAAGGTCTGTGTAAATCGTATATCATTATCGTTGCTAAATCAGAATTAAGGTTGAATTATGTCTCGTCGTGGTGTTGTTCAAAGGCGTCCCGTTCCCCCTGACTCAGTTTATAACAGCCGTCTCGTAAGTATGATCATGCGGCGGATTATGCGTCATGGGAAAAAATCCCTCGCTGCTAGAGTCGTTTATGACGCATTTAAAACAATTGAAGAACGCACCGGTGGTGATCCTTTAGAAACCTTTGAAAGAGCTGTGCGTAATGCCACTCCTTTGGTAGAAGTAAAGGCACGACGAGTGGGTGGTGCTACCTACCAAGTACCGATGGAAGTACGTGCTGATCGGGGTACTACCCTAGCACTACGTTGGTTGGTGCAGTACTCCAGACAACGTCCTGGTAGGACAATGGCAAACAAATTGGCAAACGAATTAATGGATGCTGCCAACGAAACTGGAAGTACAATTCGTAAGCGCGAAGAAACACACCGGATGGCAGAAGCCAACAAAGCCTTTGCCCACTATCGCTATTAATTGAAAGACGCGTAAATAGCGCGTCTAAAAAAACCCCGTTCTTAAGGACGGAGACTCATTAAAAAGCGATATATTGTACTGTTTACAAAAAATGACGGTTTTCTGCAAAAGTATAGAAACTTAACAAAGTGTAATATACGAGATATCATGAGGCGAAAACTATAGGAGGGAAGTGTGGCACGTAGTATCCCGCTGGAAAAAGTACGCAATATAGGTATTGCGGCGCATATAGATGCGGGCAAGACAACAACAACAGAAAGAATCCTGTTTTACTCTGGCATCATTCATAAGATTGGTGAAGTCCACGAAGGGACTGCTGTCACCGACTGGATGGCTCAGGAGCGGGAGCGGGGAATCACCATTACTGCTGCTGCAATTAGTACCAGTTGGAAAGATCATCAAATTAATATTATTGACACACCGGGACACGTTGATTTCACCATCGAAGTAGAACGTTCTATGCGGGTACTTGATGGTGTAATTACCGTTTTATGTTCTGTAGGTGGTGTACAGCCCCAAACAGAAACAGTTTGGCGTCAGGCAGACCGTTATCAGGTACCCCGCATCGTCTTTGTGAACAAGATGGATCGCACTGGTGCGAACTTCTATAAAGTATACGAGCAGGTAGGCGATCGCTTGCGGACTAACGCTGTTCCCATTCAACTGCCAATTGGTAGTGAAAGCGAATTTCAGGGAATTGTTGACCTGGTAAAAATGTGTGCTTTTATATACAATAATGACCAGGGAACAGATATCCAGCAAACGGATATTCCCCCCGAAATGCAAGCTGAGGTGGAAGAGTACCGTACCAAACTAGTAGAAGCGGTAGCGGAAACTGATGACGACCTGATGAATAAGTATTTTGAAGGTGAAGAACTTACCGCCTCCGAAATTAGCACTGCCCTGCGTAAAGGGGTGCTTGCAGGTACAATTGTGCCAATGTTGTGCGGTTCAGCCTTTAAAAATAAGGGCGTGCAACTGCTGCTAGATGCAGTTGTAGATTATCTGCCAGCGCCAACTGAAGTACCAGCCATCGAAGGTACGCTACCTAATGGTGAAATCGTCAACAGACACGCCGATGATGATGCACCTTTATCGGCACTCGCGTTCAAAATTATGGCAGACCCCTACGGTCGCTTAACCTTTGTGCGCGTTTACTCTGGTATTTTGAAGAAAGGCAGCTACGTTTATAACGCCACAAAAGATAAAAAAGAGCGAATTTCCCGCTTAGTGGTGATGAAGGCAGATGAGAGAATCGATGTCGATGAATTACGGGCGGGGGATTTGGGAGCGGCTGTGGGATTAAAAGATACTCTCACAGGAGACACCCTCTGTGACGAAGGAGCGCCAGTAATTCTGGAATCCTTGTATATCCCCGAACCTGTAATCTCGGTGGCGGTAGAACCCAAAACCAAGAACGACATGGATAAGCTCTCCAAAGCTCTGCAAACTCTCTCGGAAGAAGACCCAACCTTCCGTGTCAGCGTTGATCCGGAAACTAACCAAACCGTAATTGCCGGAATGGGTGAGTTGCACTTGGAAATTCTGGTAGACAGAATGCTACGGGAATTTAAAGTGGAAGCTAACATCGGTGCGCCGCAAGTAGCTTACCGCGAAACAATTAGCAAAGCTGTCACCAAAGTAGAAGGTAAATTCATCCGCCAAAGTGGTGGTAAAGGTCAGTACGGTCACGTTGTAGTTGACTTGGAGCCAGGAGAACCCGGAAGCGGCTTTGAATTTGTCTCCAAGATTGTTGGTGGTGCTGTCCCCAAAGAGTACATCGCACCAGTGGAAGCAGGAATGAAAGAAACCTGCGAATCCGGTATTCTAGCTGGATATCCCTTAATTGACGTGAAAGCAACGTTGATTGATGGCTCTTACCACGATGTAGACTCTTCAGAAATGGCTTTCAAAATTGCCGGTTCCATGGCAATGAAAGCGGCAGCAATGAAGGCTTCACCTGCCCTCTTAGAGCCGATGATGAAAGTTGAGGTAGAAGTACCCGAAAACTTCCTAGGGGATGTGATGGGCGACCTCAATTCCCGTCGCGGACAAATAGAGGGCATGGGTTCTGAAGATGGTCTGTCAAAGGTGACTGCTAAAGTCCCATTGGCAGAAATGTTTGGCTACGCCACTGATATCCGGTCAAAAACCCAGGGTCGGGGCGTCTTCTCCATGGAGTTTAGCCACTACGAAGAAGTGCCTCGCAACGTGTCTGAGGCAATCATAGCTAAAAGCAAAGGGAACGCTTAATTTAGAAAAGGAAAGTACTATACATGGCACGCGCAAAGTTTGAAAGAACTAAACCCCACGTAAACATTGGTACCATTGGACACGTTGACCATGGTAAAACTACGCTGACAGCAGCTATTACCATGACCTTGTCGGCTCTTGGTCAGGCTCAGGCAAAGGCTTACGATCAAATCGATAATGCTCCTGAGGAAAAGGCGCGGGGTATTACCATTAACACCGCCCACGTAGAATATGAAACTGAAAATCGGCACTATGCCCACGTAGACTGCCCCGGACACGCAGACTACGTAAAAAACATGATCACTGGTGCTGCCCAGATGGATGGAGCTATTCTAGTGGTGTCTGCTGCTGATGGTCCGATGCCCCAAACTCGGGAACACATCCTACTGGCAAAACAGGTAGGTGTACCCAGCCTAGTAGTGTTCTTGAACAAGCAAGACCAAGTAGACGACGAGGAACTGCTAGAGTTAGTGGAACTAGAAGTTCGGGAATTGCTTTCCAGCTACGATTTTCCTGGAGATGATATTCCCATCGTCGCAGGTTCTGGTCTACTGGCACTGGAACACATGACTGCTAACCCCAAAACCCAACGGGGTGAAAATGAGTGGGTAGATAAAATCTACGACCTTATGGATAACGTAGACTCATTCATTCCTACACCTGAGCGCGATGTAGATAAGCCCTTCCTCATGGCAGTTGAGGACGTATTCTCCATCACAGGTCGTGGTACGGTAGCTACCGGTAGAATCGAGCGCGGTAAGGTCAAAATTGGCGATACCGTTGAATTAGTGGGAATTAGAGATACTCGCAGCACCACCGTTACTGGTATCGAGATGTTCAAGAAGAGTCTTGAAGAAGGTATGGCTGGGGATAACGCTGGTTTGCTACTGCGTGGTATTCAAAAAACTGATATTGAGCGCGGTATGGTACTTGCCAAGCCTGGTTCCATCACTCCCCATACCCAATTTGAAGGTGAAGTTTACGTTCTCACAGATAAAGAAGGTGGTCGTAAAACTCCATTCTTTGCTGGTTACCGTCCTCAGTTCTACGTGCGGACAACCGACGTGACCGGTACAATCAAGACCTTTACTGCTGATGATGGCAGCGCTGCGGAAATGGTTATGCCCGGAGACCGCATTAAAATGACCGTAGAACTGATCAACGCCATTGCTATTGAGCAAGGAATGCGCTTCGCTATTCGTGAAGGTGGTCGCACCATCGGTGCTGGCGTTGTTTCCAAAATTCTTAAGTAGTACATCTGTACCTTAATCCCCCAAGGAGCAGAGATGGTAAAATTCCTCTCTGCTCTTTTATCTTCCCTTAAATGAATGATACTGTTGGTCAATTAATGATGGGTTTCACCCCCCAACTTTGAGTGTCTCTCTCGTTTCCAGGCTCCAGCGTGGAAATGCACTTGCAGGAAGCCCGGATTTGAGGGGGGAGCCTCAATCGCTGCATTGCTGAAAAGAGGCAAGGAACGAGAAATGAGGGGCTAGACCATTCATTAATTCGCCAACAGTATCATGAATTTTGCATTTTTGATTTTGGATTGTGGATTGGCATCTATAATCTAAAATCTAAAATCCGTCTTGGAAAGTTTAACAGGACGGAAACTAACACCCCCAACTTTCCGCAAAATCTAAAATTTCTAGAACCAGGAAAATTGAAAATGGCAACCCTACAGCACCAAAAAATTAGAATTCGCTTAAAAGCTTTTGATCGTCGCTTACTCGATACATCTTGCGAGAAGATTGTAGATACAGCTAACCGCACTAACGCTACAGCAATCGGTCCAATTCCTCTACCCACAAAACGCCGCATCTACTGCGTATTGCGATCGCCCCACGTTGATAAGGATTCACGGGAACATTTTGAAACTCGTACCCACCGTCGGATTATAGATATTTACCAGCCTTCTCCTAAAACTATTGATGCTTTAATGAAATTGGATCTACCATCAGGTGTGGATATTGAAGTTAAGCTCTAATTAGTCATTAGTCATTCAGAGGTGCAATAATTAGCATCATTCTTTGTTAAACCTTGACAAACTTTGGTAAATGTTATTTACGGAGGTTTAGCAAGGTCTTTGAGCGAAACCGAGGCGCTAAAAGCTGGATTGTGCTAGTATAGAGAGAGTTAGTAACTTGTTTAACCTTATTTGCGGAATTCCCCATCCGCCTTGCGGTGGGGTGGATGTCACGCGACGTAAAATAATGGACTGTGAGAAGTTATAGTGCGGTCAGAGTAGGCGCGGTCAGTATTACCAGAGCCTCCAAAAACGTTTATTAGCGCTTTGCTGTACAGCAAAGCTTTGTCGGCAACAACCATCGGATTTTATCTGATGCCATACAGGTACTACCTGCGGATGCGTAGGTTTGTAGAGGTTAAATGTTGCACTACCACAAAAGACCAATGAACAAGGATAAAAAAGATATCTTTGTGATAATTTTGACATAACCCTGAAGAAATTTTTCTCAGGGCTTTTTAGTGGAAAATCAAGATGGTAAAATGTAATTAAAAGTAATTGCTATAAGCAAATATAGCGGTTTTCACTTGAGAACAATACATACGCAACCTCACCCCAGCTAAAGCCACCCCTCTGCTTACCTAGACAGGTAGTGGCTTTGGTGCAGGGTAGCACAGAAGAAGGGGAAGCAGTGCTGTGCTATCGTTTCCCCCGTTGTAGCAAGTGACGTGGTGAGTTAGAATTCCTGTACCACCCTCTGGGAAGTCACTGCGCATCTACACTCAACCGAAAACCGCTATATTTAAAATCAGGATTTACAGCTTACTATAATTCCAAAATCCAATATAAATTTGCCATTATTGTCAGTTAATGGTCGCTTAACCCCGGTTGCTTTTATGCTCTAGACTTGACATCAAGGTAGCATCCTCCATCAGTAGTAAAGTATATCTAACAACCCAAATGAACCTGAGAAAAATTACGGGATAAGCAGAGATTCAGAAATTTTAAAGATTAAAATTATACCAAGGAAAAAATGACATCATCTTCTAAAATTGCTGTTCGCGAACTACCTCTGTTCCCGTTACCGAAAGTGGTTCTATTTCCCACCAGACCTTTACCCCTGCATATATTTGAGTTTCGCTACCGAATTATGATGAACACAATTTTGGAGAGCGATCGCAGGTTCGGGGTATTGATGGTAGATCCGGCAGGGGGTACCATTGCTGATATTGGTTGCTGTGCCCAAATCATTGATTACCAACGGTTGCCTGATGACCGTATTAAGATGTTAAGTTTGGGACAGCAAAGGTTCCGTGTTTTAGAGTATGTTCGGGAAAAACCTTACCGCATTGGTTTGGTGGAATGGATTGAAGATAATCCCCCTACTCAAGATTTATATCCTCTGGCAACAGAAGTAGAACAATTACTGCGAGACGTAGTGCGTCTGTCAGCCAAGTTAACTGAACAAAGTATTGAACTACCGGAAGATTTACCCGATTTACCTCTAGAATTGTCTTATTGGGTGGCAAGCAATCTTTATGGAGTCCCTAACGAACAACAGGGATTGTTGGAAACACAGGATACTGCTGCTCGTTTGCAACGGGAAGCAGAAATTTTGACTTCCACTCGCAATCACTTGGCAGCACGTACAGCAATCAAAGATACATTTAATTAGTTTGGAGTTAGGAGTTACTAATTACCAATTACCCATTACCAATTACCCATTGCCAACCCCAACAGTTTGCAAAACACTGTAGCTGCCAAATATTTTTAAGACTTCGGTATAGGTAGTTAGTTCTGCCAATGCCGATTTCATTTTGGGTTCACAAGCGTCTGCTTCTAAGTCAATGAAAAACAAATATTCTCCTAGTGATCGCTTTGTGGGACGGGATTCAATGCGACTCAGATTAATATTCAGTTTTGCAAATACTTGTAGTGGCTTAACTAAAGCACCAGGAACATTAGCTGGTACGCTAAAAGCTAAGGAGGTATGGCTGAGTGTTGGAGATTTGTGGTAAGGGTAAGAGACATCATCCCGACTTATTATCCAAAAGCGAGTACAATTCTCTGGATGGTCATTAATGCCAGTAACTAATATTGGTAGGTTATACAGTTGCGCTGCTCGTTGGGATGAAATAGCAGCTGCTGTCAAATCCTGTTTGAGTAGTTGTAAAGCTTCTGTGGTGGAATTAGTGGGAATTAGCTTGACGTTGGGGAGAGAACGCTCTAACCATCCCTGACATTGTGCTAAAGCTTGGGGATGGGAATAAACTGTTTTAATATCTTCTACATTTTGGGCACAGGAAATAAATCCATGGACAATTGGCATCACCAAAGCCAATTGTATTTGTAAATTATCCAACTGCCATAAGGTATCCAATGTCATTGTGACACTGCCTTCAATGGAATTTTCCACTGGTACCACAGCTAATTCTACCTCTTTTTGGGCTACGGCTTTTAATGTCTGGGCAATGCTGGGATAGGGATATAAGTCAGCTTCTTTACCAATGTCTTGAGCTAAAATTTTAGTAAAATTAATAGCTGCCTGTTCCGCGTAAGTACCTAGGGGTCCCAAATGGGCTATGGATACATTCATGGTGTTTAGTTGTGAATTCAAAAATAGAAATAACCTATATTTTAATCCACCAATTAATTAGTGGCTCTACAGCGATACAGTCTGTATCTGTATTCACCAGCAGATTTCCGCTTTGGATGGTCAGGGACACATTGCTGAGACTCTAAATCTATCCCACTTTGGAAATCAACTAACCAGAGGTCAAAAGGTCGTGGGAGTTCGGTTAATTGCTGGTGAAACATTTGGATAGCATTGGTATAATTTTTAGTCTTAGAATCTCTGTGTGCTAGGAAAAATTGCCAATTCTCAGAGGGGAATTCCCAAGCTAATCCCATCATTCTTCCCGTTTGTCCGTGGTGTTTGTGGGTAGTGGCAATCAATACTGGATGTTCAGAAAATTCTTGGATGATAGGAGCAAGAATATCAGGACGATGATTTTGCAGGTAGCCCAAATTGTAAGCTGCGGTAAACCCCCCTACGGTTGCCATCAAGTAAATTATTATTACCCTCACCTTGCCATTTACAATGGGCAATAGTTTATATTTATCTAGTAGTGTGGTACACCAACCTTGGTGGGTAAACCAACTTATAGACTTATCCTCTGCTTGTTTGACTCTGGGTTCTCTGTGACTGTGTGATTTTTTATTTACCCCTGTAAAGTTACCTTGGTAAACTAGTAACTGCGACCTTTGTGAGTTCTGCCAAATACCAGCCAAAGCAGCACCCAATAAAAGAATTATTGCAGGAGCAAAGACAAATTGGAAACGAGCAGCTAAGGTTAAGTCCATACCCAAACCATAGGTAATAGCCAAAAAAATGGCGATCGCCCCAACAACGTACTCAACTAAGATTTCCATGGCTAGATGGTTATCTGGGCTTTGCTGCTGGCACCTCCAACCCAAGAAGAGATAGGGCAAACTCCAGAGCAAAAATAGTAAGCTGACCACCCCAGAAACAATTACAATTGCTAGGGGTAAGTTAGTGAATGCCGAAGGTAAAAGTAACAAAATACTGATGATCCAAATTAGCAATCGTCCTATAGGACTAAACCAATCAGTATGAGGGTTACCATCACTAACCCAATTTGTTGGTTCGCTACCGTAAATACCTTGCAGCACTGGTAACCATACTAAACAACCCATCAACGTACCTACAGCAATTACCCCGATACGCCACCAATAAATTTTTAATTCAGTAAATATACTTGCTTTAATTTGTCGCCAAATTTGCAGTAGTAACACCAAGCCTTGGGCACATAAGCTCAGAGCGAAAAAGTAATGAGTTGCTATACCCAAGCAGTTGACGACTATCCAGGATAATAGCAACCAGATAGGCAAAATTTGCCGACGCTTTATGGTTTCCACTGCTTTGTACAAGCAACACACAGAAGCAATAACCAGTAAAATTGCTAAGGTGTAATGGCGTGTTTGTCTAGCAAGAAAAATGGCGTAGGGGGAAACTGCCATCATTGCTGCTGCCATTTGAGCTGCTAACCGAGAAGGAAAGACTAAATAAGCAAAGCCAAACATGGCTGGAATACATGCAACCCCAAAAAAAGCACTGAGCGATCGCGCTGCCCAAATTGAAGCTAATTCCTGAGGGGGTGAAAACAATTTCATCCACAGATGGGTAAGGGCAAAATACAAGGGAGGATGAGTACTTTCACTGAATAAATGTTCAACAACTGCACTGATTCCAGCTTCTGAGGTAGGTTGTAGCGGTTGCAAAAGAACATCTGAACCAATAACCTGATTTAGTGGCACCGTGTGAAAACTATTGCCCAGGCTAAAAACTATGGTGGCACATTCATCAGTCCAAGGTGGTAGAGATGCTAAATCCACTAAGCGGATAATAGTGCCAATCAATAACCATAACAGCAGTAGTAGCAGGTGAGTGCGGTTGTTCATTCAAGGGAGAGAGCAACTTTATTGGGAGGATAGCAACCCCCGCTGCTATCCTGACAGGTAAACGGGTAGTTCCACAACAGCAGTGCTTTTACAGCTTGTACCAAAAGTAATCAGGAATAAGGATCGAAAAACTTGTTGATGGTAGACAAAAGCATAAAGAATTATGACTTACGCAAGCGTCACAAAATTATGGCAACTGGCACACATACTTCAATTTGAAATAAAACTCTATGTTCCTTGATTTATAGGCATTATAGACAAATTACTACTATGTGACAGTTTTAGGGTAAATGTGCCAGTTGCGTAAGTCCTGAGAATATGAGAATATTCCTATTGAGGAAAAATTTATAAAGCTTAATTTACTAGACTAGAAAAATAGGCGTTGCTAAATCAAAGTATGAATACTGTGATTAGAGTTCTCGATTAACCCCCTAAATCCCCCAGAATTGGGGGTTGGAGGGCAAAGTCATACTTTTAATCAGCAAAGCCAAAAAATATTTAAGCATAATTGCTGATTAAAAAATTGTATAATACTTAAACCCGACTTAAAATATAGTCGAATTGGTCAACAAGGTTTATATTTGTTGTCTTAGTTGTAAGTGCTGATACCTCCACTATAAGTGGTATATTTATCTAACTGAAGATAGGAATTTGTTTCTGAAGTATGTAACTAATGAAGGATAACTAGGAACAAATATATTGTTTAAGATAAAGTTGGAATTATCAGTTACTATTTTACGTATAAATAGAGTTTAAGAAGCTTTGCGGGCAAGCTCCGCTAAAGTAAAATTACCCTGAGAAATAGAGAAATTTAGCAGAAAAAAAGGAGGTCAAATACTGCTGACTTTTTAAGCCCATAGACCCAGGTCACTGGGCTTCATAAAAATAAAATAGGAATCCTATAGAAACAAAATGTATTAGTATAACAAATAAACAAAAAAACAAACAAATAAATAATATATATCACACCAATTATTCCATTAAATTATGCCTAGTAAGTTTGTTGCATCCCAATCAGTAGAAATTCCCGTACCCCAACAGCCTATTCCCATTCAGCATTACTTACGTCAGCCACAACGGCTAGTTAATGCTTTAGTCGATCCTAGTCGCACTAAACTGCTAGCTGACGATATTTTTAGATTGAAAATGCGTCCTTTAAGTTTCATGTCCCTGAGTATTCAACCTACTGTAGATATGAGAATATGGGCAGAATCAAATGGAACTATTTATTTGCGGTCGTTAAGTTGCGAAATCCTCGGTATTGAGTATATTAACCAGCGTTTTGACTTGAATTTAAAGGGACATTTGTCACCATTTCAAATAGGCAAAGATACTCGTCTTCAAGGAAGAGCAGATTTAGAGGTAGAAGTTGAACTACCACCACCATTTTCTTTTACTCCTAAACCAATTTTGGAAACTACTGGCAATGGTTTACTTAAGAGTGTTTTGTTGACAATTAAACAAAGATTATTGCATCAATTGCTCGTAGATTATCGTCGTTGGGTAATATTACAAACTGAAGAAACAACTATTATTCAAAAACGTGGTGAATTACCCCTGTGGGAAATAGAATAATATTACGTTCCTTCTGAATATTTATCATATCTGTGAGGTTAACTAATTGGTAATGGGTAATTGGTAATAGGAATATAGCGGTTTTCACGCTTGATAAAATACAGATGAACCTCACCCCTAACCCCTCTCCCAATGGGAGAGGGGAAAGGGAGAGGGGTGGCTTTAGCCGGGGTGAGGTTTCGAGCTGGTTGACTGACAAAAGTCGTGGAAGTGTTGAAATTTCGTAGCCCCTCCACCCAACGCAATCGGTTGCGGTTGTTGGGTTACTCTGCTCAAAGCCGTACTCAAAGAGAAGCCATGACCTGTCTACCGCGTCTACATGCTACCCCTCCGGGGAAGCAAGCTACAACCCAACCTACATCTAACCCCTCTCCCATTGGGAGAGGGAAGAGAGGGGAAACAGGAGAGGGAAGCGGAAAAACTTTTTATATCGGAATGGGGTTTCAAAGCCTCTCTCCTAGTAGTAGAGAGGTTTACCCACAGAGGTTTTAAGTAAGCTTTTAGACTTTCCAAACATCCTCTGAGGTTCACTAATTGGTAATGGGTAATTGGTAATAGGAATATTCCCTATCAAGACCAAAAAAAAGCGAGGCAGCGCGTTGGTGAGGCAGTGCGGTCTTGGGGGTTTCCCCCATGAGCAACTACCGAAAGGGTTCCCCGGCTTATAGACGCACGGAGTGCGGCTTCGGTGCAGGGTAGCGACTGCCGGGGTTTCTCAACGAAAAATCAAGGTTTTGAGACTGAGATATTGGCAAAAAACCCGGTTTTTAACCTAGGTGCAAGATGTGTGATTCCCTATTCCCTGTTTCTCAACGAAAAATCAAAGTTTTGAGACTGAGATATTGGCAAAAAAACCGGTTTTTAACCTAGGTGCAAGATGTGTAATTCCCTATTCCCTATTTATTTGACAGGGACGAAAAGATTTGCGATGTAGGGGAGAAGGTCCATGCTTTTGCAGTGCCAGTAAATGTCGCTGACTGCCATAACCTTTATTTCGTTCCAAATCATACATAGGATACTTGGAACCTAGGCGAATTATTAAGTCGTCGCGCCATACTTTAGCAACAATACTAGCAGCCGCAATATTTAGAGACAGAGAATCTCCTTTAACTATTACTTGTTGAGTCACAGACAAGTCGGGAATTAACTGATTACCATCCACCAAACAAAGTGCAGGCTGTACTTTCAACTTCAAAACTGCCCGCTTCATTGCTAAAAGTGTTGCCTGCAAAATATTCATTTGGTCAATTTCGGCAGTTGAAGCAAAACCAATTTTCCAGTCTAATGCCAGAGTGAAGATTTGTTGAGCTATTTTTCTTCTGCGACTGCTTGAGAGTTTTTTACTGTCCTTAATTTCTCCTGCGATTGGTGCGGTTAAAGCACTCTTTGGTAATATGACGACTGCTGCTACCACCGGACCAAACAAAGAACCTCTACCGACTTCATCCACCCCTGCCATTAATCCAGAAATACTTGACAAGGTAGAAGATTCTAGCCAGTTCAATTTACTTTGTGGTGCTGGTAAACTAGCAGCAGCCTTCTGTTTCTTGAGCATTAATGCCTTAAGGAAAGGGAAGTAGTAGACATTACATTTTACCCTCCTTTAGCAGAGGAACGGCGACGAACGCGACGTTTGGGAGTGCTGCTGTCAGTATCAGTTTCTTCTGAGGCAACAACAACGGAAGATTCTGGTTCGGAAAATTCTGGTTCGGAAGATTCTGGTTCTGGTTTGGTCTCAACTTCTGATTTGCTAGTTTTTCTAGGAACTGGGGTCAATTCTGGTGCATCGGATGCAGTAGATGTTTGTCCGGGTAGGGTGACGTTAATAATTACAGATTTGGGATTTCTGACCTCTGTGCCCAATTTTTCTAATGGAGAAACTCCCATTTCTGCGTAAACATCTTGTTCCTCCGGCGACATTTCTACTGTTACAATTTCTGGAGGTTCAATTACTGGTTTAACCAGGTCTGTCCTTGATGGTTTACTGCGTTCTCTATCTCCCCAACCTGTTTTATTGAGAGTGGGTGGAGGTAATTCAGAAGTGCCGCCAAATTCTTCTTCATTATCAATGTCCAAATCTGGTTCGTTTACCAGCGCTAATGGATGATTGTTCACTCGTGACTCATCTTTACCATTGCCACCATTGATACTGATGCGACGACGACGAACGCGACGGGGTTTGTTACTTTCACTCAGTTCCTGATAACTGGGGTGATGCATCAGATTCAGCGGTGCTACCCCCGTATCTGCTTCGTATCCTTCCTCTCTATCGTAGGTTTCCCGTGGTTCTGGCATCCGTGAAATTTGCGGACCTGTTTCCCGCTGCTGCATGGATACAAAGCGGTCTGGTAATTCTGCTGATGTTGGTAATCTGGTTTCAGTTTCTCCGGGCATATGTAGGATATGTCCTAAACCGCCACAGGTAGGACAAGTTCCACCAAATAATTCGTAAATATTTTGACCTTGACGCTTACGGGTCAATTCTACTAACCCCAATTCCGTTAACTGGGCAATTTGGGGACGGGCTTTGTCTGCTTTGAGTGCCTTATTAAAGTGTTCTAGGACGTGCTGTTGATCACGCCGTGATTCCATATCAATGAAATCAACCACAATTACCCCGGCAATATTGCGCAGACGTAACTGACGAGCAATTTCTGTAGCAGCTTCGCAGTTTGTCCATAACACGGTTTCTCTGGCGGTCGCTGAACGGGTAAAGGAACCAGAGTTGACATCAATGACCGTTAATGCTTCTGTTGGCTCAATGATAATATAGCCCCCAGAAGGTAAGTCTACCCTGGGTTTAAGAGCATCTCGAATTGCTGCATTTACCCGAAAATACTCTAAGACCGGAGAGCGATCGCGGTGATGGTCAATTAATACTCCCTGGGGTGTTTGCCCACCACTCCAGTTCTGCAAATACTGTTTTACCCGCTTTAAACCAGTGCTGGAATCAACTACAATCCGATTCACGTCTGCACCGTACATGTCTCGCAGTACGCGCTGGATAAAATCATCGTCCCGGTTGAGCAAAGAGGGGGCACGAGTGGATTGAGCTTCTTGCTGGATGATTTCCCATTGCCGTTGCAAGGACTCTAAATCTTCAATAATCGCCTCTTCTGGCTTACCTTCAGCTTCGGTACGCACCAGCAAACCCATACCTGCGGGTTTAATTAAAATTGCTAAGGCACGCAGGCGATTACGCTCGTTTTCATTCTTAATCCGCCGGGATAAATTAACTCCCCTGCCATAGGGCATTAAAACTACATAACGTCCCGGTAAAGTCACGTTACCCGTGAGCCTCGGTCCTTTGCTACCCGTTGGCTCCTTCATTACTTGCACCAAGACTTTTTGCTGCGGTGCTAACAGTTCCGTAATTGCCGCCGCAGTACGTCTTAATCTTAATGGTCCCAAGTCGGTGACGTGAATAAAGCCATTGCGCTCCGGATCACCGATATTTACAAAAGCCGCATCTATCCCAGGGAGGACATTTTCAACCACACCCAGATAGATGTCACCAATTTGATGATGACCCGTAGCTACAACTAGTTCCTGTATTTGATCTTCAGAAAAGACTGCAGCAATCTGATGCTGCTCCGCGATGATAATTTGTTTTGGCATTCAATTTCCTCAAAAATTGGCAGCACCAAGGTTTCTTCGGGTTTGTTTTTCTCTCGTCCCTACAAGCCCCAAAAGTACTGCTGTTAATAAAAATTGCAAATCTAAGTTCGTTCATTAACGAGGTAAGGGAGGAGAAAGCTTGTTTCCAGTTAAGAGTCGAGGGCTGCCCCACTCTACTGCCTGTGAAACTATTTACGCCCTCGATGGCGTGAATACACCCGATGCTTCCAGAACGGCTGCATATTATAAGCAATAAAATCTTCCGTCCGTGGTTTATTTTGGATGCCATGCCCTGACAGCAGAAAGTTCCGACTGGAAATTCCCCAAGATTAATTTGGCTTTGGACTCAGTCAGCGAGGTTTGACAACAGATAGCTTGAGTTGTGAAGAACCAGAAGAAACTACTTCTTTTCTTCATTCTTAGGAATAATTGTTTAAGATTCGACTCAATATACATCCAAAGTCAAGATATTAAAAGGGCACATTTGTTATGCACTGAGTATTCAGTACTACCAAATTTGGAATTGGGCATTGGGCAATGGTTATCAAAAGCATAGAGTTAGAGAAAAATGTTGAGCCACCTATTGGTAACTAATTCACAACCCTCTACGATCACGGATTTGGGAATTACATAGATTAGTGTAATCTATCCTCTACGATCACGAATTTAGCAATTACACAGATTAGTGTAATCTATCCTCTACGATCACGGATTTTGGGATTACATAGATTAGTGTAATCTATCCTCTAGAATCACCAGAACATCCGCACCGAGGAGAGCAACTGGCTTTAGACATGGGGGTAAGGCGCGGGACGTTCGGCGAAGCTCAGTCGAGCCGCGAATTTATTCGCTGTCCCCCTTGCGGGGTTAGATAAGCAGAGGAATAGTACTTATCTACTTCCCTGTATGCCGGGAATTGCCTTGCTACAAAGCGTAAAGTTAGCTAAGTGCTTCGCACACGCTGCGCGAACGACAATGTTAGAGGTCGGTGAGGGAGCGCGGTCTTGTTGGTTTCGGTCCAAAGAGCGACTCCCGTTGGCGCACCCTCTCACGAGGAGATACTCCGGAGGGGTAGTATCTTAAAAGTACTGGCTTAACCCTTTAGACCTGTTTAACTTTTAAGTTCTAGAGCAAGGAACTAGCTACGCATTCCTTGTTAGTTCTTTAACTCTTGCCTCTAACGTAGTACGCAAGGTACGTTAGTCTGGTCAGATTAGGGCTACCTCAAGCCCCCGGTTTTAGCCGTGGGGTTTCTGACTTAATGCAGCGCCAAATAATGTTTCTTCATCGAAAACTTCTTTAAATTAGGTTTAGAAACCGCGCATTTAGCCTGCACCTAAACAAGCTACAAGTCACGGAGGAAAAACCAACGGGTGTTTTAATGCCCGTGGAACACCCCAATAGAGGTTAGGCAAACAGAGCAATAGTACTTGTCTATTTTCCCATATGCCGGAAACACCTTGCTATTTCACTCAAGTTAGCCAGCCTATGGCAGGTTTCGCAAAGCGTCTATGCCAAAGTTATCGGTTGGTACCCTCCAAACCAAACTGTTTTACCCCTGGTAAAACAGTTTAATGGTTCGGTTGTGACATACTCCCACACTAGCGCAAGCGTACAGTATAGGCTTCTCACCAACTCCTGCTACTGCATAGGATACTCGATGAGCTTTATTAACGATACGGGATGCCCCTCCGCACCGGGTTTTATGAAATTTTTCTTCAATATGTAGGCTGCATTTGGAGCATTTAATTGAATTACACCTACATACCCTATTTTATCATAAACTTTGGTGCGACTTATTCCTAGGCTTAAGCAAGCTACATCTGACACTTCCCTATAGGCTAAGATGTCAGGCTTCCCGTCGAAAAAGCTAAAATGAGCCGTTGGCGGTGGATATGTAAAAGTTGAAATTCTCGTTGCGGCTCCTCTTGTTCTAGCATAAACAATATTTGTTGGGGACGCAACAAAACACCGTTGTTGCGACAACTGCCTAAATAACGCACAACCACTGTAGATTCGGGATAAGTATCTTCGTTGGTTTTTGAGTCCACTAATTCCAATTCAAACAAGCGATCGCGCAGATTTACTAATTTGGTTTTACCAGATTTAGTTGTATGCTCCCAAAAAATCTCTTTTTTGGCTTTGATGCTATCAACCCACCTTTGCCATTCGGTAGATGTAGCTTCACCAGCCACCATCATTGTTAGTAAATATTCTGCGGTTTCTAAGCTTTGGGTAGCCGCTGTTTCTTTTACATCTACTGCTTCTACTTTATATATAGGTATATCTGTAGGCAGTACTTGTGCTAGTTGTTGCTGGAAACTTGCGGTATCTACTAGCTGTGTTAATTCAAAATCTACTATTTCGCCATTACTGGTAGCTCCTAAAGGTAAAGCATTAGCCACGGAAATCCGGGGATTGGGGTGAAAGCCCCCTGTAAATGCCACTGGTAGTCTAGCACGTCTCATGGCGCGATCAAATAGACGCATTAAATCTAAGTGACTAGTTAAAGCCATGTCTCCTAGCTTGCCAAACCATACCCGCAGTCTTTGGACTTTAGTAGTATTTGGTACAAATTCACCAGCAAATTCTGGGATGGCTGGGGGAGGAATCACTATATTATGACCAAAGTCAGGACTGCAAACTCCACAGTGAGAACAACCATCAAAAGAACAATCTGGCACAGTTGCAGCTTCTGTTGCACGTTTTAAGTCCTCTTGCAGCCACTGTTTATCGATACCCGTATCTATGTGGTCCCAAGGTAGAGGTTTGTCGAGAGAGGGGGGAGTAGGTGGAGAGTGGGAAGACAAGGGAGAGAGGGGAGAGAGGGGAGAGGGGGGAGAAAGATTACTACCTTGTTCTCCTTGTTCTCCTTGTTCTTCTTGTCCTCTTGTCTGTTGAGAATGAAACAGGTTCCACTCTCCATTTTCTACGAGACGGTATTTCCAATCTAAGCCAGCTTCGGCGATGGCTTCTCCCCAAGCGCCAAAAGCTTTGTCTAAACCTTCATACCAGGAATCCATCCCCGCACCTAATTCCCAAGCGCGATGCAATACTTTACCAAGAGAGCGATCGCCTCTACCAATAAAATCTTCCATCGCTGAAATCCGGACGTCGGTAAAATTTGCCTTTACTCCCTTCATTCGGCGAAATTCTTGCCGTAATAGTTCCTGTTTGCGTTTAAATTCCGCTGTGGAAACGGAATGCCATTGAAATGGGGTATGGGGTTTGGGGGTAAAGTTAGAAATTGTTAAGTTAATGTTTAACGGTTTTCTCCCTTTTGCCCAACATTCCCGTCTTAACCAACTTACAGTTTCGGCAATTCCCAACACATCAACGTCGGTTTCACCGGGTAAGCCAATCATAAAGTAAAGTTTGATTTTATTCCAGCCTTGTTCCCAAGCGGTTTTGACTCCTCGTAATAATTCTTCATTGGTCAAACCTTTATTCACAATATCCCGCATCCGCTGGGTTCCAGCTTCGGGAGCAAAAGTGAGTCCACTTTGCCTTGTACCCCCAAGGATATTGGCGATATTCTCGTCAAATCTATCTACTCTTTGACTGGGAAGAGACAGGGAAATATTCTCGTTTTTTAAACGATTTTTAATTTCCATTCCCACCGCTGGGAGGGACAAATAATCAGAACAACTTAGGGACAATAAGGAAAACTCATTATAACCAGTTTCCCCCATTCCCTTTTCAATGGCATCTACAACTTTTTGGGGTTCCACATCCCGTGCTGGTCGGGTAAGCATTCCTGGTTGACAAAAGCGACAACCGCGAGTACAGCCGCGACGAATTTCAATGGTTAGGCGATCATGTACGGTTTCTACATAGGGAACTAGTCCAATGGAATATGCGGGGATGGGGGTTGCCACCCGTCGCAAAATCCGTTGGGGTACATCCCCACGGTTAGGATGTACAGAACCATCCTCTGCCATATCGTAAAATTGCGGCACATATACCCCTGGAACCTGTGCTAAATCTAACAACAATTCTTTCCGGGTTAATCCGGCTTGTTTGCCTTCTTCTAGAACTAAACCAATTTCTGGCAGTAGTTCTTCCCCATCCCCTAAAGCGAAAAAGTCGAAGAAGTCAGCGTATGGTTCAGGATTGGATGTCGCTGTTTGTCCTCCAGCAAAAACCAGTGGGTGATTTCCCATTAACCGTTCTCGCCACGTTAGGGGAATACCAGCTAAATCCAACATTTCCAAGATGTTGGTTGCACCTAACTCATAACTGAGACTAAAGCCCAAAATGTCAAAATCCGTGAGCGATCGCTTGGACTCCACAGCAAACAATGGTGTGCTGCTCGCCCGTAGTTTTGCTGATAAGTCTGTACCAGGTAAGTAAGCACGGTCACATAGCTGACGGGGCTGGGCATTCAAAATATTATAAAGAATGATATGCCCGAGATTCGATGCACCTACTTCATATACTTCGGGATAGGTTAGTACCCAGCGTATTGTTGCTGCATCCCAAGGTTTATGTACGGCTAATAACTCGTTACCTAAGTAACGAGCTGGCTTTAAAATATCCGATGTGATTAATTTTTCTACTGCAACAGCCACTGTGCTATTTCTTGAGCTAATTTAATTACAGCTACTCACCTCCAACATTAGCATCGATTAGGCATTTTCAGAGATATGTTTTATTTTTATAGACAACATTGGAGGTGAGAAAGCCGAAGTCCACTTGTACTCACAACGATTGCTCCCGGTAAAACAGCCTATAATTTTCAGCAGAGCAGACCTTTGCACATAGCAGTACTAGGTATTTCTGTATTCCAAGGGACCCAAGCAATTTTTAAAGTCAATTTAGTGTTCAAATATTTCAAATACTTTATCAAGTTGAGTAACTTCTAAGATAATTCTTACGGAAGGAGAAACAGCACCAAGAACTAAACGACGTCCTAAATCTTGAGCTAGCTTTAACGCAGATACCAACGCCATCAAGCCACTGCTATCTATTGATTCTATGGCTTTTAAATCAACTAGTAAAATACTTTTGGCATTTTGTGTCAATGCTTGTGTCAGATTTTGCTGAAATTCTAAAGCGTTGGCTTCATTCAAAGAACCTTGGGGAGTAACAACGGTAATTTGGGGATAGTTAAGTGTTGCTTGCATAGTTAAATCCTTTTTTGAACTCAAATGATTTGCATCTCATGTTTTTGAAGATAAGCTTTTTCCGTAACATTGACCAGATGTTTCACCCCTCTTTGCGGAATCTTTATTACTTAAGTGTTCCTATTTAAAGTTTATTCCAGTAGTCGTATAAGTGTAGTCAAATATACTTTTTACCTCAAATCCCAAAACCACTATATCCATGCATAGGCTTAGAACTGGAAAGAAGTCTTTCTGGAATACATGCCACAGAAGCAACATTCTAGTAATAGGCAAAAATCAAGTCTAATGGCTGAGGACTTTTAAGTTGACAAGCTTTATGGTTTCAATGTTCCAGGTTAAGAAAAGATTATAAAATCATAAGTCTATTTCTTAGGGAAGAAGACGCACAATACTCCAGAGTTTTACACTATGTTAGACAAAGAGTTTGGGGATATTGCTAATTCTATACCGGATTGTCTGTGATCCAAATCACATTATTATTGTTGTTTAGATCACTCTTTGTACTAACAAAGGGCTGGTATAATCGACATCAAGATATATTAAGCTAGATCGCTATGAGAACTAAGTACGTTATTCGTCAGTTAGTAGAAAAGGCTTTAGATATTAAGAAATTAACTCCTGAAATTGAAAATGGAATCAACTCGGAATTGACTGCAACGGGATATATTTCTGAAATTGATTATGAAGCCTTGGAACTATTAATGGCAGAGATGGATGCTGGTCGCATTAAGTTAGTTCCCAGTGTGTAATTGTCAATTTGACTTGTGGATATATTGGTAAAAATACTTGGGAACAAAATTTAAATACAACAAATACTTAACAATTAAATTTCATTCATTAAGTATTACTACATGTATTAGCCAAGCTTTGGTATCTTCAACTATACCAAAGCTAATATTTTTTTGGGGAAAGATTATTTATCACCGTAGCTTGGCGTAAACTAAGCTAATGTGTTTCCACCATTGCATTAGTGAATAGTCCCTTGCCATGCAGTTTGCTAAACGCTTAGACAAAATTCCTCCCTATCTGTTTGCAGAAATTAACCGCAAGCGAGATGAACTTATTGCTAAGGGAGTTGATATCATTAACATGGGAGTAGGTGACCCCGATATACCAACTCCTAATTGTATTCTCCAAGTCATGCATGGGGCAATTGATGACCCTTCCACCCACAATTATCCACCCTATCAAGGCACTCCAGAATTTAGACAAGCGACAGCAAAGTGGATGGAAAGTCGTTTTGGGGTGACAGGTTTAAATCCAGATACAGAAATTGTGGCTTCCATTGGTTCCAAGGAAGCGATTCACAACATCTTCTTGGCATTTGTAGAACCAGGAGACTATACCCTCATACCTGACCCCGGTTACCCTGTTTACCGCACTGGGACTATATTTGCAGGTGGGGAACCTTATATCATGCCTCTAAAGGCAGAAAACCATTTTTTACCGGATTTAAGTGCCATTCCTTCAGCAATAGCCCATCAGGCAAAATTATTGTGGGTTAACTATCCCAATAATCCTACTGGTGCCATCGCAAGTCTGGAATTTTTCGCCGAATTAGTAGCTTTTTGTCAAGAATACGACATTCTCCTCTGTCATGACCATGCCTACTCAGAAATAGCATACGATGGTTATAAACCGCCAAGTGTGCTACAGGTACCGGGAGCAAAGGATATTGCTATAGAGTTCCACAGTCTTTCCAAATCTTACAACATGACTGGCTGGCGAATAGGATTTGCTGTAGGTAATTCTACGGGCATTAAAGGTTTAACCCAGGTCAAAACCAATGTAGACTCAGGAGTATTTAAGGCAATTCAAAAAACGGCGATCGCAGCTTATTCCACAACTGAGGCACAACTACAAGCTGTAACTTCCGTTTATGAACATCGCCGCAATATTGTTGTTGAAGGATTACAATCTTTAGGTTGGTCTATTCAACCTCCCAAAGCCACCCTTTATATGTGGACACCTGTTCCTGGGGGTTATACGTCTCAAGAATTTACCAATTTACTACTTGACAAATGTGGTATTGTTGTCCCTCCAGGAATTGGCTATGGTGCAACGGGAGAGGGTTTTTTCCGCATAGCCCTAACCATTCCCGAAGAATCCCTACGGGAAGCCATTGGGAGGATGAAAGATGCAGGCATTCGCTACAGGGAATAGGGAATAAGTATTTTCCTGGAAGAAATTGCTATAAAATCAAACATTTGGGATGCTCCCGATTTTGCCATTCCCCGTTCCCCGTTTGCCGTTCCCTATTGTCCATTCCCTTTCTGAGATTCTTGCCAAACTTGATGGATAAACTGATTAAACTGCTGTTTGGCAGGTGAGTCTGGTTCATTTTTAGGTTCCTTAACCAAAACTTGGGTTAAGAAGGTAATTATTTCTGTATCTAAGGCTACTCGGAACAAATCTATGGGCCACAATAAGTCAGAAGCATCTCGCAAGTCAGTGACAGTTGGTGGTTCTGTGCTATTAGCGACTAGCAATAAAGGACGCACCCAGCACAACTGGCGGGAAACTACAACTTGAATGAGTTCAGCATACAGATTTGTGTCGTTATGTTCCAAACACAGAATTTGTCCCGGTTGAAATTTGAGGTTTATGTCCATAGTCACTGGGCTAGGCTACAGGAACTCTCATGTCACTGCTTTTTTTATTGTAAGACCTGTATTAGTTATCTTAACTAGTACTCAACCACATTAATTTTGACAAGTAGCGGGTGTTTAGATCCCCGACTTCTTAAAGAAGTCGGGGATCTGTGACCCCTCGTAACTAATGTGGTGGACTACTAGAATGGTTTTCCCTTGAGTATAATACAAAGGGAATTGGTGAAATTAGGACAGGCAGGGATGCCCGTCCCACAAGAATATATTTGAGCAATCACTCCCAAGAAGCAAGCATTTTGTCTGTGTCCCAATTGCATGTAAATGTTATAAAATAGGTTAATAATTAATAACTGTTAAGCAATTGCTGAACAGGGACTCGCTTTGTAGTATTAGTATTGAAGCAAAAGAGCAAACAGCCGTGTCAGTCGAAACCATAGAGAAGCGTTCCACATCTCGTAAGCTCGCCCCTCAGTATCGTGTCTTGCTCCATAACGATGACTACAACACTATGGAGTATGTAGTGCAGGTACTCATGACTACAGTGTCGAGTATTACTCAGCCCCAGGCTGTTAGTATCATGATGGAGGCACACAGTAATGGTATAGCGTTAGTTATTACTTGCGCTCAGGAACCAGCTGAATTCTATTGCGAAACTTTGAAAAATCATGGTTTGACTAGTACTATAGAGCCAGAAGAATAGAAATTAAGCAACTATTAATACCAAGTTGTCGTCAAATGAGAAGATTAACAAGGAACTCATGGCTTCTCTTTGTGTATTTTTAATCCGTATATTTTTATATAGCGGTTTTCAGTTGGATGCCATAGGAAGCGAATTACTCAAATTAGGATGGGCAGGGATGCTCATCCCACTCATACTATATTGGACAAAGCGTGAAAACCGCTATAGTTATTGACAACTTGGTATGAAACTTAACCTCACTAGTATTGCTCAACGCCCTTTTCCCTTGAGGTTGGGTTTTTTTATCATAATTTTATTGCTATCGTGGCTACCTTACGCTGCAACGGTGTACTTTTTTGTCAAAGATGCCAATACCCAGACAATTTTGGCGATGGTTCCTTTGGCGATTGAGTTTTTGTTGTTGCTACCTTGGTGGGGTAAATATATACAGCAGCAACCCCGGATATTTCGGCATTATGGTTTAGAGTTTACGCGCCAAAATGGAGTAGAACTGCTACAGGGTATTGCAATTGGTATTATTAGCGTTCAGATTTTATTTATTATTCAAGGGATGCTAGGTTGGTTAGTATGGCAACAACCTGGTGATTTATTACTAAAATTGATTCTAGAAGGTTCGCTAACGGGTTTGGGTGTGGCGTTTGCTGAGGAATTATTTTTCCGGGGCTGGATATATGATGAGTTAAAGCGGGATTATAGTTCCTCCGTAGTACTTTGGACAAATGCGATTATTTTTGCGGCGTTACATTTTATTAAGCCCTTGCCAGAAATAATTCGCACCTTGCCACAATTTCTCGGTTTATTACTGTTGGGATTAATCTGTGTTTGGGCAAAACGCAGTTGTGGGGGACGCTTGGGTTTAGCTATGGGTATTCACGGAGGTTTAGTGTGGGGTTATTACATTGTTAACGTTGGAAATCTGATCCAATATTCAGGTATGGTTCCCAGTTGGGTGACTGGTATTGATCGCAATCCCTTAGCTGGGGTGATGGGATTATTGTTTTTGGCTGGGCTGGCGTTGTGGATAAAGAAGCGAATAATACCTTTATAGTTTCCGTTTCTTGGCTATGGGTGCTTTTATAGCGGTAATGGGTCATGGGAGGTTTAATTACCTATTATCAAATTTCTTGCCCCTTGTGGGCAAGAATTTCACCAATCTCCTTTATATTGTATACCCTGCGGGTAGACAGGTCGTGGCTTGGAGTAAGTAGGCGACTCCTGCAATCAAAAACCACGATATTTGATAGCTGATATTTGATAGCTGCATAATTTTCTAATTTAGTTCGTAATAAATAATAGAGATGCAAATCAAAGGCATCTGATTTGTTATTTCATTTTGCAAAACCAGATTTTTGATTTACAGCTATTTTACAGTCAATAAAACAGATATTTATTTTATCTTGGTAATGAGACTCTTAGCATAATGTATACTATGTTTAGCAAAAAAATAAAACTGCTGTAATCTACGGAATCTTGCTTGTTGAAATTGTAGAAATATTTGTAAGCCATTGAGCTCAAATCATGAACTGGAATCTAGTTGATTTCACCAACGCTCAAGAAAATCAATTATGTAATTTAACTGTAATGTTCTGCGATTTGGTTGGCTCAACTGCTCTCTCAGAACAACTTTCTCCTTGTACATATTGGAAACTACTGCGAACATACCAAAAACTTTGTACCTATGCAATCCAAGACTACTCTGGCTATATTGCTCAATATCTGGGTGATGGACTTTTAGTCTATTTTGGTTATCCTAGTGCTTCTAAAGATGCTGCCAAAAGAGCAGTGCAAGCTGGGCTTGATATCTTAGTGGGAATGGAGCAACTAAATCTAATTCTCAAAAAGGAAATAGATATTCAAAATAACCTAGCGGTAAGGATGGGAATTGCCACTGGAGAAGTAGCCATAGGACAAGTACAAACAGGTAATAAATCTGAATGTCTTGCTATTGGAGTTATACCAAATATTGCTGCTCGTTTACAAAATTTAGCAACTTCTAACTCAATAGTTTTTTGTCCCGCTACTTATGAGATAGTTGGGGAATGTTTTGATTGTCAGTCTTTGGGTAAAAAGAATCTCAAAGGCATTTCCCAACCAGTAGATGTTTATCAGGTAGCAAACTACAACTTTTCATAAGCCACGTCATCACACGATTACGAAATCATCTTGGTTGCAACTGTTCCTACTAAACATGCCCGATCCAAATTAACGCCTTGCAAATTCGTACCTTCTAACTCTGCACATAGCAAATTCGCCCCCGTCAAATTTGCTCCAGCTAGATTTGCTCCTCGTAAGTCGGCTTCTTCCAAATTAGCCTCACTCAATAACGCCCCTTGCAAATCTGTGCTACTTAAGTCTGCACCCCTAAGATTTGCTTGAGAGAGGTTTACACCCCGCAAGTCAGCCCCCCGTAAGTCAACTCCTTGTAAATTGACGTTCATCAAATTTGCACCACTTAAGAAAGCCCCAGCAAGGGATACTTCACTAAGTCTAGCTCCCATGAGGTTAGCACCACGCAAATTACTACCCCGCAAATCAGCACCTGTTAAATCTGCTTGCATCAAATTCGCGCCCATTAAATTTGCTCGCAAGTCAGTTTCTGTTAGATTCGCCCCCATTAAGTTAGCACCTTCTAAATGAGCGCCTTCAAGTTTGGAACCCATAAAATTTGTGCCCACAAGAGTAGCACCAGCAAGGTGAACGCGGTTTAAATCAGCTTGGGATAAATCTTCATCCTCTAAATTGACTCCTGATAATTGCTTTAATTTACTTGATTTAATATCTTCAATGTTCATATTGGTAATTGGTAATTGGCAATCGGTAATTGGTAATGGGTAATGGGGATGCGCACAGGGACGGAGTTTGTAGGGGCACAAAGCTTGCGTCCAAAAGGCGCAAAGGTAGGGGCGCAAAGCTTGCGCCCAACACGCGTGGAGTTGTTATTCTTCCTACCCCTGTGGGAGGAAACCCCTTGGCGGGAAAAACCCTCTTTGGGCGGGAAAACCTACTTTGGAGAGGGAAACCTACTTTGGGCGGGAAAACCTACTTTGGGCGGGAAAACCTACTTTGGGCGGGAAAACCTACTTTGGGCGGGAAAACCTACTTTGGAGAGGAAAACCTACTTTGGAGAGGAAAACCTACTTTGGAGAGGAAAACCTACTTTGGGCGGGGAAACCCCTTTTGGGCGGGGAAACCCCCTTTGCGTAGGGAAACCCCTTGTAGGGAAACCCCCTTTGCGTAGGGAAACCCCTTGTAGGGAAACCCCTTTTGGGCGGGGAAACCCCGCCCCTACGTGCCCATCTCCGCAATTTTTTTCACTGGCGCTGAGAAGTCAGCTCGCTCGTTTTACTTTCACTATCCCATCGGGAGTCTAGCAGCCACATACCGCTGCTAACTTTGGGTAAAGCCATAGATAATTCTAATCCTTGCTGCAAACCCATGACTAATAAAGCTAAGGTATCTAACAGTTTAGGATCGAAGCGATGCGATCGCTGTCTGCATTCTTCTAAAGCTTGAGTAAATATCTCTTCTCGACTCACCTGAGAATTTTTTATCTGATTGACTCGCCCCTGAAATTCAGCAGCTAACGCCAAAATTCTCGATTCTAAAGGAATTGCATCCCCAGCTAACCCCCCAGGTACGCCGCTACCATCCCAGCACTCGGTTTGATGAGTGATAATTTGTGCTACAGCTCTTAACCTAGGCATAGTTCGTAGAGCTTGCGCCCCCGGTACTAAGGGACAACTCGCGACATCGGTGGATAAAGTTCCACTCAGCACACTTTCTCTTTTCTGAAATGGATCTATACGGTGCAGTAAAGCCGCAAGCCGCAGGCGCTTGATTTGCCAAGCCGGAAGATCCAATAACTGCCCCATTGTCTCACACAGCGCCACCACTTCTGCTGCTGCCATGGGGTTGGTAATATCCGCTGCATCGATTATTTCTGCCATCCGTAAAAATGCCTGGACTTCATTGGAAACTAAGTTGTTATCCAAGGAAGCCTGTTGTGTATTCCCCTCGCCAGTCTGTAAGTAATTGACTACACGAGAGACGATCTCACTCAAGTCTTCCGGTGTGGCAAGGCTGGGATGGATACTGTCTTGGTAGGCACTCAGTTTTGCTGCTAGTTGGGGATTATAGTCTTGAATGTGGGCGATCGCTAATTTTGCTGTTTCTTGCACCAACTCTGGCTCAAATGTCCACAAGCCATAGAATTTCCGTTCTACGTCTGTTTCAGGTTGTCCACCAACTCCATAATCAGCTTCAGATAATTCTTGACAAATTACCATTGCTGTGTATTGAGGAGAAAGAATAATTAAATGCCACTCTTGCGCCACTGGATCTACTGGATCTAATGGAACTAAATCAACATTGGACAGTTGGCTGGTGGGATGTTCAGCCCAGCCGCTATCAGGGGCTGCCAAGATAGTGATATGGCTAACTTTTTGAGCAATGTCTGCGTATCGTTCGGCTTCTTGTAAATACCATTTACCCTGTTGGAAGGCTGTGATTACTAAGGTATTACTGTCATCCATTAATAAATGGTCTTCTAGCGCATGGCACAGAGCAACCAGGGTATTTTTGTAGTATACCCCGAATCGAATTGGGCGATCGCTATGGCGATGGTTGTTTTCTAACTGTTGTAGGATTGAGCCTTCTAACATAGGGTTTTTATTAAAGATATATCGCAAACAGGACAGGGCGCAAAAGGTTCTTAGTTTTTCTTCTTAAAGCTTTTCTGTATCAATTAGTAATTAGTGTATCAATTTTGCGGAACCCTAGGGAAGAAAGTTGTATTTTATTATAATTTAGATTAGTTGTAGTTGCGATCATCAGGATGCATAGTCTCTAAACCCTAGTGATCGGGGTGATCCTGGTAACCAGAAACCAGAAAATGTAGATATAGAAATCCTAGTTACCAGGGTGATGCTGGTAACCAGAAAATTGAGCAATGTCAATTTACACACATCTTGCACCAGGGTCAGAAACCGGGTTTATTGCAAATATTAAACGGTCAAAACCCTAATTTTTCCTTCATAAACCCGGTTTCTCTATGCTTGTTGATAATGGTGCAAGATATGACTTTAATTAAACACTCACCAGTTGTTTTTCGTTGTTTTCAATTGGCGCGGAAAGTGCTTCTTCTAATGGCGCACACCCTAGCCTTTCTTCCAGGATTTTCATTACTTCCCGTCCGAAATCGTTAGGATTTTGTCGCCAAGCTTGTAAGCAAACCTCACCAAAGAAGGAACCGAGGGGTTCGGGGTTCCATAGTAATTTTTTGGCTGTCCATGGCATTAAACTCATGGGATTATATCCTGGTTGTAGAATATTTTCCCTAAAGGCATATTCTTCTAGGTGGGTATGGGGTTGCAGCCCAATAAAGAAGATAGCAGGCTCAACTTTATCGGCACCAAAAATCCGTTCTAATTCCCGGTGATAGGCGATGGTTTGGCGGATAGTTTCTTTCCGTTCATCAATGACGTTGAAGGAGTAGTTAACAGAAACTAAATCGTTAAACCCAGCTGCTTTTAAATCCCGGCAATTTTGCAACACGGTTTTGAGGTTGTAACCCATGCGCATTTTTCGCACCAGTTCCTGAGAACCGCTAGTAATGCCAATTTCAAAGTAATTCATTCCGGTTTTCACCATCAACTCAGACAATTCGGGGGTGAGGTTGTCAGCGCGGATATAAGCAGCCCAATGAATATCTGTCATCCCGGAATCAACGATTTTTTGCAGCAGTTCCACTGCATCGTCGATAAATTTCTTTGCTGGGATAAATTGAGCATCAGTAAACCAGAAATTGCGAATGCCGCGATTGTATAATTGCCGCATTTCTGCAACCACTTCATCAGCAGGGTTAATACGTACCTGTTTGCCTTCGACGACGGTATAAACGCAATAACAGCAGTTGTGAGGACAACCGCGTTTGGTTTGCACTCCAATATAGAAGTCTCCGTCTTGCAGATAATAATTAAACTCGCCCCAAATGGCTTTTATATAGTCATAATTACAAGCGGTTTTTTCAACAGGAGTAGGTTGTTCGTGAATTAGGCGTTGACGTGGTTGAGTTTCTCCCACGACATAACAGCGTTCATCTTGAAACTCACTTCCACTTAAGAGTTTTGTCAGCAGGGTTTCTCCTTCACCCACAGAGACAATAGTTCCTTTGGGCAAACTTTTTCCTAGTTGTTCATAAAATACACTTACTGCACCGCCACCGACAATTGCACGGGCATTAGAATTATATTTCTGGGCGCGTTTTAAACCGCGTTTAATTAATCCCAGATTGCGCCACAATTCTACATAGTAAGCGATGAAAATTCGTAAGCCTCCCAATGCCCCCCGTAATTTAATCAAGGGATTTTTGGCGTAGTAAACCTCAAAGGCGTTTTGTAGGGGATTACCACCACGTCCCCCCACAGGGGCATAAATTTGGATATCCCGCCATGAGAAAACTAACAGCGTTGGTTTAAACTCATCGATACAGCGATCCAGCGCTCTGGCATAATCAAGAGGTGGCACTGTCCCCAAATCAAAAATACGCTGTTCTATGGTAGGAAACAGCTTGTGGACGTGATCGCTGAGGTAGACTACCCCGATTGGGAAAATGGGGTTACAAGGAAGGCGAACGTAAAGAATTCTGTTTTCCATCATAGGTATTTGAACTTTTATCCTGCTTTTATTCAGGGGACAGCAAGAGAAAAATTAGCTTCCCTTTGATAATCTTTTTGCTGTTTGTCCTCTATTACAATCCTACTGGACATTTCCATCGATTATGGATAGTCCGCCAATTTAATGACAACAGAGATTATTGAGAGCTTTTAGGACAGGGATCATTATAAACAAATCTCTATTGGAATCATTTAAACTGCTAGTTTTTTATATTTAACAGTAATTTTGAAATAATTTGACGAATTATAATATACAATGGTCACAAAAACAACATTAAGTTTCAGATATTTTTCCGGTTACAAACCTTTCTTTAGGTAGAAATAGCTCAAAAAACGACAGTTGGTATTAAGGGTTACAGCAACTGGGGATCAGCAAGTGTTAGCTTAGATAATGTAAGATAAAATTGTGGCGAAAAGCTCATCAGCAGTTATGGCTCAAATTTTAGACCCTATACCCGCTGAGCAATCTACAAAGATTCTCTGCTGCTACGTAAATGCCACGAGCAAAATACAGGTGGCTCGCATCTCGAATATTCCTAACTGGTACTTTGAACGGGTAGTGTTTCCCGGACAGAGGTTGGTGTTTGAATCACCTCCAGAAGGTTATTTGGAAATTCACACTGGCATGATGGCAAGTGCTATTTTATCAGATACTATACCATGCGATCGCCTTGCTATCAAAGAACAGAGCAGCGATCCCTTGGAAACTGACTCAAAGTCAGGGGAACAAGATTTTAATAATAACTCAGTAGGGCAGTCCATTAAAACAAAAACTGTAGATACAACAAAACCATTAACAACTGTTGGTTGTGGATTGGTTGATTAACAAAAAAAATACTTGATTTTAGGGTTGCTTTTCCAGGCAACCCTTTTTTATTTTTACCGAGATAGTATCAAAATGTCAGTTAATATGGTTAGGGAATAGAGAATAGGAAATAGGGAATAGGGAATAAAGAATAGGGAATAGGGAATAATAGGGAATAGGGAACTATAGGTTTCAAAATATAGCGGTTTTCACTTGGATAGAATACAGATGAACCTCACCCCCTTCCCCTCTCCTTAGTAAGGAGAGGGGTGTCCGCAGGACGGGGTGAGGTTCCCTCGTGTATTGGACTCAACTGAAAAGCGCTA
>JASJCY010000006.1 GCA_030065825.1 Nostocaceae cyanobacterium | reverse complement strand
AACTAAGCGCGAAGGGTGTTTTTAGTGGGGTTGTGACCATTACTCTAGCGCTAGAGTTTTTGCCAGGGTAAAACCACAACTAAGGGCGAAGGGTGTTTTTATTGGGATTGTGACCATTAATCTAGCGCTAGAGTTTTTGCCAGGGTAAAACCATAACTGTGGCGAAGGGTGTTTTTAGTGGGGTTGTGACCATTACTCTAGCGCTAGAGTTTTTGCCAGGGTAAAACCACAACTGTGGCGAAGGGTTTTTAGTGGGGTTGTGACCATTACTCTAGCGCTAGAGTTTTTGCCAGGGTAAAACCGTTGTGCTTTCCCATTCCCCATTCCCCATTCCCCATTCCCTATTCCCTATTCTCAATGGAAGTACTCAGGGCTGCTTGGGCTTGTTCATGCAACAACAGTCCATATTCCAAGCCTTCCACCACAGCTTGATAGGAAGCTTCTAAAATATTGGTAGAAACCCCTACAGTTGTCCAGCGTTGATGACCGTTACCAGATTCCACCAAAGCGCGGGTAATGGCTGCAGTACCCGTATGTCCATTGAGAATTCTGACTTTATAATCTGTGAGTTCAAAGCTGGCGATTTGGGGATAGAAATTGACTAAAGCCTTACGTAAAGCAGCATCCAAAGCAGCAACCGGACCATTTCCTTCGGCGACTTCTAAAATGTCTTTATCGCTGACAGCCACTTTCACCGTTGCTAAGGCATTGGTATTTTCCTTGCCCTTTGCCAAGTCACAGTGGACTTGAAAACCTTTGATGGCAAAGAATTGTTGACGATTTCCCAAAGCCGAGCGCATTAATAATTCAAAACTCGCCTCTGCTGCTTCAAATTGGTATCCTTCCCCTTCCAATTCCTTTAAACGTTCCAGAATTTGCCGGGTAGCCGGATTATGTTTATCTAGTTCCACCCCAAAAGAACGGGCTTTAGCAATCACATTACTAACTCCCGACTGTTCGGAAATGACAATGCGACGACGATTCCCTACTAATTCTGGTTCGATATGTTCGTAGGTGAGGGGATTCCGTTCCACTGCGGATACATGAATACCGCCTTTATGGGCAAATGCCGAACGTCCCACAAAGGGTGCATGTTCGTCAGGGGCTAAATTTACGACTTCGCTGACAAAACGACTGGTTTCTGCAAGTTGGGATAGTTGATGTGCTTCAATACATTGATAACCAAGCTTTAATTGTAAATTGGGAATCAAAGAACAAAGATTAGCATTACCACAACGTTCCCCATAACCATTCATAGTACCTTGTACCATTGTTGCTCCTGCCATCACCGCTGCTAGAGCATTAGCAACCGCCAGTTCGGAATCATTATGGGTATGAATGCCGATTTGAGTTCCTTGGGGAACAGAATCAACCACATTGGCGACAATTTGGGAAACTTCCTGGGGTAAAGTGCCGCCATTAGTATCACACAGGACAATCCATTCCGCACCAGCTGCGATCGCCACCTCTAAGGTTTGCAGGGCATAATCTGGATTCTGTTTGTAGCCATCAAACCAATGTTCGGCATCGTAGATTACCCGACGTCCTGAGGAGCGCAGATACTCAATGGTATCGCGGATCATCTCTAAATTTTCGTTTAAAGTGGTTTTGAGTCCTTCAGTTACATGTAAATCCCAGGACTTACCAAAAACCGTTACCCAACGAGTACCTGCGGCAAGAATTGCTTGTAACATGGGTTCTGAAGCCGCAGTTGTATTGGGACGTCGAGTAGAGCAAAAAGCAACAACCTCTGATTGCTGGAGAGGTTCCTCTTGCAATTGCCAAAAAAATTGTACATCCTTGGGATTTGCACCGGGCCATCCTCCTTCAATAAAGGGAACTCCCAATTTATCTAGTCTCCGGGCAATGTGCAGTTTATCTTCCATCGACACCGATAGTCCTTCCCGTTGAGTACCATCCCGTAGCGTGGTGTCGTAAATCCAGATTTGGGGTGCGTTGTTTGCGGTCATAGAATCAGGAAACTATAGAACGACTGTGACACAAGTGTAAATTAGGAAAAAATTGCCAAGAAATAGAATTGCAAATGCCCAGTATGCGGTGAACACATTCACATTATAAGAAAACAGGCTGAAAATCTTCGATAAAACCAAGAACTGCTGAAGCGATTTTGAGAATCTCTCGCTATAGAGAGGTGGGCACAATGTCAAAAATGCTATAACTCAATAAATAAAGAAAATATTAGTAATTATTAGTATTTTTAGAGCTAAACCAGAGAATTATTGTCATGGCTCAAGTTACACCTGATGTTGCCTGTTTCCTCCGTTTTCTTGGTGGTGGTGGAGCGGAAAGAATAATCTTAAATTTAACTCGCGGTTTTGTGAAGCGGGGTTTGAAAGTAGATTTGGTACTCACTTCTACCGGAGGACCCCATTTATGGCAAGTACCTTCTGAAGTGAGAATTGTAGACCTGAAGACACCGCGCTTGTTGGCAAGTCTTCCCAGTTTAGTACGTTATCTCAACCAAGAACAACCCAAATCCCTACTGTCAACTTTGCACTATAACAATGAGTTTGCTCTGTTGGCTAAACGCTTCTCCAAGTCATCAACGCGAGTGGTGGTGCGTGAAGCCAATACTCTGTCTTTAGACGCAAAACCAAAAGACGGATTAAAAAAGCGTTTAATACCCCTATTTGTGCGACAGTTATATCCTTGGGCTGATAATGTTGTGGCGGTTTCCAAGGGTGTAGCTGAGGACTTGGCTAATGTCACAGATTTGCCCTTAAAACGCATTCAAACTATTTATAATCCAACTATTACTCCTGACCTCCTACTCAAAGCACAAGAAAGAGTGGAACATCCCTGGTTTCAACCAGGACAACCCCCAGTAATTTTGGGTGTGGGTAGATTACAAGCCCAAAAGGATTTCCCTACCCTAATCCGTGCTTTTGCTCAAGTGCGACAGGTACGAGAAGCAAAGTTAGTTATTTTAGGTTGGGGACCAGATCGACCTCAATTGGAAGCTTTAATTAGTGAGTTAGGGCTAGTTGATGATGTGGACTTACCCGATCATGTGAAAAATCCCTATGCTTATATGGCTCGTTCATCTGTTTTTGTGTTGTCTTCCGCTTGGGAAGGTTTACCAAATGCCCTGATAGAAGCTATGGCTGTGGGAGTTCCAGTAGTTTCGACAGATTGCAAGAGCGGACCCAATGAGATTCTAGACAATGGTAAATACGGATTCTTGGTTCCTGTGGGTGACAATGGTGCGATCGCCCAAGGAATTTTAAGCATATTGTCTGGAAATTCCCAACCTGTCGATCCTTCCTGGCTGGAACAATTCACCTTAGAAACTGTAACTCAGCAATATTTAGAAGCACTAGGAATTTTATAAGCTGTTGGGCATTTGATTTGACTTTTAAGTACTCGTAAAACACGGGAAACATCTAGCAACCAGGTCGTGAGAAGCGTCGAAAATCATTCCTTATTGGGCTGGATGTAGAAACCAGTCCTTCAACGAAGTAAGGGCTGGTAGTTCATATAGGATTTTTTCGGAATTGCCATTTTTAGTTTTGTAGCTTTACTTTTGTAGCGTCCATAACAGAATCAAGAACATTTCCAGTCGGTATTTGTTTGCGCGAGAACAATAAGTAAGGATAACGAAAATGAGCAATAATGAGGAACAAGAGCAATTTTTTCCCGATCAGAATTTTTAAATAGCATTTTTTCCAAATTGCCATTTTTACTTTTGTAGTTTTTCTTTTAACATAATTTGGTTTACTGAATATGGTGGACTCTTTTGCAAAATATTTTTGGTTGTTTTTTACAGAGCCAGCAAAATTTACTTCGGACTGGCTTACAAATAGTGATAATATCCGGGAATTCCTGTTTCCTATAGCTTTATTGCCAATCACTTTCATCATTATAATAAATTTTTCTTCTTTATTTTCCTTCATTTTTTATAGAAGAATTAGTCAAGTATATGGATTGCATTTTATAGGATATTTCCCATTTTTAGCACTTTTTTCTGATAAAAAGATTTCGGAATCACTTATCTTTGGTCACACAATTTCTGTATTTTCTGTTCTGTTATCGTTGTCATTTATATTATTTGTTATCTTGTTTTATCTTGTCATTCAAAATATACCAAGACTGCGATTTATTATCTATGAATTTAATTTCAACTTCCAGGAAAATGGGTGTATTCTTAATTTTAATTGTAGCTTAATAGGGTTAATTATGATTTTTTATTCCTTATTAATAATTAAAAATATAATTATAGCTATGAGTCTATTTTTTGGTTTTTATTGGTGGCTCATAATTCTCATTTCAACATTTTATAGTACTCTATTATCATTATTTGCATTGCTGATTCTAAGATTTTTTAGCCGATAGCTACTTTCAATTCCAATTTTTTTCTATAACGATGATGAATATAATCCAAACTTGTTTTCACCTTATAATTGTTATAAATTTAGGACTTACACAACTGGCACATTTATAAGCGTAGGGTGTGTGACACTTTGATAAATACTGTACGATAAATTAGGATTTGTAGTGTCACAAACCCTTGTATTGTATATTAAATGTTCTTGAATTGGTCATTAAAGCTAGAGAACACAATACTTTTGTATGGGTGACTTACCCTGCACAAATGACTGCGTCGAACAGCGTCTATAACTTCTCCGGGTAGACAGGTAGTGGCTTCTGTAAGGTAGCTGCACTCTGTGCGTCTATGACTGCCAAAGCAACGGTACTAGCTTTTGGCAATTTCTGTCATCAGAGATAGGTATCGACGAGCTTGTAATTCCAAACTCAACTCTCGTTGGGCTTTTTCCCGAGCATTAATCCGTAGTTTTTCGTAGCGCTGTGGTTCTTCTAAAATCCAAGCAATGCCTTGAGCTAAATCTTCCACCTCGAAGGGTTGAGCGAGATAACCATTTTGTTGATGGTCAACGATATCCTTAAGTCCAGTTGCTGCAAATGCTACCACTGGTGTACCACAGGCTAAGGACTCAGATGCTGTTTGTCCGAAGGCTTCTTGTATTGAGGGTACTACCATGACATCAGCAGCAGAATATACAAGTGCTAGGGAAATATCATCGTGGAATTGACCGAGGTAGTGGGTTTTAAATCCTAAATCAATTGGATTTTCGGGTTTAGAACCTCCAAAAACTACTAGTTCTAGCTGATTTTCCCATCCGGATTGACTGAGGTGTTGCACAGCAGGTTGAAGCAGGTAAAAACCCTTTCTTTTGTCACCAGTGGTTCCTGGTGATGTCCCAAACAAAACCAGTCGTTTATCCTGTGGCAAGTTTAGCAGTTTTCGGGCTATTTCTTTCTCTATTGGTTTATACTTTTCTAAATCTAGACCATGGGGAATCACTTCGACTCGCAGATTTTGGAAAACAGAGCTAGATTTAGCACATTCACCTAGCCAAACGCTGGGACTAACAATGGTTAAATTTAAATTTTTCCAGGCTTTAGCTTTGCGTGTCCATACGAAACTAGATAAATCTCGATTTTTATTGCTTTTGAGTTGAGGACAGTTACCGCAGGAGTTAAGGTAGCGATCGCATTCTTGAGTGTAATGACATCCCCCTGTAAATGCCCACATATCATGCAGTGTCCACACTAGGGGTTTTTTGAATTTGGCAAGGGTTTCGATTTGCACAAATCCATTGCAAATCCAGTGCAGGTGGATAATATCTGGATTGATTTGTTTTACTTGCGGTGCGATCGCATCTGGAAACCACTGGGAGGAAAACATACTACGATGACGTTTTGGGTAGAATTTTAAGGGTAATCCAGATGCAGGGGGTCCTAATTTGGTGAGGATGTTTTTTTGTGCAATTACTGTTTTATCGACACTAGACTTTGCTCTTACCAACATCTGAGAAGTTTCACCGAGGTTTTGCAAGCCTTTGTGTAGTCGGTAAGCAGCACGGGCAGCTCCACCTTCGATATCAGAAGTACTTAAATGTAAAATTTTCATAAGATAAAACCATGAATTTATTGTTAATAAGAGACCATTTATAAAGTAAATATTAAGTCTATGGGTGTAGTTAGAAACCGGGTTTCTTGGAGACTAAGATACGATAATATTTGATACTTCACCCAGAGAAACCGGGTTTCTTGGATCTTAAGGTCTTTATAAATAAGCTCTAAGTCAGTAGGTGGAAATAAACAGAACCATGTTACCAAACGTAAATAAAGAGTGAAATTTTTACCAATGATAAATGACATTATTTGTACCGACCTATTTAATTTACATTCCAAACATGAGCCTTGCCAGAGATTTTTTACCCATGAGGATATCTGTAGCAATCCAACTGAATGCTAAGGTTAGTAAGGCAAAGATTAATAGATTGGGGGTAGATACACGGAACATACCACCAGGATATATTCTTGATTCGAGAATCTGGAAAGTTTCTACAAATAGTAGATGTATGAGATATATTCCAAAAGAACATATACTCAAGTTATTAATAAGTTTATTTGGTTTAAGATAATTAGAGGCTTGAATACCTAACAATAAAGCAAGATAACCTCTACTTAGTTCATGGATAGCTTGAGGAAGTAAAGAACTGCCAAAGGTATTGACTGTCAGAAACATAATTGTTAATAAAGTTGTCAACAGTATACTTTGTTTCTGAAGTATTTTTTTTTGAATTTGAGGATGACTCAAAAACATTGCTATGAAAATGTATGGAAGACATCGGACTATCATAGCGATTGCCACAAGAAATATTCTCAGGATTTGATTGTCTTGAAATTGGAAAAAATAGGGATTATTAAGTAAATCTTGGAAAGCAATACTTGAACGGATTTCAAATGAATTGCCGGACAGTATAAGTGTTTGATACAATCCTAAACTTAAAATTGATAATAAAGCTAAATATTTGATATTTATTTGCTTTTTTACCAATGATGATATGGGTTTAACAATAATAGTTCCTGAAGCCAAAAGTGGTAAAAAGTAAAGTTGGAATGCTGCACTTCCAAAGAAAATCAGTGCGACTGGATCTTGAAATAATTTACTAATATTACCAATTTCATTTTGCAGCACATATTTAAATAGTTTGTACCCTACATAGACTCCAGTCCAAAACAAATATGGAATCAAAAGACGTTTTAGTCTCTGTGCAAGAGAATACTGTCCTTGAGTTTTGTAGATTTTATTAAATGTCAAATAAAAAGATGTGGCTAAGAAAAAAGGAACAGCAAAGCCAGAGAATTCTAGAATTTTTGTCCATAATTGGGGATGGGTGGAAATACCTTCATCAGCATGAAGGATAATAACGGCAAGTATAGCTATACATCTAAGTAAATCTATACCATTTAATCTAATTTTTGGTTGCATGTTTTATATGTTTTATATTGGTATCATCAAGTTGATGTCAATTAATCAGTAGTCGGAAAAAACTAACATTAACTGTTGAGGTTAGGGAACAGTAAGCAGGGAAAAGGGAACAATAAAGCATTGAGGGTTTTTACATTTTTGAATTTAGTGAACAAAATTGATGTTCAGATATTTAGTGACAAGAATTTGTGAGTGTTTACTATCGAAATTGGTAACAGAAAAGTCTTCTGGAGAGGGTATTGATAAAATAAATATAAAACTCTGGTGAGGGTCTAGAAACCGGGTTTATTTTGGCATACATACTCAAATTCTCGGTTCTCCACCTATAGAAACCCGGTTTCTATAAACATTCCCTCTTCCCTGTTCCCTATTCCCTATTCCCTGTTCCCTATTTCCTATTCCCTCTTCCCTAGATTGTGATTATTCATTTCCCAAAACTACTTCTTGATAGTTACCAGATTTGACAATTTGACCTTTTTCTAACATGTAAATGCAGTCGCAATGTTCCACAGTACTTAGTCGATGAGCAATAATAATCATTGTTTTAGTACCACTCAAAGATTTAATTGCTTCAGTGACTAAATGTTCTGTTTCATTATCTAATGCAGAAGTTGCTTCATCTAACACTAAGATTTCTCTTTCATGGTACAACGCTCTGGCAATTCCGACACGTTGACGTTGTCCACCAGAAAGCATAACCCCCCGTTCACCAACCCTAGTTTTAACCCCATGAGGTAAGTTTGCAACCACCTCTGCTAATTGCGCAGTTTGTATTGCTTTATTCAATTTTTCTGGGTTAATTAGATGATCGGGAATCCCAAAAGCAATATTTCTCTCAATGGTGTCATCTATCAAAAAAATAGACTGAGGAATATAGCCAATCATATTTTGCCAGGAACGGAGATTATTGTATATGGAAACACCATCAACTGTGATATCTCCTGCTTGGGGTGTTAATAGACCTAAAATGACATCGACCAAAGTTGTTTTACCCGCACCTGATTTACCAATTAAGGCTATGGATTTATCCTTGGGAATATTTAGTGATAGACCTGTGAGTGAATTATCTGATGCACTAGGATATCGATATGTTACTTGATCTAAAACAATTTCTTGAGTAAAACTAATTTTTTTATCCTCTTGGGAATTATGCTGATCTTGCCGATCTAAATCTATTGTTTCCAGTTCCTTGAGGTCGGAATATAGTTGATTTAATGCATAGCTAGAATTCCGTAGTACACCTAATCCATTGGTGAAATTTGTAAATGCAGGTATTAGCCGGATTGAAGCAAATGATAAAATGCTTAAGGTTGAGGTAAGTTTTTGAATGTCTTGGTTTAAAAGTAAGAAAATAGATACAAAACCCACCAAAAAAACGACTAAAATCGTCTCAACCATAAAGCGAGGAGAAAGTTTAAAGGAATAAAATCCAATGGACGCATTTGCAAATCTTCTTGCTTGTTGAATAGCCTCTGCTTCAAAATATTCTCCACAACCAAGAATTCTTGTTTCCTTAAATCCTCCTAAACCATGATTAATACTTCTAATGATTTCTTGGCTAGAATCATGGAGTTCCTTACCCCAAATATGCATTTTACCCTTAAAGGAGTTAAATAGTAGAAACAAGGGTATTGCTATTAGTAATAAAGCTCCCACAGCTACAGGACTGACTACACAAAGAAATATGGAAATAATGATGATATTAATGGAGTTAGATGATGTAGTCAGTAAAGTACTTAAAACAGAATCAGAAAATATCCTAGTTTGGTTGATTACATTTTGGATGACTTGGGCACTATTTTTAGTCAAATAAAGTGTGTATGGGGCTTCTATATAACCATGCATTAATCTGGCAATTAGTTTTTCTTTTTGGATGTAACTAAATTTAAATATTTTCGATTGTGAGTACCAAGCTATTATCGATTTTACAGAAAATAAAATTATAATTGATACTCCCAGTACCACAATAAAGTTATTGACTTCAGTAAAACCTAGTTGGTTATATAAAAATAGCAAATAAGCATTGTTCGATACAATATCAGGGTTGTTAGCCAATTGAATAAAAGGACCAATCAAGCCAATGCCAAAAACTTCTAGAAATGAGACTGAAATAAACGTTAAAAACCAAGGAATCAAAATGACGGGATTCGATGGAAAAATGTATATAAATTTTGATATGTATTTCCACATAAGATTATATTCGCTAATTCCTTTATTCGTTTTTATTTGAGATATTTTGAGTCAAATGTAAAATCAGAAGATATCTATATATATCTATTTTTTAACTTTGTATAAACATGTTTGTATTAATTTCCTTACAGTTATAATCGATAGTAAATATCAAAATCCAGTGGAATATTGTATTTTTGTAAACTTCCCACAAAGCTTGCTGTAATCGGCTGATTTGATTGAATTGATAAAAGTATGTGGATAGTGTTTGGACTGTAATCCATAAACTATATCAAGTTCAGACTTGCATATATTGTTGACATAATTAGCAACACAAGCAATCAGAATAGACGTGTAGATATCTACAAGACTATGACATTCCAATCCGGAACTAAGGAAATCATCCCTTAGTGTAGTTAAAAACATTTTCAAGATAACACAATCTCACTTCCTCATATATATCAATATCCTTAGTATAAACTGACAATGAAAATAGCTTACATACTTACAATCATTGCTGGTGTCAGCTTCAGTGCTTGTTTAGGTATAACTAGCAATCCTCAACAGTCGATATCGGTGCCGCAGCAGACAGATAATCCTTTAATAGCAAATGCTTTAGCTGTCGCCAAAGATAAGCAAAAAGACAATGACAACATTGTTTTTCCGGAAGATGGTGGCATAATCAACGTCAAAGCAGCTCCTTACAACGCTAAAGGAGACGGAGTTACAGACGATACAGCAGCAATCCAGGCAGCATTAAGTGATTATCCGAATGGCAATAAAATAATATACTTGCCTAATGGTACTTATTTGGTATCCAAACAATTACAATGGCCTGATAGTAGTAATGGTGGCTGGAAACATAAACGAACGATTTTGCAGGGTCAAAATAGATCCAAGACTATTGTCAAGTTAAAGGACAAAGCAACAGACTTTACTAACCCAGCTAGACCTAAATCCGTAATTTGGACTGGTACCCGTCCTGCTCAACGTTTTCGCAATGCTATTCGTAATTTGACCGTAGATACTGGTAAGGGGAATAGGGGTGCTATCGGTATTCAATATATCGCTAATAACCAAGGGTCAATACGTAATGTCACTATCAAATCTGGTGATGGTCAGGGTTTGGTAGGTTTGGATTTAAGATATACGGATGAAGTCGGTCCGTGTTTAATCAAAAATCTGCAAGTCATCGGTTTTGAACGAGGTATTTACACAGGGAATAAAGTTAATAGTCAGACCTTTGAAAATATCATTTTGCAAAATCAACGGCAATACGGTTTATATAATGGTGGTCAAGTCATTAGTATCCGGAATTTAACAAGTATTAATACCGTGCCAGCAGTTTATAATGCTGCGGGTTTAGTAACATTGCTGGATGCTAATTTAGTTGGTACTGACAAGGCAAGCAATCAAGCAGCAATTACTAATAAATCAACGCTATTTGCTCGTAATATTAAGACTTACGGTTATCAAATGGCAATTAAAAATCGTAATGGTACAAGGAAAAATGCTACTGCTGCAAAGATTACAGAGTTTGTTTCCCACCCCATTCAAAATTTATTTTCCACACCAGCAAAATCTTTAAATTTACCAATTAAGGATACACCAATAGTTCCATGGGATGCCTTGGATAAATGGGTTAGTCCGACAAAATTTGGTGCAATTCCTGATGATAGAAAAGATGATAGTGCGGCAATTCAAGCTGCAATTGATTCGGGAAAAACAACAGTATATTTTCCCAATGGTACTTATAATATTGACCGAACAATTTATATCCGAGGTAATGTCAAAAGAATTATTGGATTAGAAGCCAGAATTAGAGGTTCAGGGATGTTTAAATTCACCGATGGTAGTTCACCACTGGTGATTATGGAACGTCTCGATGGCAATGGTGGAGGAATTATCCATGCATCAAACAGAACTTTGGTTTTGAGTAGCATGGGTGTTGCCAACTATTCCAATACAGGAAGTGGAGAACTATATATCGAAGATGTTGCCAGTGGACCGTGGACTTTTAATCAACAAAAGGTTTGGGCAAGACAATTAAATGTTGAAAATCCCACCACTAAAATCACCAACAATGGGGGGACATTATGGATACTTGGTTTGAAAACTGAACGAGGTGGGATTGTTGTTGACACTAAATCAGATGGGAAAACAGAAGTAGCAGGTGGGTTTATTTATTCCACTTCTGGTCCCAAGCAGACACCTATGTTTACCAACCAGGATTCTTCCGTATCTTTGACCGTTAGTGAATGTAATTTTAATCGCAATTACTTTACAACTTTAGTCATGGAAAAGCGCGATCGCCAAAGGAAAACCCTCAACCGGGGTGATGCTTTGCGCAATAGATGCAACGGTAGCACTATTCCCTTATATCGTAGCTACAGTAACGGGGAATTAAAACCCCAAAATTAGTTAAACAAAATAAACCCCTGCAAATTTTGGTGTTTGGAGGGGTTTATGCTAAAAATAACTATAGCGCTATAGTTTTATAGTAGCACAAATGTTTCATGTGCTTGATGAGGTAATCCTTACTCAATCGAAGACATCAATCAAGCCTTTGCCAAAGGTTAATTAGAACGATAAGCGATGCGGAGACTTTGGACGAGAATAACCAGGGATGCAATCGCCATTAACCCACCCCAAAACCAATAAGGTAGGAATAGCTGCTTTTGCATTTGAGCGGTATCAGATAAGCCAAGAGAACCAGCAGAATAGCTAAATAAATAATTTAGTTGGTGGTAAGTACTCACACAAGCTTGCACACCTAGAAATTGAATGGTAAACTCCTGCATCCATTTGGGAGTCTTTAAAGATATACCAAGAATAATTAAACCGATTATGGGGATTGCTACCATCCCAAATGGCGATCGCACCCAAATCAGGGTTGAAAGTAGCAAGAAACCACCTAAAATTTTCAAAATTAGGGAAGTGGCTTTGAAACTGCGAGAAGCCACAATCAAAGCAGCACCAGCAATTGGAGGTCCCATGGGTCCAGCTGCTGCAACTATTGCACGACCAATGGGACCTAAAAATAATGAACCACTATAAAACGCTTGTCCCGAACCATTGGCGAAAATCTTTAATTGCTGAAAATTACCTCCCAATATCAGTGCAGCTAAACCATGTCCCATTTCATGAAACCAAGTTGCCAGAATCGTAAAGGGATAAAGAATATAATCACCTGCTGGAACTTGCCACAATAAAATGGTAACAATTGCTGCTACCATTAACCAGGTAATTCCCATACGTTCAATTACAGGTGGTGCTTCATTATCGAACAAAAATTCAAAATCTTTTCCTGGTTTGCTCATTGATTGCTTTCTCAAATAATTTATATATATCAATTTTGTTTGAATAATTATCAATCTCTACCCCCTGCAAATGGGAGAGGGTTGGGAATAAATAGTTCTATGATTTACTAAAATATTTCATCATTTCAGTGATTACCCGTAAATTTGAATATGATCAAATTTATTGATATATAGCGGTTTTGGGTTGAGTGTAGACCCGCAGTGGCTTACCGTAGGATGGTACACAAATTTTACCTCACCCCTTCCCCTCTCCTTATTAAGGAGAGGGGTGGCTTTAGCTCGGCTGAGATTCTGACTGTATTCCATAAGCGTGAAAAGCACTTTATTTGACAATATTTAATAATGTTTGACTATATTTGTGTAGAATGTTTGTGATACCTGGGGTTAAAAACCCCAGGAGAAACTAGGAAATCTTCAATTTTGTTTGCATATGCAAGCTTAGATGCACCTTCTTCTAGGTTTTCTCTAGGATATTGTGAATTATTTGTTGTAATCACAATTACCTATTCTTTATGGTAGATACACCATCCTGGGATAAAATTTGACTACCTTCCTCTAATGTCGGCTTTCCCAAGCGGATTTGAATTTGTGGACCAGAGCGAGCAAGACGAAAGATGACTCCATCAACCGCTGAAACTTGCTGAATTTGCTCCCCATCCACATAAGTTCCATTGGTACCTAAACTGACAATTATCCAACCATCATCTGTTCGTCGAACTTCTACGTGATAACGGGAAACCACGGCACTATAAAGAATTACATGGTTATCCGTTGCTCGTCCGATACGGATGATCGGTTCGTCCTCAAAAGTCCAACTTTGAGACGGTAGGCATTGCATTGGGTGGAGGAGAAGTAGTGTAATCACGAGAACGGCAACGTTTGAAAATAATCTAGAACCGACTAAGAATGTTGAAACAGAAATGTCACCAAGTCTCCTTTACCGAGACTAATGCGATCGCCCGGTCGCAGTTTATGTCTGTTTCCTGGTAACAATGGCAAATTGTTGATGTAGGTGCCATTAGAACTTCCTACATCTTCAATATAATAAGCACCTCCTTCTTGTCGAATATCTGCATGAATCCGGGAAACAACTTCAGAATGAGGAAATCCGGAAACATCCACATCAGGAGGAATACGGTCATTGGGCTTACCCATATGAATTACTGATAAATTTTGTGGTAATTCAATGGCTCTATCGGTTTGGATATGAACTAGTCGCGCCGTAATCTGCTGTAATTGGGTTTTCGCTACCGTGGCTGGTGCTGCTTCTGGTTCCACAGACGGACTAGGTACTACAACAGGTTCCGGTGCTGTTTCCGGTCCTGGTTCTGGTGGTGGAGGAGCCACTTCTGCAACAGGTTCCGGTGCTGGTTCTGGTTCTGGTGGTGGAGGAGTCACTTCTGCAACAGGTTCCGGTGCTGGTGCTGGTTCTGGTGGTGGAGGAGTCACTTCTGCAACAGGTTCCGGTGCTGGTGCTGGTTCTGGTGGAGGAGGAGTCACTTCTGCAACAGGTTCCGGTGCTGGTTCTGGTGGGGGGGGAGCCACTTCTGCAACAGGTTCCGGTGCTGGTTCTGGTGGAGGAGCTACCGCTTCCGGTGCTGGTGCTGGTTGTGGTGGGGGAGGAGCCACCGCTTCCGGTGCTGGTGCTGGTGCTGGTGCTGGTGGGGGAGGAGCCACCGCTTCCGGTGCTGGTGCTGGTTGTGGTGGTGGAGGAGCCGCTTCTGCAACAGGTTCCGGTGCTGGTTGTGGTGGTGGAGGAGCCACTGCTTCCGGTGCTGGTGTTGGTTGAGGAGTTGCTACCACTGTTGGTGGTGCTGGTTGAGGAGCTGCTACCGCTGTTGGTGGTGCTGGTTGAGACTCCGGAGGATTGGAGCTAACTGGTGGATTCACAACTAAGGGTTGTGCCTGTACCAGTGGATCTGGCTCCGTTAAAGGTGGTACTTCCATAGGGACATCTGGAGCAACAGTTGCTGCTGCTGTTGTTTGAGCTGTAGCCCGCAAATTAAAGCCACATTGACCACAAAAAGCGGCATCTGCTTGTACAGTTGCCCCACAACTAGGACAATTAGTGGTTGCAGGTAAAGGAGTGTAGCACGCTTCACATTGGACAGCGCCATCGGGATTCGGATGATTACAGTTAGGACAGACGATCATGGAGTTCAGCCTTTGTTCAAGATGATCGTAGAAATAATACTGGCAAGTACCAGGAGCAACTCTCGCGTTACGATTTTAGCAATTACTACTGAGCTGCCAATTAAAGTTTTAATTCCAAGCCCGCTGCTGCATCTAGCAGCCACCAAAGTTCTCCTTGGGGTTGTATAAAGCGGGATGGATATGTGGAGTTATCCGCAACAGGTGCAAAGACTTGAGCCAAAGCAGGTCTTTTGTTTGCGCCTCCTACCACAAACATAACGCAGCGAGCGGCGTTGATAAATGGGTATGTGAAGGTGATGCGAGGATTTCCATCTTTATTTCCCACCGTAATTAGCCGATCACGGACTTTTAAGGCTTCTGTGTGCGGAAATAAAGATGCTGTATGGGCATCGTCCCCCATCCCCAGTAAAATTACATCTAAAGCCGGAAATTCGCTGGCAGAACAATGGAAAAATTCTCGTAAATGCTGCTCATACTTGGCAGCAGATACGGCAGCATCGCCATCAGAGGTGGGCATCGCATGAATGTTAGCCGCTGGTATATCAACCCGATCTAACCAAGCACGACGCGCCATTAATTGATTGCTATCTGCATGATCCGGTGGAACGTAACGCTCATCACCCCAAAATACATGAATTTTATCCCAAGGCAGTTTTTGTTGAGCGATCGCTTCATACAATGGTTTAGGGGTGCTGCCTCCAGATAGAGCAATGGTAAATTGCCCCCGTTGTTGAATGGCAGGTTCTATCTTGGAGAGGATTAACTCTTGCGATCGCGCAATCAGCGCTGCTAAATCCGGTAGGACTTCAACCTTTTTGTTCATTGCTTGCTCATGACATTGGTGACTCCAGCATTACCTTAACTAAATTTTGACAATCCCCCTCCTCAACTTTTGAAATTTTTAACCTCATGATGATTTTTCAAGGAATATAGACCTAGTTTCTAAAATATCCCCAAATCTTCATAAAAATCATCCATATCGTTACTGATATGGACAAATCACTCTCTCAGTATTTTTGCGTAACTTGGGGAGTGGAGGGAGATGGGGAAGAGGAGGGAGATGGGGAAGAGGGGGAAGAGGAGGGAGATGGGGAAGAGGGGGGAGAGGGGGAAGAGAGGGGAGATGGGGAAGCTGGTTGACTGATAAAAGTCTTGGAAGTGTTGAAATTTTGTAGGTTGGGTGGAGGGACGACACCCAACGCAATCGGTTGCGGTTGTTGGGTTGAAGCATGTAGACGCGGAGCGGCTTCTCGCAGAGTAACCCAAGCTACATCAAAAAGATTTGTCAGTCAATCAGGATGGGGAAGAGGGGAAAGATTAATAACTCCTAATTCCTTCCCAAAACAATTCAAAATTCAAAATTAGTAACTCCTAACTGCCAAAACAATTAAAAAATCAAAATTGGTAACTAATAATTCCTAATTTTGCGCCTGCCAAAATCATTAAAAATTAATAATTAAAAAACCCAAAAAAAATCAAAATTGGTAACTAATAATTCCTAATTTTGCGCCTGCCAAAATCATTAAAAATTAATAATTAAAAAACCCAAAAAAAATCAAAATTGGTAACTAATAATTCCTAACTTCGTGCCTCCTAATTCCGCGCCTTGTGGGCACAAGCTTTGCGCCCCTACAGACTCCGGGTCTCTTGGGCGCAAGCTTTGCGCCCCTACAAATTTCTAACTTTTCATAAAAATCTGATTCCATTCAGCAATGGCTTCTCGTTGAGCTATTAATAGTTGCTGAATGCCTTTTTCTGCATAATCCAGCAGTTGATTTAACTGGGTACGGGTAAAACTTCCTTCTTCAGCTGTTCCTTGAATTTCAATAATTCCTAAGTCTTGATTCATCACCACATTAAAATCTACTGTAGCAGCAACATCTTCGAGGTAGTTTAAATCCAAAAATGCTTCTTCTTCTAATAAGCCTACGGAAACCGCTGCTATCTGTTCTTTGAGGGGCGATCGCTCTAAAATTCCCTCTTTTAATAGGTGAGCGATCGCGTCGGCTAATGCCACAAATCCCCCTGTAATGGCAGCGGTTCTCGTACCCGCATCGGCTTGCAATACGTCTGCATCTACAGTCAGTGTCCGCTCTCCCAGTGCTTCAAAATCTAGCGCTGCTCTTAAGCTACGTCCAATTAAACGCTGAATTTCTTGAGTTCTTCCTGATAATCTCAACAATTCCCGTGCTTGTCTTTGTTGAGTAGCCCCAGGCAACATTCGATACTCAGCAGTGAGCCACCCTTTGCCACTACCTACAAGAAACTTGGGGACTCCTTCTGTAATGCTAACTGTACACAGTACTTGAGTGTCACCACATTTAGTAAGCACCGAACCAGGAGCAAAACGGGTGAATCCTTGCTCAAAGGTAAGAGGACGAAGTTGATCGGGTTTCCGACCGTCTGGACGCTGCCAAGCCATGGGGATTGCCTCAAAATGCTAATCTAGAATACAGCCAAAAGGTTATCATGCCAGGGCTAATAAACGGCTAATATTCAGTTATCAGTTATCAGTTAAGCAACGGGAAGCAAATCTACAATGGTTTGCTGTACCTGGATTGGTGATTGGTCGCCGTTGATAGTCAATAGGCGACGGCTACGGTCATAGTATTCTAGAATGGGAATGGTGCGATCGTAAAATAATTCTACCCGACGCTGCACAACTTCTGGATGGTCATCTGGAAGAGAACGTCCCAAGGAACGGTTGACCATAACTGCTTCTGGTACTTGTAAATATATTGCCCAGTCTAAGTTTTGTTCTAGTTTTTCTAATAAAAAATCTAATTCCTCAGCTTGAAAAGCGGTGCGGGGATAGCCTTCTAACACCCAATTAGTAAAATCCGTCTGTTTTAAATAAGTCTCGATGAATTGAATCATCGTTTCGTCTGGGACTAATTCTCCTTTCCCTAGGTATGGCTGTGCTTGGTGACCTAGATCGGTCTGGTTTGCTATTGCTTGCCTTAAAAGCTCACTTGTGGAAATTAAAGGAATATCAAAGTGTGTACAAAGTCTTTGCGCTTGAGTACTTTTCCCTGCTCCCGAACCACCTAGAATTACCAATCTCACGAGAAATCACTCCTGATAATATAATGTCAAATTAATTGCTTTCTAAACTCTGTTTTGCCCAAACCAATAGGAAATCTAACATTTACCAAATAGATAGGGTTTGAGGTTCCTCCTCCTTGGAGGACGATTTTGTGTCATATTGTTGATGGCAATGCGCTCAGATAGAGAGGCAATATTTCCTAATCCAATAGTTCCTGAGCATCCTCAAAGATTTAAGAGTTTTAAGCAATAATCGGTAAACCTGACAAAATATAGCAAAAGGCTGTAAGCCTTATTTTCCCGTAGTCCACGTAGGTGGACTTGGTTCTTGTAGCGACACTCTTATAGGGTGTTGTTACTGTAGTGCAAGATATTAGCTAGGAAGAGATATGGGATGAACAAGAAAGTCAGCCGCTTTTTGAGCTATTTCTGGGGATAAATTAATCTGCTTGAGAGTTACTAAACCTTCTTCAATAAAAGAGTCTCTTACTAATGCTCCCTCACCTGTATTAAAAGTGGTTTCATAGTAAACTTCCCCAATCCCAGCAGAAATAATTAATTTCAAGCAAGACAAACAAGGTTCCAGTGTAACGTAAATACTAGCACCATCTGTAGATATACCATGTTTTGCTGCCTGGGCGATCGCATTAGCTTCGGCGTGTACTGCTCTTGATGGTAAAGTTTTACTAGCATCACAGCTACTCAAACCAGGATAGCAGTATCCCTGAGTTGTACAATGAGCAGAACCGGAAGGGGAACCATTATAACCTGTTGCTACAACCTGTTTATTTTTCACAATCACCGCACCCACAGGAAACGCTAAACAGGTGGAACGAGTAGCTGCAAGTTTGGCTAGCATCAAAAAATACTCGTCCCATGTTGGTCTTTGTTGGGATTCGCTGGTGGGTGAAGAACTGTGCATAATTTGTCATTTGTCATTTGTCGTCAGACGCGTAGTGGTTTGGAGTCATTTATCACTCCGCATCATTGACTTATCTTATAGCAGCTGTCATTATTGTTAGGACATTTTTCTCCCCCTTAGCTTGGGATCAAAATTACCAAGTCTGCATTATGTCCACATCCGAAACATCCCAATTCCCAGAACACAATAATACCAACTGGAGACTGAAGCCAGGTTATTTGAGTCAAGGAGGTTCTGAGTTTGAATCTATCCATATCCTCCTTGGTAGATTTTTGGCAGACAGACATTCCCCATCTCCCCTCAACAATAAAAGTTTACTTGCTGATAATTCTCTATTTAATTGGGGAATAGGTAAGCCTTTGGAAAAAGTCATTGATTCTCAGGAAACCTTCGAGTACCTGATGAGCAATCCCCAATTATTCCGCAATGCGATCACCATTATTGAACCTTGGGAACATGTGGGTCATAACCCCCATGGAGAAGATGTTCGTGCTTCTATCAATGTGGCTTACCTAGTTCAGAAAATTGCCGATTGTGACTCTATTCTGTTTCCCTTGTGGTCTTCAGGACTGTTCAATTTAGATCAGCTTATTCCTGTAATTAGTTCGGGTTTGGCGATTGTCATGGAAGGTGGAGATCCTTCTGTGCGCAATCCTGACTCCTTCGCAGGTTCTAATTGTTCTCACAGGGAAATGGTTAAACTCACTGAGCAAATTCTGTTGGCTCGTACTCCCACCAGTGCACCAGCGCTGTTTATTTGTCTTGGACATCAACTTGCAGCTCAAGCCCATATCAGTTTAATTCGACAGGCTGTTGAAGCAGTTTTAGGATTGGATGCTCTGACAAGCGATCCCAACGGAAAAGCATTAAGAATCCTCAAAAGAACTTGTGAAAAAATTCAAGCAGTGGGTAGTTCCCTAACCGTTAAGAAGAAAAATGGACGCATTGTCGCAGATAACTGGGAGCATCCAGAATTTGCCGTTGCTGAAAACGAAGCAAAAGAACTAGGCGATCGCCAATTACAACATTATCAATCCCCTGATCATGAAAATTCCGGGATTCCCGAACCGTTGATTTTAGCTCATGAAGTCACGGCTGACGAACATGAAGGAGTGATTGATACTTCAATTGAATACGAGCGGGAACTGAATATTGCTATGTTTCACTCCGATGAGGTGAACGAAGAAGCGATTTTATTTGCTAATTGGGCTTATCGCTTAATTCATGATGCTCTCATTCCCTATCGGCATATAGTAGCCAACAGCCCTTTGTCCTGGCTGATTAAGCTTCCTGATGCCATAGAAATTTTATGCTCTACTGCTGAAAATGGTGAAGTAGTAACCGAATGTTCTGCCACTTGTATTAATTACAAAGACTTTGAAAGCAAAGAAGTCCGTCGTTCTTTCACCTGTCAATTTCATCCAGAGTTACTTTCGGATCTACGAGTGGTGGGTCTTCGTCAGCCTCCCTCCTATGGTGAGCTTAAAGTCGATGACGGTGCGAGGTTATTTGCACGTCTGTTATATGCGGGAATGCAAGAGTGACACTCCACACGGCTAGAAGCCGTGGGATTCTTGGTTCAGCGAGTCTCCGTTAGACAGCAGGCTTGCACCAACAGCCCAAGAGGGAATCTCTTCCCAAGCGTAAGTTCCCGTATGTCCTACGGTACTTAATCCTCTTCTAAGGATATTGATACTAGCCGCAACATCTCGATTCGCGGTATATCCGCACGAGCAAACATGAGTTCTGGTCGAAAGCGACTTTTTGACTCGTTCTTATCCTAAAAAACAGTAAAAACCGATTGTGACAGTTGAGGGTGCGGAATGTCGGTTAAAAGTGCATACGCTACACTTAGAAAGGGTGGGTTTTGCTCGAAGTTCTATAAACATAAATTAAATCAAAACAAAAAATTAGGGTGGGTATCTTATTACCCACCCTCAAGCACTCTGAATATCTGGATAGCTATTTAATAATTAAGATACGCTTTATACGCTTTGTGGTTCTCTATTTGCCATCCGTTCTGAGCGAGACTCTGCAAAGAAGCTGTTGTAGAACCAACCTGCGAGGATTGCACCAACAATGGGAGCTACCCAGAATAACCACAACTGACCAATTAGTTCTACACCTGCAAATAGAGCAACACCTGTACTACGAGCGGGATTTACAGAGGTGTTGGTTACAGGAATGCTGATTAGGTGAATTAAGGTTAAGCACAGACCAATGGCAATGGGAGCAAATCCCTGGGGTGCGCGGCGATCAGTAGCTCCTAAAATCACCATTAAGAACATAAATGTCATTACCACCTCAGTGATTAAGCAGGCTAATAGGTTATAGCCTCCAGGTGAATGCGCTCCATAACCATTGGTAGCCAGGGGGTTAGATCCGGTGAGTTCAAACCCTGCTTTACCACTAGCAATCAGGTAGATAATCCCACCAGCTACAATTGCTCCCAGAACCTGAGAAATGATGTAGGGTAGTAATTCAGAACCCGAAAAACGTTTACCTGCCCATAAACCAAAGGAAACAGCAGGGTTTAGGTGACAGCCTGAAATATGACCGATCGCATACGCCATGGTCAGGACGGTGAGTCCAAAGGCAAGCGATACACCAAGAAATCCAAGTCCCAGGGAAAATACAGCTTTGCTACCTTCGTTGGTAATTTCGGTGGTAAAGACCGCTGCTAGCACAGCACTACCACAACCCCCTAAAACTAACCAAAAGGTTCCTATAAACTCAGCAACACATTTTTTTATTAGTGGCATTTTTAACTCCCCATACTACAAAAAGTCAAAGGAATGGAATTTTATCCTTTATTCCTTTACTTAGTGTTTCTGTTGCATTAAAACTATGAAAATATACTTACCACAATCTTGATATTTTTTTCTAAAAGTTTTGTTGAGAAACATTATATTGAGAAACATTTTGTTGAAAAAGTTAGCACGTCTATTTATAAATCTTTATAGAGATACATATCTTTATACAAGTGCCAATTTTCTAAAACATCTTTGAGTTTGTTTAAAGCATCTTCGTAGTCATTAAACTCAACCTCAGCAATTACAGTGGGAATACCGCGAGGAAATCTTGATATCCGCTTACCTGTTTCGTATAAGAGAATGATAGGAATGTTGTTTGTTTCTGCATAAGCCAATTCCATTCCAACCCCAAAAGATAGAGAACCAAGATAAGCAATAACTAAGTCTGATACACTAACTTGATGTTTATCTTTTTCAAAAACTTCACGGGGAGTAATATTAGGATTATTCACCGGGTCGGTGTGTAGGTGAGGGACATAAGCTTGAAAACCTATTGATTTGCAAAGTATGCCAATTTTTTCATAAAGTGCTTTGGTTTTTTCTGGGTTATCAACATCAGTTAACGCACCAGATACATATACTTTATACATATTAAGGATTCGGTTTATATAACAATAATATTCGTAAGGTGGGCATTGCCCACCCTACCCTTGAGAAGGTGCAAGATATCTGTTTATATAAGTTAATACCGCAACAATTGCTGATAATATTCCCCCTATTGCTATAACCAGTGATATCCATCTTCCAGATGTATCTGTTTTAATAAAATTGTTCAATCTATCAAAAATTCCTGGTTTCAGTTTCTTATATTCATCTGAATTTAACATCAGTTCTTTTAATAAAGTTGTATCATCTGTCATCCATTTGTTTTCTCTATTAGTAAAATAACCATATATTTCATTCGTATTAGGTAAACCATCAATAATATCAAGTCTTGCATTACTATCTTTATTACTTTTTTGGTAAGTTTTATAACCTAGCTTTTGAATCATCAAATAAGCAATTGCTTCCTTTGTATTTCTAACATTAATTCTTACTTCTTTATCTGAAACATTATGAAAAGCTATACACATAACACCACACCAACAAGGATTAACCCTTGTTCCAAGATGTCCAATTCCTTTAGAAACTAGTGCAACTCTCGAATTAATTAAACCACACATATCACTACGAAGCCAGACCGATTCATCAGTCCATATTAAAGCAGTATCTCTTGGCGGTATATAGAAAAATTTCTGTTCTTCACCTGGTTGATTATTATTTTGCTCTATTTCAACATCCAAACGTTTTCCCTGTCCAATAGAATATGCATACTCGCTAGCAGTTAAACTCAAATCACAAGCTTTGATACTACCTGGTTTAAGAGGATGGAAAAGTATACCTTTACCAAGTTCCCTAATAATATCCCGATCACTCAAGACCGACATCAAATTATCTCCCTGTTTCACAAACTGATTGTCTATGTAGCATTCAGGTATCTTTATAAAGTTAAGTTGACTCTGTTAAAGGCTGGATAGACAGATTCAATTGTATTCATAAATACTTGACTAAAATAATAATAGCAAATCAAAAAATGTTTGTAACATGTTCAATTGTAGGGACGGGGTAACCCCGTCCCTACCAACCCTTGAGAAGGTACAAGATATATATTTACCTATCTTGAATATAAGACTGATTATTTTTAATACAATTACTCGCTTTTTGTAATTCTATTCCCAAGTATCCAGAATGTTCAGGTTGAATGGCTGGAGAACTCGCACAAATCTCCCTCAATATAACTAATGGATTTTTTCCTCGATACTGTTTTACTACCTCCCCACTACCAGGAGTTGTTTGAGTAACGAGTATTTCTTTTCCATCTACTTCAATCAGAAAATTACCAGAGGGATCATCAAAGTTTCGCTGGTTATAAATGTCCTTATATTGATTAGAAATTAATCTATCTGCACTGTCCCAAGTATCATCATATATATGGGCTGACTGACTTATAGTTATTAGCGGTCCCATCTTTAAATTGTACTCAGAACGTTTAGCAATTTCATCTCTAATATGTTGTTGCAACGCTCTTAAACCCATTGCATTTGCGGGCCATGCTGCAAACATATCATTACTTCTAAGGGTAGCAGTTAGTGATATTTCTTGATCTACAACTCGCAGCCAAATATGATTTAAACAAGGACTACCCCCCTTATCGTGATCCTTAACATCCCATAAGTTCATGACTGCACTTGCAGCGTCAATTTCCCCTATAAGTTTGTTAATTACTTGTTCAATTTGGTCACGTTTTTCAAACCAAGAACGTAAGCGTTGACCGTAAGTATATTTTAAACCTTCTCTGTAGGGGGCATCATCCAAAATTTGCGAAATATATTCTTGAATAAACTCTCGATCTACAGGTAAATAATTTGGTTCTGGAAAGTAAAAACTAGGTGGTTCATCAGTCACAACTGCCATTAAATCGATTAATTCCTGCCATTTCCCATCGTAACCAGTAGGTCTAATTGTTCCTGTTGTTTTAATCCTATGAATTATTTTGACCCATGTTTCGGCAATGGTTTTACCTTCTATTCTATGTCCGTATCGGGTTCCTGGTAAAACAGTTGGTTCTTTAGTAAACATGGGATATTCTAACGGTAAACCCCATGGTTCAATGGCTGTTCTTGTTGCAAAAGACTTTACCAGATTACAAGTTTCAACGATTGATTTTGCTTCTTTTAATTCTACAGACTGTCGTAAATTTTCTAAAGCACTGGCTTCAACTTCGATATCTATATATCCTGGATAAGATGAACGAATTACCCAACAATCCCTTCCAGTATCGCTAAAACCTTTTTCAAAGCCGTTGCGAAAAAAGTCTAATAAACATACACCCGCACCCGAATTTTTGTCTTCCTTAGTGGCATTCATCACCACTAAATACCGGACGTGAGGATTATACAACAAATTCCGTATAAGTAAGTTTATCCCCCTAGTGGGTGAATACAATTGCCCAATTACGGCATATTCTTGAGGCTGAAGGTGCTTTTGCACAGAATTCTTCACAGTCCATCCCGTAATTACTGCTGTTTGTCCCTGTCCATAAAGCAGCTGGTTGGGTTTGTACAGAGGATTATACTGGAATTGAGATGTGATTGCTGTCATAACTGTGCAATTAGTGTAAATCTATATCATAAAAACAGGGCAAAACTTTATCAGTATAATCTATAAAATTATTGAAAATAAATTACAATTGTTAACATTACATTTATATTGCAAAATTGATTGAGCCATCTTTAAGTAAAAATACGGGTTAAATATGTCTTTAACACCTTCTACAATGTTACCCTTAGGTACAAAAGCACCTAATTTTCATCTACCAGAAGTAGTATCTGGTCAGAATATTTCTCTGGCTGATTTTAATGACAAAAAAGCATTGTTAGTCATGTTTATTTGTCGTCATTGTCCTTTTGTGAAGCACGTACAACAAGAATTAGCTCAAATCGGCAAAGATTATTTACAAAGTGATTTGGGGATTGTTGCGATTAGCGCTAATGATGCTCAAAATTACCCCGATGATGCACCAGAATCTTTAAAGGCAATGGTAGAGGAATTAGGGTTTAAGTTTCCTTTGTGCTACGATGAAACCCAGGAGACTGCAAAAGCTTATACCGCAGCTTGTACACCAGATTTCTTTTTATTTGATAGCGATCGCCTACTTGTTTATCGGGGACAGTTAGATGATAGTCGTCCCAGCAATGGTAAACCCCTAACTGGTGCAGATTTACGCGCTGCTATTGACGCAGTATTAACAGATAAACCAGTCACAGAAGAGCAAAAACCCAGTGTTGGTTGCAATATTAAGTGGAAACGGGGAAACGAACCCAGCTATTTTGGTTAGGAGAAGTTAGAAGTTAGAATTTAGAATTTAGAATTTAGAATTTAGAATTTAGGACTGAGGAGTTAGGAGGAAAGGAGTTAGAATTTAGAATTTAGCAGTTAGGAGTTAGAATTTAGGAGTTAGCAGTTAGGAGTTAGCAGTTAGGAGGAAAGGAGTTAGAAGTTAGGAGTTAGGAGTTAGAATTTAGGAGTTAGCAGTTAGAATTTAGGAGTTAGGAGGAAAGGAGTTAGCAGTTAGGAGTTAGAATTTAGAATTTAGCAGTTAGGAGGAAAGGAGTTAGAATTTAGAATTTAGAATTTAGAATTTAGCAGTTAGGAGGAAAGGAGTTAGGAGAAAAGGAGTTAGGAGGAAAGGAGTTAGAATTTAGAATTTAGAATTTAGAATTTAGGAGTTAGGAGAAAAGGAGTTAGGAGAAAAGGAGTTAGGAGAAAAGGAGTTGGGAGTCACGAGTTAAGAGTTAGGAGTTAATAGTGTGTTTTTCCCCATTACCTATTACCCATTACCCAATAATAAGTAATAAGTAATAAGTAATAAGTAATAAGTAATAAGTAATAAGTAATAAGTAATAAGTAATAAGTAATAAGTATTTTGGTTCTCCGACACATTTTTTCCTTCACCCCCGATTACCGATTACCGATTACCGATTACCGATTACCCATTACCAATTCCCCAATTAATGCTTAATATCTAAATTGAGGATGTAACGTCCAAGTTGTAGTTTTCCCGTCCATAATTCGTATTCCACTCGTAAATGTTCTGGTAAGGGATGTCCGGTTAACTCTAGACTACGAGTAAAATTACGTAGACGAATGGGTTGGTTTAATTGCAATGACTCACTAGGTAACCAATAACGGCTAATACCATAAACACCCTGTTCCCAAAAATGACGGTAACTTAACTGGACGTTACCTTGCATAGTCATGATTACCCGGTAAGGAGAAATCTCAATCCAGAGAACTCTAGGACTAGTTGTGGGGTAAGGATTGCTACTTGCCAGAGCTAGATTGCGATCGCGTTTAACTTGATGCTGGTAATCTTTTACGGGTGGTGCTGTTAAAACTAAGTGAAAGCGATCACGGTCTTTTTGATATAATGTTGCAGCAGTTTCCACAATAGACCAAATTGGTAGGTCAACGGAAATCAGCGAAAGGGAGACAGACTTACGGTGATGTGTGAGCATGGGAGCGATAGGTTAGAACCTAATGATAAACAAAATTAATTGTAGGAGCGTAATTTGGGTCAGGAAAAGCGATAGGATACTAGCGAGAAAGTCAAGAAGTTAGACTCTTGCCATTCTTATAGTTTTCCACCAGTCATACGCCAGTTTATCCTACATGTCTCCTTCTGTTATTACTCTAGAAACTAAAGAAAACACTTCGCAAAATTTAGTTATCAAACGACCCCCTTCCGGAGTATGTTTACAAGGTCGCATCCGAGTTCCTGGTGATAAATCTATCTCTCATCGAGCGCTGATGTTAGGTGCAATTGCTGAGGGAGAAACCCAGATTCAAGGATTGCTGTTGGGAGAAGATCCCCGCAGCAGTGCTAGCTGTTTCCAAGCCATGGGAGCAGAAATTTCACAGTTGAATACGGAGTTAGTACGAGTCAAAGGTATTGGTTTGGGGAATTTACAAGAACCGACTGATGTCTTAAATGCTGGTAACTCCGGTACTACTTTACGACTAATGTTAGGGCTTTTGGCTTCCCATCCAGGACGCTTTTTTACAGTTACTGGCGATAGTTCCTTGCGATCGCGTCCCATGTCAAGGGTGGTTAAACCTTTGCAACAAATGGGAGGGTCAATTTGGGGACGTAAAGCAGCTTCCCTTGCACCATTAGCAGTCCAAGGACAGGCTCTCAAACCTATACATTATAATTCTCCCATAGCTTCGGCACAAGTCAAGTCTTGCATCTTGTTGGCGGGTTTGATGACTCAAGGAAGAACTACGGTTACCGAACCAGCACTGTCTCGAGATCATAGCGAACGCATGTTACGGGCTTTTGGGGCACAATTGGAGGTAGATTCTGACACCAATAGTGTGACTTTAATTGGGGGTAATCAATTGTATGGACAAAAGGTAGTTGTCCCTGGGGATATTAGTTCTGCTGCTTTCTGGTTGGTGGCTGGGGCAATTGTACCAGATTCGGAGTTGGTGATTGAAAATGTGGGTGTAAATCCTACCCGCACGGGGGTTTTAGAAGCTTTGGAGATGATGGGTGCAGATGTGCAACGGGAAAATGAGCGGGAGGTTGCTGGGGAACCAGTAGCGGATTTACGGGTGCGAACTTCGCGTTTGCAAAGTTGTACCATTGCTGGTGATATCATTCCCAGACTGATTGATGAGATTCCGATTTTGGCAGTAGCAGCAGTATTTGCCGAGGGAAAGACAGTGATAAAAGATGCTGCGGAATTGCGGGTTAAAGAAAGTGATCGCCTTGCGGTAATGGCTCATGAATTGACGAAAATGGGAGCAAAAGTCACAGAATTAGCCGATGGGATGGAAATTACGGGGGGAACACCTTTAGTTGGTGTAGATGTAGATAGTTATACTGACCATCGAATTGCCATGAGTTTAGCGATCGCGGCTTTAGTTGCAACTGGGAAAACTACCATTCAGCGTGCAGAAGCTGCTGCGATTTCCTATCCAGATTTTGTGACTACGCTCACAGAAATTATTCGTGATTAGGTGATAGAAAATGTCAGATTCTTTCCCCTTTCAAAACTCTTCCCAACTGCGAGAATGGCATCAAGGAATTCAAATGGCTAACCGCAATAATATTTTCTGTCATTGTCGTAGTTGTGGTTATGAATGGGTAGATTCTTTAAGTGATATAGTATGTAATCGGTGCGGTAGTAAAGAGGTAGAAAAAATATCTTGCTGGCAATTTCCAGATGATTAATTGGCTTAACATGGTTAAATATAAGATAAAATCTCACTCTGCTTTCTGCTTCCTTCTCTTTGACAAGAAGAGGGATTAAGGATGAAGTGTTATAACACACCGGAATGCACCTGGACTCAAAACTGGGTTTCTGGTTCTTTCGTTCTTAGCGTGCCAATTTTTTAATTACGGTCGATAACTTTCCTTTAAAATCAAGGCTTACAGGTGTTTATAGTTTCAATTTCAGCCTGGATACTTAATTGTAGCCAATAATGACTGTAACAAAAGCTATATAAGGGTTTCAAATTTATTTTTCAACAAATTTAGCACGCTAAGTACGCAAGAACTGGAAAAACTTCAGTTTTCGACTTGGATGAGTTTTAATTACAACTGAAAAAACGGAACATTATCAACTGAATATCATTCAGATATTAAACAAGTCTCATTAGAGTCATCTCTAACAATTGATTGGTGAAATTATGAATAGTCAACAAATCCGAAAAATTATCAGTTTTGCTACTCTCCTATTTATTGGTGCAGGTGGTAATTATCTATATGCTCATTTGAAAGATAAGAAAGTCGAAACGCAAAATTCCACAACACAAAAATTATCTTTAATTCAACAGGAAGTTTTACCTTTTTCTCAGCAAAAGTCTACGTTTATAACCGAAAACAAAGAGAAAAAAAATAATTTAATTACTCAACAAACACCAGAGTCACAAAAATCAAATTCCAAATCATATCAAGTTATTGATGAGTTCAAAAATCAGAAATTTACTGTTAATGGGAATCAGGTTTTCACTACAGGTAAATTACCAACAGTCAAAGTAGACTTTAATCAATCAGACTTATTAACAGTTCTTGTAAATACAAAAAAATATTTCCAAAATTATGCTGACGTAGATCCAGATATCTCCCGTACTGGGGTGCTTGCTAGTCAGGATGTAACTGTAGAAGATGTCCTCAAGACTTTAGATTTTATGATTGCAGTCTTAAGGGAGGATATTGCTAATAAACGTCCCACTCGTTTACAAGACCCCAAATTTATCAATAACCATTTTAAAGTTATTAAATGGTCTGCTTATAATCCTCAAAGAACTAAGCAGAAAAGTCTCAGAATTACCAAATATGCAGTTTTTTCTCATCCTGGTTCCCGCAAGAAAACCGCTAAATATAATATTCCTCTCTATAGTTTAAAAACAGATATTGAAAATGACGATAAATTCTACACCCAGTACACTAAACAAGATGTATTGTCGGGGATTTACGAACCTGGTGGGAAAGAATTTGGAAAAGTTGAACCCCTTGCTTATTTAACCAGAGATGGTTTGGAAGAAGCATTAATGGAAGGAACAATTTTGGTTAATTTTACTGATGGTTCTCAGGCATATTTCAACGTAGATAGAAACAATGGCATAGCTTATGTCAGAGGATTAGCAAGAAAATCACAAAAGCGCTACTGGTATTTTAGAGAGGTGGATGCTATCAAAGGTTATGGATATAAAATAGATGCCAAAATTTCCATCAAACCAGGAGTAACTTTTGCTGGGGATGTCTTGAATATTGGCTTAGGGAAAGTGATAGCAATTGAGCATTATAAAGGAGGACGTAAACAGTTGCGTTTAGGAGTGCTTGCAGACACAGGAGGAGCATTTTTACCCAATCTTTATCAACTTGATTTTCTAGCTGGTGTTTTTCCCAATAAAAAAGAATTTTGGCGAAAAGCAAGACAAATTCCCGACTATACTAAAGCATATATTTTAGTGAAAAAATGATGCTTTAATTTGATAGCAAATATCTAACCACGGGTTAGCAATTCTAGGTTATGTCCATTGGGATCGTAAAAGTAAAAACCCCGTCCTCCATTTCGATGGTTAATCTCTCCTTGATTATGGTGCATGGGGTCACTACTATACTCAATTCCTGCTGCTTTTATCCGTGCAAAAATCCTATCAAATTCCTCATCACTCACATGGAATGCATAGTGATGGGATTCAAATTTTTCCCGATCTGCAAAGTCTAATGTAAGTTTGTCATTCACACGAATTGCAGCAAAATGACCAATAGGTTGCTCAACTTTTAAACCAAAAATATCGGCAAAAAAGCGTGCAGATGCTTCCTTGTCATGTGCGGGTACTATGGTATGGTTGAGTGTAATTGTCATCTCAATTACCTCCAGAGTGAATAAGTAATAAGTAATAAGTAATAAGTAATAAGTAATAAGTAATAAGTATTTTGGTTCTCCCAGACATTTTTTCGTTCACCCGGGATTAGACAAATCGTGGCTTCCCGTAGGGTAGACGCAGAGAGTAAGAGTTTTTTTAACTTCATACTTGAAATCAACACTTGTTGTTATTGAATAATTCTATTTTAGCTAAAGAATTTGACTCAGAAACTCTTTGGTTCTTTCATGTCGAGGATTGGTAAAGAATTCCTCTGGTTGACCACTTTCTAGAATCACACCTCCATCCATAAAGTATATTTGGTCAGCAACTTCCCGTGCAAATCCCATTTCATGGGTGACAAGCAAGCAAGTCATTCCCTCTTCCGATAACTCGCGGATGGTTAGCAGCACCTCTTTCACCGTCTCCGGATCGAGTGCTGCGGTAACTTCATCAAATAGCATTACCTGGGGTTTCATAGCTAAGGAACGAGCGATCGCCACCCTTTGCTGTTGTCCCCCGGAAAGTTCTGCGGGATAGTTCTTTTCTTTCCCTTGGAGACGGACTTTTTTTAATAATTGATAAGCATATGCTTCAACTTCTTTTTTATCTTGCTTTAAAACGTGAATTGGTGCCATCATCACATTATCTAAAGCCGTGCGATGGGGAAATAAATTATATTGTTGAAACACCATCGACACCATCCGTCGCAAACGAATCTTATCTTTGTCTGACTTCAATTGATGGACAAGGAAATCTCCCACTCGGATAGAACCAGAATCAATATCAATTAACCCATTAATGCAGCGTAGAATGGTTGATTTTCCTGAACCAGAGGAACCAATAATACAGATAACATCACCTTGATTAACATCAAAGGAAATTCCCTTTAATACTTCTAACTTGCCAAAGGATTTATGTACATTTTGCAGAGAAACTAATGGTTCTGTCACTGCATTAACCTCAATTAGTCTTAATTAATAAAACGCCGTTCTAATTTTCTCGTCCACCAAGCAATGGGATAACAATAAAGGAAAAATAACAGCATCAAGATAGTATAAAGAGGAATTGCTAACCTTTCTCCCTCTAATTCTAATACTTGACGCACTGTAGTTAATCCCTCTGGAACACCCACTAAATTTGTCAGGGTTGTACCCATTGTTAAAATTGCATACCAATTCATCCAAGGGGGAATCATTCGTCGTAAAGCTTGGGGAAAAATTACTAATCTTAATGTTTGAATCCCTGTATAACCCATAGCTTTTGCTGCTTCCCATTGTCCCGAAGGTATGGATTGAATTGCACCCCGAACAATTTCGGAAATATTCGCAGCAACTACTAAAGATAAACCAATAATTGACTTCGCTATGCTAGAAAACTCCAAACGAATTACACCAAGATTAAGTTCAAAGGGCAACAAATACAGCATTACATAGAGAATAACCAACCAAGGTGAATTGCGAAAAAATTGCGTGAGAAACCACGACAACCACCGGACAATTGACTGCGGTGCAATTTGTCCTAAACCCAAAAAAATACCCAGGATTGTACTAATTACCATACAGGTAATACTAATAATAATATTGAGAGCAAAACCCCCTTTAATAGTCAACCCTTGTTGGTTACCAATCAAAATATAGGGAAAGCGACGGATAATAGTTTCCCACTCTTTAGCTGTTAAAAAATTACCTCGAAGATAGTTAAAACTAATAATCACTAAAAGAGTAACTATGGCTATAACTATAAATGTTTGCCAGCTAAACTTGCTGCTTATTTGTTTAATTTCCATAACCTGGTATACGCAGCTTTAATTCTATCCAATTCATGATGCCAATTAAGATTCCTACTAAAATAATGTATACTAACCAGATAAATAACATTACCTCTAAAGTGGCAAAATTATCAGCATATATTTGTCCAGCGTAGTAAAGTAATTCAGGAGTTGCAATTGCAGAAGCGAGAGTTGTAGTTTTAACTAAATTGACTAAATTGTTATTTAATGCTGGTAAACAAATGCGGAAAGCTAAAGGCATAATTACCAACAAAAAACATTGACTGCGGGAAAAACCTAAACTTTCCGATGCTTCTACCATTGTTTTTGGTACAGCTTCAATCCCAGAACGAAATATTTCAATATTGAAAGCACCAGCAAATAAAGAAAGAGCAATAATCGCACTACCAAAAGAACTTAAAATCGGTCTTTCTCCCCCTGTAGTTGGATCGTAAACCTTGGGTAAAACTGCTGCTAATACAAAAAATAAAAAGAATAATTGCACCAAAGGTGGAGTATTGCGGAAAATTTGAATATAGCCTTGCAAAAGCTGATGTACCCACTTCCAACGTAAACCTTGCAACCAAACTCCCACAACACCAATAACTAAAGAAAAGAAAATACACTCAACAGATAGTAAAATCGTGTTGAGTATCCCTTCTTTTAACCATTCTTGATAGGTGGAATCGCTCAGCCAAGAAAAGTTGAGATTTAACAAAATCATTTCCAAACAGTTACTGATTTATTTGGCTTTTTTAGCTTGTTCCATTCGCTGTTTAGCATAATCTGTCGGCGGAATTTTCCACTTCTTTTCAGCTGCAACAATAAATCCTTCTGCCTCCATTTTCAAGATGGCTTGATTAACATCCTCCAAAAATTTTGTATCCCCTTTACGTATACCCATTCCCCAAGGTTGTGGCAAAATAGCAGGTAAAGGTTGATGCCAATCTTTTGACCAATTAGGTTCTAACAATTTACCTACCAAAGCAGAATCATCATAGGCAAATCCCACACAGCGTCCTTCTTGTAGCGCTTTATAAGCTTCCGCAGTACCGGGAAAATTTACCATTTGCATCCCTCTTTCTGTGAGTTCTTTATTGTAAAAAGAACCTTGAATTCCGCAGACTTTTTTCCCTTTTAAATCATCCCAACTTTTAATACCACTATTTTTGCGGATTAAAAGTCCAGTACCAGAAGAATAGTAATTTTCAGAGAAATCAATTACTTTTCGACGTTCTGGAGTATCAGTCATGGTAGCAATCACTAAATCTACTTTCCCTTGTTTGAGAAATTCAATTCTGTTTGCAGCTACCACTGGTACAAATTCCACTTTACCCTCAGAACCAAGTAGCTCCTTAGTTACGTAGTTAGCAACATCAATTTCTAACCCAGCATTATTACCATTTTTATCTATAAAACCAAAAGGAGCGTAATCTGTTTTCACTCCAATCACAATTTTGTCACGCTCCTTAATTTTTCCCAGGGTTCCTTGAGTAGTTGTTTCTCCACCCTCACATCCCGTTATTCCTATTGCTATCAACATCAGACTGATAGCTATACTTACAAATTTATATTTTCGTAAAAAAAATAAATGATTCACCGAACCTCCTCGTGGCGGAAGCCCCTGTTTTCTAAACATGGGGAGGAAGCCACATCAGAATTTATTCTGAGTCTAAACATCTTAAAATACATACGAGTAACCATCCTTTTTATGAATTGGTGTACAAAATCTGTAACTAATGCCAGCAACACGACCCATTTTAGTAGCAATATCAAAACTGCCAGTTTGACGACACAACACACGACCAACGTACTCGCCAACCTTTTTCCCAGATGTGACAATAGCTTTAACGATGTCACCAGTTCTAAAACCAAAATGAACTTGTTTTCGTCCTCTGTGACGAATCGGAAAACCGTATTTATCAGTGCCGCACATCTGGCGAGTTCCCCAACCAGTTGTTTTGATGCGTAGAGGTTGTTGGGTTAGTAGGTTTAATTTTTTAACTTCGCCAACACAAGCTGCATCAATCCAATGTTCTTTTGGCAGTTCAAGTCTGGTTCGGTTGTATTTAGTTTGTCCACCAGTTCCCGTTTTTGTAAGCAAGATATTTTCCAAGGTACGGAATAATGCCCAACGGGTTGTATTGACTGCGGCTGCATCTTTTAATGGCTGTTTAGCTTGACGCTTTATTTTTTCCAACCTAGATGCATCTTTTTTAAGGAACTCGTCTACAGATTTGGTTCCCTTTTTGAGATTGCATCGTTCGCATGACAAAGTTAGGTTGCTAACTCGATTGCTACCACCTTTGGCGCGTGGATAAATATGTTCTATTTGCAGTGGGACACCTTCTTTATCGCAATAAGCACACTTGCGTCCCCATTTTTCGAGTAGGTATTCCCGCACCTCATAGCCAGCAAGTTCGCCCTGTTGATACTCGACACCATCAATTTCTGGGTTTTGCATCTTTTGGGTATCGAACTTGACTAGTTCCATAGTTATTTGAGTTATTGGGGCATAACGACAAAGCCGTTTAATCCAAGTTTCAGTCGTCAAAACACGGTGCATCAAAGATGGTGCTAACCATCCTTCTTTGCGTTTACGATTATTGAATCGTGGTTGGCGATACCGAGTTTTATGGTTACGACGGCTACGACGGAGTGAGCGTCTTGCCTCTAATGCGTTTTTTATTTGCCAACCTCGGTGTTCTAATTCAGCAGACCATATAACATTTTCTCCATCTAAAACGGCAATCCCAGTAACCTTGGAGCCAGGGTCTAGCTTGACGGTTAACAGCTTTAGTTGGGGCTGAGGAACAGCGTGTTTAAGTATCAACGTAAACGGATACATCCTGAATACAGCAGCTTTTTGTTTAGTCAACAATTCTCTAGCTCTTCTTGGGGTAATGGGATTGAGAGGTTGTTTGTTGGTATCTAAAACAAATACGTAATTTTGCATTTCTGCAACTCAATAGAGTAATGTTTGCTGAGTCCCAAAGGGACACGCTTCGCGAACGACTTTGTTTAGAGTCGGTGAGGCAGTGCGGTCTTGGGGTCTCCCCAAGTAGAGCAACTGCCCAACCCCGAAGGGGTACTATCCAAGCGACACTGGTTTATTCTCCGTAAGCCTGTTTAATCGCTTGGTTCTAGAGCTTGGAACTAGCAAGCATCCCAAGGTAGGAACTTTAACTCTTGCTCTAAACGGATAGTCTGGTCAGGTGAAGTTAGAGCGCAAGCCCCCCCCTTCTAGGGGTGGGGTTTGCTTCTAACTAGAGAACCCTGACTGTCTTAATTGTTCTTGCCATATCAATGCATCAAAAATATCATATTTTCGCGTGGATTATGCCATCCCTCCCTGTAAAGATACTATTAAAAACTAGTCCGAGAAACCGGGTTTCTCTGAATAGAACACCCAAAATTTTCATATTCAGTCGAGAAGAAACCCGGTTTCTTAAGATCCTCTTAGACTTTAAATTTCTCAGTAATCCGCTTCATAGCTTCTTCCACATTTTCCCGACTGTTAAACGCGGAAATGCGGAAGTAACCTTCACCCGCAGCACCAAAACCAGAACCGGGTGTTCCCACCACATTACAGGTTTGCAGCAATTTATCAAAGAAATCCCAACTTGATAAACCATTGGGTGTCTTCACCCAAACATAAGGTGCATTTACACCTCCATACACCTGCAATCCTGCTGCTGTGAGTTTTTCCCGGATAATTTTAGCGTTTTCCAGGTAGAAACTGACTAAGGCTTTAGTTTGTGCTTGTCCTGACTCAGAGTAAACCGCTTGGGCACCCCGTTGGACAATGTAGGAAACGCCGTTAAATTTGGTAGACTGGCGACGATTCCACAATTTCCACAATTCTACATCAGAACCATCACTGGCTTTGGCTGTCAGGTTTTTGGGGACAACTGTTAACGCGCAACGGGTTCCCGTAAATCCAGCATTTTTAGAGAAGGAACGAAACTCAATCGCGCAATCTCTAGCACCTTCAATTTCATAAATAGAATGGGGAAGGCTAGAATCGGTAATAAATGCCTCGTAAGCTGCATCAAAGAAAATTATCGAGCCATTATCTTTAGCGTAATCTACCCAGGATTTCAGATATTCTTTAGTCGCAGTAGCTCCTGTGGGATTATTAGGGAAACACAGGTAAATTAAATCAACCTTCTGTGCCGGAATTGCCGCAGTAAAATTATTTTCAGCAGTAATTGGTAAATATACTAAGCCTTCAAATTCCCCTTTATCGTTAGCTTCTCCTGTATGTCCTGCCATAACGTTGGTGTCTACATACACAGGATAAACGGGATCGGTAACGGCAATGGTGTTATTTTTGCCAAAAATGTCGAGAATGTTACCCGTATCGCACTTAGAACCATCAGAGATAAAGATTTCCGAAGCATCAATATCACATCCCCGTGCTTGGAAATCGTGAGCAGCAATTTTTTCCCTTAACCAAGGATAACCTTGTTCCGGACCATAACCTTTGAAAGTTGAGCGATCGCCCATTTCTTCGGTAGCTTTAATCATCGCTATGCGGCAAGCTTCCGGTAATGGTTCGGTGACATCCCCAATTCCCAGTTTAATAATTTTCGCATCGGGATTACCTTGTGCAAAAGCATTAACTCGACGAGCAATTTCGGGAAAAAGGTAACCAGCTTTGAGCTTGAGGTAGTTATCGTTAATCGTTGCCATAGTACACTGCTACAAACGCCATACATAAGTAAACAGCTTACTGCGAACTGGCGTTAAGAGTTAAGGATTGGCATTTTATAAAGGTTGATTAAATTATGGCAATTTCTCAGGAACAAGCAAAGAAGTTGTTGGAGGACGTAATATTTACGGGGGATGGGGCTGATGAATGGGTGCAGGATGTTTGGGGACTCAGTTCTACCTTGGGAGAAAGTGCAGCCAGTTTAGTAGATGTTTTCCACATTATGTTGTCGGTGTTAAGTGAAGCGCAGTTGGAGAAATTGCTGCGACAGGTTTACGAACAACATGAAGATGCGATCGCACAGTCAAAAATGTGGGAAAGTTGGCAGGATTTATTTTGAGGACCACAGAACTGCTTAGGATAAAAGTGTGGGAAAAGATGAAGGGTATTATCCAGAATTTAAATTATGCAAAACAATTCTGAATAATTACCCTGTATGGAATAGTTCTGTGAGAAAAATTATATATAATATTTTTGTACTATACATGAAAATATATACCCATGAATTCAAGCTTATGTTACACATTTTTGTTAACTAATCCTGCTCGACAAATTACATACTACGCACTTAACAAATTGGGAGAAGGAGGTTTTGGCTCAGTTTGGAACGGGGTTACAGATGCTCGAGTTCCAATAGCAATTAAGATAATCAAGCCAAGTTCTGATCCAGCTAGAGATTTTCTCAATTGGCTCAACGAGCAAAATATCCTTCTTCAGTGCCTCGATCACCCACATATTGTTGATTGTTACGATCAATTTGTTTGTGATGATGGCAGCCTTGTAATCATCATGGAGAAGGCAGAGGGAAGCCTAGATAATTTTCTGAAATTGAATGGACCTTGTGACCCAACACTTATTTGCTCAATTGGAATTCAACTATGTTTAGCTTTAAAACACATTCATGACCTTCAACTAATTCATCGAGATTTAACTTTGCGCAATATTCTCTGGTTTTCTGATGGTCGTTTCAAAATTGCTGACTTTGGAATTTCTAAGCAAACTGCACCACCAGAAGAGTTGGCAAGAACCTTTATTGGATTTAAAAATGCAATTCCTCCAGAACTACTGAATTTTGGTTACTCAACTTATCAATCTGACATTTATCAGCTTGGTCTTGTACTACTTACACTTTTAACAGGTAGCGACCCAATTCCCCTAAATGCATCTAGAGAAAAAACTTATCAGATGATCAATGATGGAGTCCCACGTCAAATAGCTGAGTCATTAATCTCTAATTTTGGTTGTGGCAGATTAGCAAAGATAATTTCAATTATGCTCAGAAGGCGTGATTGCTGGCGTTATAAAGATGTATCAGAAGTACAAATTGATTTACTGTTAGGAGTTTAGCCGAACACAAGCTATAGAGAGAGTAAAAAACCGGTTAGTACATCGGCAGAAGCATCCATTACCTCCACCAAGCTTTTCAGATAACTGAGTATTCAAACCGATTGTGTTTACTTTACCGCCGAATAGAAAGCAGTAATATCTGAGTCCTAAATCATTTGTGAGAGTGCGAGACAGGAAGAAAATGTGAAACTAAGCTACACTTCGTGAGAGCCTTTGTTAGCAGTTAACTTTGGTTCAAAATCTCAATTTATCCGGCAATTATGCAATCGCAAAAACCTTAGTTTTGAGATGAACATGGGGTTTCACTTCAATCCACAATCTGGCACCGCTACTTAAAGGATGATCGGGTCGATAAACTAATCGACAATGACCATTTATTTCTACTTCATGGCAATATTCGGGTTTTCTGCTTCCTCTTTTAACTACAATTACTCCTTCATTTTTTTCCTTATTTGCTTGGTTTCCAACAACTCTTTGACGAATCACATGGATATAAGTAAGAGCAGCTTGAACTTTTTTTCTCCAAGTTCCCTTAGGACCTCTAGAGCCAGGGATTATTTTAGGCATTCCGTTGAACAAAGGAATTTTCCAAGTCCGACCTTCTTTTTTTGCCCCTTCAACTCGTCCAGCAGCTAAGAGTTGTCTGACTCTTTGACAGCAAATATCCAGTAAAGAAGCAGCTTCAGTTGTACCAACAGTTTTACTCATGCTACTCATCAAAAAAACTCTAGCGCTATAGTTATTCCTCAAATATAGCACCAGACTTACTTTGGTGCGAAAAAAATATTTTTCTGATGCTGTTTGCATCAATATTTTCCAATAGACTAGAAAAGCTTTGCTAACCCAACAAGAGTTCAGAATCAGACATGATCAAAACTTTCAATTGCCGGAAATCCTTCGGCATCAAAGGAATGATTTCCCTCACGCATGGAAAAGAGGGTTTGCATTCCTGCTTGTTGTGCAGCTTTCAACTCGGCGGTAACGTCAGAAATAAATAAAATTTTTTCTGGTGTAGTCCCAATGGCGTCAGCAATCTTGATATAGCTTTGTGCTTCCCGTTTCGCACCAGTTTGGGTGTCAAAATAACCACTGATAAATTCTGTTAAATCTCCCGCTTCGCTGTAACGAAATAGAAGTTGTTGCGCCTGTACACTTCCGGATGAAAAGATGTACAATTGTTTCCCAGCTTCTGTCCAACGTGCAAAGGCTGGTTTCACATCTGGAAATACCTGCGATCGCAAACTCCCGTCTTTATATCCCTGATTCCAAATTTTACCTTGCAATGATTTTAAACCAGTCGATTTACGGTCAATAGCAATCAGGTGATGGATGTAAGGTACAGCCCCCCTTGCTTCTGTTCCCTGCCAATCTGGAACTGATAAACCCTGAGCGATATCATTTTCATATTCTTGCCTCAACCATTGCAAATCTTGCTGTACCTGTACATCCTGTGCGTGAGTCGCCAGAAAATCCCTGACGCGATCGCGAGCAAAAGGAAATAAGACCCCAAATACGTAGTCTACTGGGGTAGTAGTACCTTCAATATCTAACAAGATAACTTCTGCCTGGTGAGAATAAGTCATAGGAACAGCAAGGGTAAATGAACTCCACATCTAGGAAAGCATATTAGATTTTCAGTCTAGTAACACGTCTTAAATCCAAAATCTCAAATTCGGTGAAGAAAAATATCAAACTAAATGTTAACCTTGAGAGCGCCTAATTCTCTGTTTCCCCTAGACTATTGATAACAATGGTTTGCAAACGGTTATAAGGTGGACTGTGACTGAAACAAACAATTCAATCTCTACCCTTCAAGATTTTTCCCGGCGGGAGTTGCGGGATTTAGTGCGACAACAATTGCAAATGCTGCTAGAAGCGGAAGACTTACAGGGTGCAAAAGCAATTTTAGTACCCGTACAGCCTGTAGATATTGCGGAAGCGATTGAGGGTTTACCGGAAACAATGCACGCTTTAGCATTTCGCTTGCTTTCCAAAGCGGAGGCGATTGAGGTTTATGAGTATCTCGATTCCAGTATTCAGCAAAGACTAATTGAGGAATTGCGCAGTCAGGAAGTGCTGGATCTTGTGGATAGAATGTCACCAGATGACCGAGCCAAGTTGTTTGATGAATTACCGGCAAAAATTGTCAATCGCTTGTTAGAACAACTCAGTCCCACGGAACGACGAGCTACAGACCAACTCTTGGGTTATGAAGCTGATACTGCTGGGCGAATTATGACCCCAGAGTTAATATCCCTCAAAGAGAATTTGACTGTAGCTCAGGCTTTAGAGAGAATTCGTAGCTTAGCTAATGCCAGTGAGATTATTTATTACTTATATATTACAGATAACGCCCGTCGCTTAACTGGAATTGTATCCCTACGAGATTTAGTCACCTCTCAACCAGAAGTGAAAATGAGCGATATTATGACCCGTGAGGTGGTATTTGTCTACACCGATACTGACCAAGAAGAAGTTGCTAGATTAATTCAAAGATATGACTTTTTAGCGGTTCCTGTGGTGGATAGGGAGCAAAGATTGGTAGGTATTGTCACCGTTGATGATGTGATTGACATCTTAGAGATGGAAACAACTGAAGATATCTATGCTTTGGGTGGTGGTGTACAATCGGGGGGTGACAATTATTTCCAGATGAATTTGTTCCAAGTTGCTCGCAAACGGGTAGTATGGCTATTAGTATTACTGGTAACAAATACTGTCACGGGAACAATCATTAAGTCAGAAGAAGGTATCTTACAAAAAGTAGTCACCCTGGCAGCATTTATCCCCTTATTAACAGGTACTGGGGGAAATGTTGGTGCCCAATCTTCTACAGTGGTAATTAGGGGAATGAATACCGATGAAATTCGCTCCCTGGGCACATTACAGGTAATTGGACGAGAAGCAATAGCCGGGGCTTTATTAGGAGGAATATTAGGGTCGATCGCTACGGTTTGGGCTTTCTTATTACAAGGTAATTTAGAAGTGGCGATCGCTGTTGGAAGTAGTCTGGTAGCTATTTCTATTTTGGCTTCTGTCTCCGGTTCTGCATTACCGTTTTTGTTTCGTTTATTGAAGTTAGATCCAGCATTGATGTCAGCGCCATTTATTACTACGGCAGTTGATGTACTTGGTGTTTTGATTTACTTCAATTTAGCACGGGCAATATTAAAGCTGTGATGAGGTATCTGGGGCAATAATTTCACCAGCACCTAATTCTAGTATCATGTCATTTCTCAGTAATCAATTCTACCCTTTCACTTGTAAATTCATTTGTTCGCAAGCCTTTTGTAATTCTTGGGCAAAGTTTTTGATATCTTCTTCATAACCACATTGGTAAGCAGCAGTTTTAATTCCATGTTTTGCATTTGCTCTCGCACAGTCTACTAATTCGGTGCCATACAATGGTGTCGGGGATGTCATAACAATTCAAAATTCAAAATACCCTATGGGAAGCGCAAAGCGCTACAAAATTCAAAATTGAAGACCCTACGGATAAATCCAGGGACTTGAATAATGGTGCTTTGCTTTTTTATTTTATGGTTGCTAGTTGGTGCTAATTGGTGAAACTATTACCCATTACTCTATTATCCATTACCCATTACCTATTACCATTTATTTAAAGACCCCGTCCTTAAGAACGGGGACTCAGATATCTTCAAAAAAATCAAACAATATCAACATTGCGCAATAAAACTCAGCAATCAAAAGTAAAAAATGTGAGTATAGCTGAGAAAATCAAGACAAATTTGTGAATTTAGCAATAGGTAATAGATAATTTAAAGACCCCGTCCTTAAGGACGGGGACTCAGCAGCCATAGTTAGGAGTAAGTAGCTGTCCATAAATTACAACACACAACAGAAAACAAAAAAGTTCACAATAAAAAAAATTAGGTAATAGACATTTTGGCGTTGGTTGGTATATACCAGATTAAAACTATGGGTTTAAAAAGCCAGGGAGGAAAAATAATATGCAAATCTTGAATTTTTCAGACTTAAAACAGGTTGATACATTTAGAGAACTACAGTTAACTTTACGCGATCGCTGGCAAAGTGTTGAAGAATCTGCCTACAGCGATGTTGATATTCTAGTTATACCCTCCTTGAGCATTGACCAACGGGAACTGAAAAAAATAGAAGGCTGCGAACATTACGAAGAACGCTTGCTATTTGCCTTAATTCGTCTGTGGAATCCGCGTAATAGACTAATTTACGTTACTTCTGTACCCCTACATCCCAGTATCATCGATTATTATCTACAATTGTTGCCAGGAATCCCTTTTTCTCACGCTCGCAATCGTTTGCTACTTCTTTCTACTTACGACTCCTCCCTTAAACCCCTAAGTCAAAAAATCTTAGAACGTCCCCGATTGCTAAATCGCATTCGCCAAGCTTTAAGAATAGACAAATCTTTTATGATATGTTACAATTCCACAGATTTAGAAGCAGAATTATCCGTAAAATTAGGGGTTCCTCTGTATGCTGCTGCTCCAGATTTGCAGATATGGGGAACAAAAAGTGGTAGTAGGCAAATATTTGCAGAGAGTGGAGTAGCCCATCCCGATGGTAGCGAAAGGGTGTGGAATCACCAAGATTTGGCAGCAGCAGCGGCTGATTTGTGGTCACGTCAGCCAACATTAAAACGGATGGTGGTGAAACTGAATGAAGGGGTTTCTGGGGAAGGAAATGCGGTGCTGGATTTAAGACCGATTGCAGATTTAGCACCTCCTGGGGGTTCTCACGAGCAAAGGATAGCAGCAATTAGCGATCGCTTTGTAACTATGAGTTTTCAAGCAGCACAGGAGACTTGGGAGAATTTTTCTGGACGGATTGTGGAATTGGGAGCGATTGTAGAGGCGTTTGTGGAAGGAGAAATTAAGCGATCGCCCAGCGTTCAAGGAAGAATTACACCCCTGGGAGACGTGGAAATCCTCTCCACCCATGACCAAATTTTGGGGGGTCCAGACGGTCAAATTTATCTTGGTTGTCGATTTCCCGCTGATGAATCCTATAGGTTACAGTTGCAGGAATTAGGGATAAAAATTGGCAAAAAATTGGCAGAAAAAGGTGCATTAGAGAGGTATGGGGTAGACTTTATTACTGTTAAAAAAGAAAATGGCGAGTGGGATATTCAAGCGATTGAAATTAACCTGCGTAAGGGTGGGACTACCCATCCATTTATGACATTAAAATTATTAACTAATGGACGCTATGACCTGGAAACGGGTTTATTTTACAGTCAGCAGGGACGTCCTAAATATTATATTGCTACCGATAACTTGCAAAAAGAACATTATCATGGATTACTTCCCAATGATTTGATGGATATTATTGCCCATCACAGGTTACACTTTGACACAGGAACCGAGACAGGGACAGTATTTCATTTAATGGGTTGTTTATCTCAATTTGGTAAATTAGGATTAACCAGCATTGGTGATTCTCCCCAGGAAGCAGAGGAAATTTATAATAAGGTTTCTCAAGTTTTGGACAGAGAAACTCTTAATTACGACGATGGTTTCTCTTCATTTGAGAATCTGACATTTCCCATGTCATGGGATGGCGACAGTTATTAAAAGTTGACACTCCCCGGATTGGAAATTCGGGGATTATTTCGGAACTAGGCTAAATATTCCGAAATATCCTCAAACAGGTTTAACTGTTTAGCCGGAGAATAAATTCACGGGGTTTTCAGTATATTCCTTATAAGATTGGGGAAATATTTTGCTGGTGATGAGAGATTACTAGAATTAATTCCCCAATAATTTACTCAAGTCGGAGAATTAGTACTTAATTGGGTTTTGATTATCAGCCTGGGATTTGAATTACAGGTAGAATGTCGGGTACCCTTACCGTTTAATTTGCTTAGGAAATTGAGGGACTAATAAAGATTGTTCTAATTCACCTTGTTGATTATAGAATTTCATTTCACCTTGTTCATTACATAACCATACTTCTATAGCTTTAGCTTCTAAATACAATTTTTGTTTAAATTCCATTGACTCTAAACTGTTACCACTAGATTTAACTTCTATACATATTTCTGGTGCAATCGATGCTGATACTTCATCTTCAATTTGAGTAAATCGTTTCTCTGAACACCAAACAACATCAGCAACTTTAACCCCATCTGATGTGTTTATGGCACATTCTGGCATCACTTCTCCTGTATTCAATAAAGATTCTAATAAACGTTGGATTCTCCCTTGGTAAAAAGAATGTTTAATTTTTACGGGACTCATTACAATTTGACCCCATTTATTTAATTCGATTTTGAAGGGTAAATCTTGTAAATCTTTATGTTCACAAACTTCTTCCCATCTCATAATTAATATTTGACAATAACAAAAGAAAGATTGATTTAATTTTAACGTGAGTTCAATAGCGATGGCACTCTAGTACAGCGTCAAGGTTTATTTGAGGGATATTTTTTCCAAGTCTAGTCCCAATCCGTCAATTCAAAGTTGACAGACTACTAGTGGTTTGTCCCATAAAATATGATGGGGTTTCCATCACACCCACCTGGGACTATAAGTCCCAGTCTAATAGTCAAAGTCATATAAATATGACTATAAAACTAGTCATCAAAACTAATGGGACAGAACACTAGGTGGTTGCAAAGACGTAGACGGGTAGCAGAACCTGTCCATTAAACATCGGTCTCCCACTTTATTAGTGCAAGATATGTGCCTACAAATCTCACCACAGTCTACGTTGTATATTGGCAATTTTTTTGATAGGTCTGCATAACCCATGACCGCTAAGACCAACAAATAAATAACAGTTAAAGAGGTTATTTTTTATTCCCTATTCCCGACCTCACGCAAGAACTCTATTCATTTACAAGGAAGGTATTGAATGAAACCTCTATTTGCTTCCCTTTTAACTCTGACCACAATAAGTCTTACTTCTACCCCTGCTTTAGCAGAAACTATTCCTGCATCTTTAGGGATAAAGAATCCCATGTCAACGATCAACAAAGGTCGCAACAAAGAAAGACAGAACTCTGCACGTTTATATGTAAAAATACGAGTAACTCCCCAAAAAGTCAATAAGAGTTATTTAACTAAAAGGGGAGTTTGAGGGGCTGTAAGTCCCCCAGCATAATCTACCCTAGCCTTCGGCAGCGCTCCGCTTACGGGAAGGCTAAGTCGCAAGCGACACGCTACGCGAACACCTATGATTTGGTCGCGGGATACACGCACCCCTCAAGTTGATTGCAATGACTCGATGTCTTTGCAATCAACATTATTTTACCATAAACAAAAAGTGTGGTAGAATAAAGTTATGATACTAAACTACACCTATCGAATTTATCCAGATGCACAACAGCAAGAGTCACTAAATCAGTGGCTGGAAATTTGTCGTGTGTCTTACAACTATGCACTTAGAGAGCTAAAAGATTGGATAGCGTCTCGAAAATGCCAGATAGATAGATGTAGTTTAGAGTCTGAATATATCATGAGTGCTGATTATCCGTTTCCTGGATATCACCAACAGCAAAATAATTTACCCAAAGCTAAAAAAGAGTTTCCCAGGCTCAAACAGGTTCCATCACAAGTACTTCAAACCAACATTAGAAGGTTGCATGATGCTTGGGACTTTTTTCAGAAAAGAGGCTATGGTTTTCCCCGGTTCAAAAAGTTTGGACAGATGAAATCATTGTTATTTCCTCAGTTCAAAACTAATCCTATAACTGGGTGGCAAATCAAGTTACCAAAATTAGGACTAATCCCAATAAACTTGCATCGACCAATACCAGAGGGTTTTGTGGTTAGGCAGGTGAGGATAGTAAGAAAAGCTAAAGGATGGTTTGCTGTAGTAACCATTTATTCGGATATTCAGATACCAGAAGTATCTTTTCATGGTCATCCAATCGGTGTTGACGTTGGGCTACTTTCTTATTGTTGTACTTCTGATGGTTTTGTAGAACGACCAAGTAAGTTTTTCAAACAGAGTTACCGTAGGCTGAAAGTGCTGCAAAAACGTCTGTCAAGAAAACAGAAACGTTCTATCAACTATGAGAAAGCAAGAAAGAAGGTAGAAGCAATGCACAACCATATTGCTTGGCAACGCAAAGATTATCAATTCAAGTTAGCTCATAAGCTTTGCTGCATGGGAGATTCAATCTTTATAGAGGATTGTGATTTCCGGATCATGGCTAAAGGTTTTTTGGGTAAACATACTTTAGATGCTGCCTTTGGTCAGTTTAGACAAATACTCAAATATGTCGGTAAAGCTAGGGGAGTATTTGTAGATGAAGTTGACCATAGAGGTACATCACAAGTCTGTCCCAATTGCAGAACTGAAGTTAGAAAAGAACTCAAAGACAGATATCATGTTTGCCATGAGTGCGGTTATGGAGTTTCCCAGCCAGTTAATAGAGATATTGCAAGCGCACAAGAAATATGTAACCGAGGAATAGAAAAACATAGTACCCAGGGACTCTGGGGGAAAGAAATTGGCTATCAAGTCGGGCTGTCGGGGGCTATATGCCTAGATAAGTGGCCAGGGGTAGCAATGCCCAATAGCAATATTGGGAAGCCCACGCTGTAATCTTTGATTCAGCGTGGGAGGATGTCACCTCATACTGCTTTTCAACTATCAGGTTGGAAGGGTGCTTTGATGATTGACGGCAGAATATACCAACGCCAATAATATCATGTTCGTCTAAACAGTTACCATATCTGTGTGGGTCAGTAATTGGTAATTGGTAATAGCCTAAGAAGGAGTTTAGTTTTGAATTACCATATCATCTGTGAAACTACTCAAAAACCCTCGATAAACATTTACCTGCGCATCCTCGCGCTGTTTTTCCTCTATGGTGCCATCGTTCATTATGCCAATTTACTGGGATTTGGAGAAATGCCTTGGGTTGAAGCACCCCTTAGTTGGCAAATAGGAGATATTGTCTACGCAATTCTGGATACGGTAGCAGTTATTGGTTTGTGGAATAGAACAACTTGGGGAATTGGATTTTTTCTTTTAGCTGCCATTTCCCAATTGATTTTATACCTGGGATTTCCCCACTTATTCGCTTTCACCCCAGAACAGAAACAAGCACTATGGAGTATAGTAATTTTCCATAGTGTCACTGTATCAATTTTCTTTGGTCTGTTATTCACAACCAAAGAAGTCAAGGATGTACAGACCTTGCCGGAATTGTTAGACTAGCATGGAGTCAAGTAATATGACAGAAAGCGCAACTCAACCACCAGGTAATAATACAAACACAGAATTAGTATTTAAAGAAGCCAGAGAAATTGCTCAACTAATTCGTAACCGAGAATATTCGGCAGTTGAGGTATTAGAAGCTCATCTGGCACAAATAGAAAAGTATAACGGTGAGATTAACGCAGTTGTCACATTAGATGTTGGAGGTGCGATCGCTCAAGCAAAAGCAGCGGATGCAGCCTTGAGTCGTGGGGAAGTATGGGGACCTTTGCATGGTGTTCCCATGACTATCAAAGATTCCTACGAAACCCAGGGGATGCGGACTACTTTTGGTATTCCTGCAACAGCCAACTATATACCCTCACAAGACGCGACTGTTGTTACCAAACTCCGACAAGCAGGAGCTATTATTTTTGGCAAAACCAATGTACCGATAAATTGCTACGACTGGCAATGTCAGCATCCTAATTTTGGACGCACCAACAATCCCTGGAATCTCAATTGTACCCCTGGAGGCAGTTCTGGGGGTGCAGGAGCAGCCTTAGCCGCTGGATTTACTCCTTTGGAGGTGGGTAGTGATGTGGGGGGTTCGATTCGAGTTCCAGCTCATTTTTGTGGGGTCTTTGGAATTCGACCCACGGAAGGGAGTGTTTCGGGTGCCGGTCATATCAGGATGGCTGGTTATCCCCGGAGTATGCGCAATCTCCTGGCATATGGACCGATGGCACGTAGCATTGCTGACTTAAAATTGGTACTTCCCTTACTGCTGGGTTCTGATTTACAACAATGGGAAATCCCCCCAATGCCATGGTCTAATGATAATCAAGTTGAAAGTTTGAGAGGGTTAAAAGTGGCATGGACAGAGGAATTAGGGAATGTTCCTGTTTGTGATGATACTAAAAATTGTCTACAAAACCTAGTTAGCAAGTTGTCAGATGCAGGGTGCGAGGTGGCAGCAGTTACACCCACAGAATTTAATTTTACTGAAGCGTTGCAGGTATGGGGTCATATCCAAGGCTTTGAAGCCATCCCCCTATTACCAAAGTTAATTAGAGTCACTCCCCTAAGGCGGTTTTTACCCCATCTGTACTGGCGTCATTTTTTCGATGCTAGTCCCATATCCAGCAGTTTAGCTTCTGGTATGGAGATGGATGCACATGGCTACTTTGAAGCTTTAACAAAACGAGATAAGTTGATTGCTGCAATGGAGAAGTTTCTCTGTGAATGGGATATCTGGCTGTGTCCAGTTGCCCCAACTCCTGCCTTTACTCATCGTCGTCGGGGTACACCCATAGAAGTAAATGGACAAAAGATTTCCTATAGTCTGGCTATGAGTATGTACAACAACACTACAGCAGTAGCGGGAAATCCCATCGTCACTCTACCAATGGGGAAATCTAGGTCAGGCTTGCCCATTGGAGTTCAGGTGCATGGAAAGCGATGGAGTGATGCCCGTTTGCTGGATATTGCACAGTTAATAACCCCTCTTTTGCGGTGGATTTGAAAGACACAATAGGGAATAGGGAATAGGGAATAGGGAATAGTGTTTCTTCCATTCGTAGCGGGTGACGCGTTGCCAGTGAGGCTGCTTCCAAAAAAATAGATTATACATTTTTGGTATGCCGCCTTGATTGGCTAAATTTTGGATGAGCGAATCAAAGTAGGTAGTTGACTCCAAAATCCGTCTTGGAAAGTTTGGCAGGACAGAAACCGACACCCTATCCTATGGGAAAGCCTACGGCTAAGGGGTACTCCTTCAAAGAAGCAAGCTACACCAAGCCGGGAGGGAAACCGACACGCAAGGATGGACTCACCGCCAACTTTCCGCATATTAAAATCTAAAATTCCCTCGGGTCTTATTGAATCTAATGCATTGCATTTTTCTTGCCAATCTTTTTCAGTATTTCTAGGGTTAAGTAATAGATAAATTGTGAGTTGGTAATTAAATAGCGTTTCCACAATCTGCCGGGTTCTTGTAGCAGTCGATAAAGCCATTCCATTCCAACTTGTTGCATCCACAATGGCGCTCGTTTTTTCTTGCCAGCAATTACCTGAAAACTACCTCCCACGCCAATCGCTAGATTAACGCCTAATTCTGACCAGTTTTCTTTGATAAAGTTTTCCTGTCGGGGTACACCCATACCCACAATCAGGATTTGAGATTTATTCTCTTTGATCGTTTTGACAAGTTCTGATGCTTGGGCAGAGGAGAAATAGCCGTGATGGAAACCACATAAATTTAATTGAGGGTATTTCTGTTGTAGTGTTTTCGCTACTTGTTCAATTACTTCTGCCTCCGACCCCAGCAGAAATACCCGAAATCCTTCTTTCTGGGCAATCGCAGCTAGTCCATCAACCAAATCAACTCCTGTCACCCGTTCGGGTAAGGAAGGATAAAGCAATTTGGATGCCCAAATAATTGGTTTGCCATCAGCTACAACCAGTGATGCCTTCTCGACGAACTGCTGTAAGCTCTGATTAGAACGCATCATCATCGAGATTGCCACATTGACTGTGGCAATATATCCTTTCTGACCAGTCTTAATCCATTTAATTACCCAGTCTAATGTCTGCTCAAAGGTGAGGGGGTCGTAAGAGCAGTTTAATATCTGTACTTTATTCATCTTCTTGCGTTCATTAACATTAATAATCCGTCAATGAAAAATTTGCTTGCCCAGTTGGGATAAGACAAGCGTGTATAGGTACCCCAAATAGGTTGGGAGCCTTTAATACCACCCCGGATGTTGGGATTGGATACCTGAATATCTTGGCAGGACATCACATAGCGCAGGCTGTCTGCTGCTGCTTGGTAATAACGTTGATCGCCCAGTCTCTCAAACAGCTTCAGCCAAACAATAGCCATCTGGCAGTTCCCTGTTAAGCAACAGTAGCGTCCATGAGGTTTGCCATCGGTATCTATTTGCCCGGGTATAAAGCCGTCCTCTCGGATTTGCTTTAACATCGCTTCAGAACCAGCAATAGCAGCATCAATGTATTTAGCTTCTTCTAAGATGATGCCTGACTCTAACAAACCCCGAATTGCATAGACAATGTTGTGAGTAAATGGAGGGGCATCTGGAGTGAAAGCACATTGCTCAAACCATCCATTCCGTTGTTGGCTGACTCCCCATTCCAGGTTTGCCAAGGCTATATCCAAGCGTTCTTGCTTGGGACTCAGGGCATTTAGTTGCAGCAGTGCCCAAGCTACGCGGGTATTGTAAACGTGGGGTATGCCTAAGTGAGTATTACTCCTCCAGCGTCCGTCGGTGTCAGCAACTGCAACCAGCCAGTCTGCTGCTTTTTCTCCTGCCTCTAAAAAACACTGTTGTTGGGTTTCCTTAAAGGCTCTTACAAATCCTAACAACACTTGACCCGTATCAAAAACTATCCCTTCAGAACCATAACGGGGATCGGATATGGAACCATCTGGGTTCTGCACTTCACACAGCCATTGGGCGATCGCTACTGCTCTTTGCCATGAGTCATCATCCTTTAGTTGCTGTGCCACATCAAATAATGTAACTGCAATATAACCAGATGTCTCGCGATAGGATAGTCGCCATCCACCCTTTAGTGAATACCCCCAACTGACTCCATTATTAGGAGTAACATCATGGGCACGTTTCAACCAGCTAATAGCAGCATCTAAATGCTTTTTTGGTTCATCGACTACTTGTGGCGCAATCAATAAGTCTTTTGCTGCCCTAGAACTAAAACACCTTATTTGGGCAAGTGTTTGGTTATTGGTGATATCAGGTGTAGGTTTTAAGGTAGAAGTAGCCTGATAACGCACGAATTCTGCAGGTTTTTTTTTGTCTAAAACCATATAGTTGAATAAGCAAATTAAAACATAATTGAAACTCAATCAGTACTCAGGCACTTTTGATGACTGAATCCTAACTTTTTTAAAATCATGCAAAGTGGATAATAGGGATTATACGGACATTGTTGATGAATTGTCAATTTAAAATATTAGGAACTTTATTAAATATTCATCTTTGCTTTAATCAATCTTTAAACTATAAATTAACTTCACAAATTAGGTTGTAGATTGAGCTTGATTGCTCAACTCAGTTATGACAAGGGTCTGATGGGTTTTCATACAAGCAGCCGCTAAAGGTCTACTCTTATACTCTACCCATGCCATAATTAATAAACCGCCCCTGTGGCGGCATTTGTGCTGGACTGGTATCTAAATTTAAATACAGTTGCGTGAAGATATTTAACAAAGATTTTGTGAATAAACTTTGAGTAAATATTAAAAATTATTGGAAATTTATTGCCAAACACTAATGAATTTGTTAATAGGATTCATTGAATAATATGCGTGGGAGAATTTGGAAAATATTGATTATTTCAATATTTTGATTTTTATTTCATCTCCCCAATTGATCTGTAACTGTGATTGTGCATTGCCACTATTAACGGCAATTTCTACCCATCCGTGACTACCCACGAGGGCGATGGCATCTCCCACAGCAACCTCTCCATAGGTTTCATAGGCTTTTATGGTTCCCTCTCCTATCTGTACACTCCAACTTTTACCTTGTACATAACTTCCAGGAATGTTGGTGACTGAATTACCAAAGTGGTCAATATATTGAATACAACCTACGATGCCATCCTCTGTTTGACTGTATCCAGGTAAATCCAATTTAACCAAAGTTGCTGGGTTTATTTCTTGTCCCAGGTGTTTCAGGGGAACGCCATTAGCAAGGTGTGCTCCTACTGGTGCAAAGATATCTCGACCGTGGAAAGTACTGCTGGGTTTAGTAATGCGCCAATATTTGGAGTTTGTCAGTTCCACTACTGTGATTGCTGGACTTTGACTGAGTACCCCAGTAAATAAGCCATTGTCTGGACCAACCAAAAATCCCTGGGGCAATTCTGCGGCGATCGCCCGTCGCTTTCCTCCCACTCCTGGATCTACTACCGCCACATGCACCGTCTCTAGGGGAAAATAGGGATAAGCGTTCATTAAGCAAAACCGGGCTGCAGCGATGTTTTGGGGTGGTATTTGGTGGGTGATGTCTACAACCCTAACATCAGGATTGATTTGGGCGATGACTCCCTTCATAACTGCGACATATTCGTCGCGATCGCCAAAATCGCTCAGTAAAGTCAAAAATCCTTGTTGACTCATTGTCAATCGTACATAATCTCGATGTTTTATATATTATAAAGATTCTTTTGTCTGTAACAAGGGTAACTAAAAATATGATATTTTGAGAATGAAAGCATAAATAAAAATATTAAAGAGGATAAAGAAAGTGTCAGAAACCCCACGCCTAAAGGCGGGGGCTTGAAAAGCCCTAATCTGACCAGACTAAGTTCACAAACTGAACTACGTTAGAGGCAAGAGTTCAAGACCTACCAAGGAATGCGTAGCTAGTTCCTTGCTCTAGAACCGAACGATTAAACAGGCTTAAAAGGGTTAAACCAGTGTCGTTTGGATAGTCACCGACCTCTAACATTGTCTAAGCTAACTTTACTGGAGTAGCAAGGCGATTCCCGGCATATAGGGAAATGGATAAGTACTACTCCTCTACTTATCCAACCCCGAAAGGGGGACGGCGATTAAAATCGCCCGCGCCTTACCCCCATGTCTAAAGCCAGGGGTCTCCTCGGCGCGGAGGTTCTGATGATAACTAACCGGATAGAAGCTGTTAAAAAAGCACGCCAAGCCCATCGACAGAATATTCAAAGAATTCTAGAGCATCGCTTGCAAGTAGCTACAGATAAGGGTGATGATAAGCTAATTAAGCAGTTAGAAGCAGAATTCAACTACCCCGCCCTGCCTAACGGCTGTAGCTTGCTTCCCGCAGGGTGGACAGGGATTGCTAAGAACAAACTTGGCAACGCAAGCTTTGAATAGCCCATTGAGACTAACTGCGGTTAAAACTTCCAAATGCTTCCCCAGTTTGGAAATACTTTAAGACCTTTTGTTGGGTCGTCGGGTTGAGCCGAGATATCTGTAGTTAGTTGGGCGAGGGGACTTAATACTTTACTCGGAGGTTTATCACCATGTTACGAGTACCAGTTTTATCACCGTTAGGTAAGCCATTAATGCCAACAAAGGCAAGCCGTGCAAGACGTTGGTTGAAAGAGGGAAAAGCTCGTGTTGTATACAACGACCTCGGCATTTTCCAACTACAACTGATCAAATGCCCTCCCACTACCAACACTCAACCTATAGCAGTTGGTATTGACCCAGGCAAACATTATACAGGTATTGGAGTGCAGTCTTTTAAGTTTACCCTGTGGATGGCGCATTTACAACTACCATTCAAAACCGTTAAATACCGCATGGAGCAACGCGCGATGATGCGGAGAGGACGCAGAGGTAAACGGATTAACCGCAAACTACCTTACAATCAACGCGCTCATCGTCAGAAGCGATTTGACAATCGTGGTCAATCTAAACTACCTCCCAGCATCCGAGCTAACCGCGAATTGGAGCTACGGGTGCTTGATGAGTTGTCAGTGATTTATCCCATCACTACAATTGCCTACGAAATAGTTAAGGCGCGTGGCGACAAGGGATTTAGTCCTGTGATGGTTGGTCAGAAGTGGCAATTAGAAAACCTAGCAACCTACGCTGAGGTTAAACAGGTTGAGGGTTGGCAAACTGCCAATATCAGACAACAATTAGGTCTGCACAAACAAAAACACTCTAAGAGTGATGCGATTCCTGCAACTCATGCTGTGGACGGTGTTGCTTTAGGTGCAAGCGCGTTTATTCGGTACGCCATGATTGACCGTCAAACAATGGGTTGGAAAGGCGACGTAAATATTACGCCTGCACCATTTAGCGTAATCCGTCGTCCTCCAGTATCCCGCAGACAGCTTCATCTGATGGTTCCAGCCAAAGGTGGAGTGAGAAGAAAGTACGGAGGTACTGTAACTCGACACGGATTCAGGAAGGGCGATTACGTTGAAGCTACCCAAGGCAGCAAAACATATTTTGGTTGGGTAAGCGGCGACACTGAAAAACAAGTTTCTGTATCTGACCAAAACTGGAAAAGGTTAGGTCAATTCAGTAAAAACAAAGTCCGGTTGGTACAGCGTTGCACGGGGTTAATCGTGCTGCCAACTCGGAAATTGTCAAGCCTTTTCCCCGTCGAGGGGTCAAGTTTGACCCACTATCCCTCCCCACCTTGCTTCGCTGAAGGTGGAGTCTCCCGTGGGAAGAAGATGAAATATTTTAGTTAAATTTAAGCTTTTGTTTATAGCTTCTTGTGTTCTAACCCGCTTCGGCGGGTTTTTTTGTGGATCAAAACAGGGAACGGGAAATAGAGAACGAGAAATAGGTAAAGCGCTATAGTAGTGGTCTCACCCCCCAAAAAACCCTAGCGCTAGAGTAATGGTCACAACCCCGGCAAAAACTCCCTTCGCTATAGTAGTGGTCTCACCCCCCAAAAAACCCTAGCGCTAGAGTAATGGTCTCACCCCCCAAAAAACCCTAGCGCTATAGTAATGGTCTCACCCCCCAAAAAAATCTAGCGCTATAGTAATGGTCTCACCCCCCAAAAAAATCGCTTTGCCCTTAGTAATCGTCACAAACCGGGCAAAAACACCCTAGCGCTAGAGTAGCGGCTACTTCCTCCAAGCCACTACGTGTCTACCCGCAATGAAAGAGACTGCCGGGGTTGATTGGCAATATTAATCAGTCAAAATCATAATTTTTGGTTCATAAGTGCGGTTTCTGACCCAGGTGCAAACTCTGTGGTATTCACCCAAAAAAAGATTAAATTGATACTTTTAATAGTAGTAATTTTACGGCTTTTTGATTATATATAGGTATATGTACTTTTGTGTAGTAATATAAAATAAGAAAAAGATAAAAATAGCTTTTAATAAATTTTGACAAAATCACAGGAAGCATAAGAAAGCGGCAGCCAAAGAACCTAGTTCGCGCTATGGGGTTGTCCTATAAGGTTTTGAGCAGCAAAATTTGATTTTAAATGTAGAGGTAAATAAGGGAGTGAGTCCACAGACCCTTACAACAAAAAATCGACGTTACGATCCCAAAGAGATCGCTGATTACTACCGCTATCGTCCCTGGCTAGCGTGGGCACGGGCAATTAAGATTATTTGGAACTTTGCCATATTCATTATCGGTCTCAAGTGGGATGAATGGCAAGACCGGGTAGAAGATAATAGGTTGAAACGAGCTACCCAACTGCGGGAGGTGCTGACTTGCCTTGGTCCTACCTTTATTAAAGTTGGTCAAGCCCTTTCCACGCGACCGGACTTGATACGCAAAGATTTCTTAGAGGAACTGGTCAAACTGCAAGACCAATTACCACCTTTCGATAATGCGATCGCCTACCGGATTATTGAAACTGAATTAGACCGTTCAATTGACGAGATTTTTAGCGAATTGTCGCCAAAACCCGTTGCTGCGGCTAGTTTGGGTCAAGTATATCGGGGTCGCCTATATAGTGGTGAAGAGGTAGCGGTAAAGGTACAACGTCCCAATCTACGTCCAGTTATTACTCTCGACCTTTATTTAATGCGTTGGGCGGCAAATTGGCTGAGTCCTTGGTTACCTTTGAATCTCGGTCATGACCTAACTTTGATTGTAGATGAGTTTGGCACCAAGTTATTTGAGGAAATTGATTACCTCAACGAAGGACGCAACGCCGAAAAGTTTGCTACTAACTTTCGTAACGACCCCCAGGTGAAAGTTCCGGCGATTTATTGGCGTTACACAGCTAATCGGGTTTTAACTTTGGAGTGGTTAAACGGATACAAACTAACTGATACTACAAGTATCCGCAAAGCTGGTTTAGATCCAGAGGCGATTATTGAAATTGGGGTTACTTCGGGTTTGCAGCAATTATTAGAACATGGTTTCTTCCATGCTGACCCCCACCCAGGAAATTTATTCGCTATGCCCGATGGTAGAATGGGCTACATAGATTTTGGAATGATGGATCAACTGGATGAAACTACCAAAGAAACTTTGGTAGATGCAGTGGTACATCTGGTTAACCAAGAGTATAGTGACTTAGCCGAAGATTATGTAAAGTTGGGTTTCCTGACAGCAGACACAGACATTGCCCCCATTGTACCAGCTTTGGAAATGTTATTGGGCAATGCTATTAGTCAAAACGTCGGGGATTTTAACTTTAAAACCATCACCGATCAGTTCTCGGAATTGATGTATGATTATCCTTTCCGAGTTCCGGCAAAGTTTGCTCTGATTATTCGTTCCTTGGTGACTCAGGAAGGTATAGCCCTGAGTTTGAACCGCAATTTCAAAATTGTCGAGGTGGCTTATCCCTACGTTGCGCGACGATTGTTAACTGGGGAATCTCCCCAATTACGCCGACGACTGTTGAACGTGCTGTTTAAAGATGGTAAGTTTCAGTGGCAACGGCTAGAGAATTTAATTGCGATCGCCCGTACAGATAGCAGTTTTGATGTTCTACCTACAGCCAAATTGGGGTTGCAATATTTGTTGTCAGAGGAAGGAAAGTTTCTGCGGCGACAATTGGTGGTTGCACTTACCGAGGATGATCGCCTGCATACGGAGGAAGTCCAACGACTATGGGATTTAGTCAAAGATGACCTCAAACCAAATCGTTTATTAGATGTAGCGATTGGAGTTTTGAGTGATTTATCCCGAGAAGGTGCAGCTGCTATATTACCTCAAGCAACATCTTTCTTTTCCCTTGGTAAGGGACAATAATATGGTGTTTGGTAATGGGTAATAGGTAATAGGTAATTGCTTTTACCCTTTACCATTTATCTTTTACCATTTACCGTTTTGCTACTGTAAACTAATTAGTTATTAGCTAATTCCGCAATAATCAGGAGTTTTAATGTACTACTATCCTCCACAATCGCCCTATTTATTATTAGTTTTTGGTTTACTGGCTGCAATAACATCTGGTGCGGCTTTTTCTGGAACACTAAAATTAGTTGTTCAAAAATGGCAGAGTGAAGGTGGAGAAAATTCCGATTCTCGTTTATCAATGAAACAATTATTTGTGCCATTTCTGGGAATTATTGGTGGTATTGGTTTATTTCTTTCCTCTGGTTTAGCATTATTTGGCTTTTCTACTATACTTGCCTATGGCACAGGTTTTGTAGTTACTCTTCTGACTAGCTGGCTAGTTTGGTCACAATTAGGAAGTATGTTGGCTTATGTTGAAAGTCAAGGTATGGCATCTTTGGATTTAGATTCTTTGAAGTAGATATAGGATAATTGATTTATAGTTGCTCACCGCAAGTTTGTTAGCGGTGAGTTATTTTTTTATGTGAATTATCTTCACTAATAATCAGTAAAATTAATAATTGTGTAATAACTTGCATAAAATTTTATTTTCTGAATAGTAAAAATATGATTCAAGTAGAAACAAAATTTTGCTTTTGTAGTTTGGCATTAGGTAAAAAATATCGCTCTTTAGCATTGTTATTAGCAAGAGATATAGCAAAATATTCACCTAATACTTATTTTGTAATTTTAACAGATAAGCCGACTGATTTTACTCAACAGGAAAATGTTTTAGCTTTTAAACATAGACAAAAAGGTGTGAAGTGTTACCACGATAAAAGGTTTGTAATTGCTAAGGCTTTATCTTTATATAATTCCTGCATATTTATGGATGCAGATATGCGAATTTTGGCACCTGTTCCACAAAATATAAAATGGATTCAAGAACCAGGAATAACAGCTAGAGGCTGTGAAATAATGACTAAAAAACATGCAAAAGCTATTACTGGAAATGCCAAGGAGAGATTGAGGAGAGAATTTAAAGTTACTCAAAATGCTGCAGATAAATTAAACTTAGAAATAGAAAATCCAAATATTAAATTTGTCTATGAGTATTTATTTGCAGTTACAAAGGACTCGGGTAGAGAAATTGAGTTTTTAAAACAATGGGATAAAATAGCGCCTTATTTTGAACTAAATGGAGTCTATGATGCAGAAGGTAATGCCATAGGTTTAGCTGCTGCTAAAGCGAGTTTACCAGTTAGATGGAGTGAGATGGAGGGAATTTCATTTTTTAAGGATAGAACTGAATTAATTAGGATTAAAAAAGGACAATCGAAGATGCATGAAATGTCAATCTATTTTGAGGAACAAAGGATGATTGAACATGCCAAGGGTTCTATTTTGGAGAAAGTAATATTGAAAATTAGTAAAAATATTCGCTATTTATATAGTGTTTTACACTTAAAAGTTTTTGCATTGAGTAATTTTGATTTTTATTATCGTTCATAGTTTTTAAAAACCTCAAAATTCTATCATGAAGCTTTATTCTATCTCAATGTTTGGCTGTGGAAGCTGTAGTTGTAGATGTCGGGTGCGTTATGAATTTAGTCTAACGCACCATTCTCTAAAGTAAGTAATTAGGGTGCATTAGGGCTTGAGAATAACGCATCATGTTATATAGCGGTGCGTTAGGCACTTTAATTATGTTTTTCTAACAAATCCGGGTTGAAAATAAGCGTCTAATACACCCTACTTTCTAAAGGTTGTTTTACTAGTTATAGTAAAAATTAAAATCTTTCAATGCCATGATTCTAGCTTTATTTAAGCGGTAGTGATATCCTATCCTTCTTTGCCATTTATCCCAAAAAGTCTGCTGTGTAGAGATAGAAGCAGCATCCAGATGTTGAGTGACTTTTCTAATAGTTTGCCAGCCATCTTTTTTAATTATCCATCCTACTTTTGTGGCTGCTAAACCCATAGCATTACCAGCACCAGCATGAATACCTTTTAATTCTAAATAATTGCTAATAATTCCCCAGTATTTAAAAAATTCTGTTTCTCTACCTTCGTCTTTGGCAATGACAAATAAACTTTCTCCCATGTAAGTCACAGTTTCTAAAGATAGATTTAATTTGGATGCTACTTTGTTAAGAGTTTCCAGTCGTTCAGGGGTGTATTTACTGACATGTTCGACCAAATTTTCAGTATGTCCGACGGTGATTCCTGGTTGAAAATTAATATTATGGGGAATCTGAGAAATGATTCTTGTATCTGCATCAATATAAATTGCGGCATCAAATTTTGATAAAGCTTCTGCCATGACAAAACGTTTATCATGATAACAATGAAGAATCCCTTTTTGACTATATTGAAAAGCTAGGACATTGGGGTAATTAACAAAATCTTGTGGAGAGTCTGTGTAAATTAATAGTTGTTTACCAGGAGCATATTTTTCTAAATCCTGAGCTAAATTTTGAGTCAGGAGACGATACTTTTTACGTAAAGCTAAGGTACAAAAACAAACTTTTTGTGGTAGTGTATTTTTCATAATTTCAAATTAATTATCCCTGTTTCTTATTCCCTATTCCCTGTTCCCTAAGAGTATTTATTGATAGTTTAACTTGTGATATTTTGAAAATCACTGATTAATTTGTCTAAACTTTTCTGTAATAGATTTTTTTTCATTGATTTTGGTAATATCGCTGGTGGTAGTTCTGGATTTAGATGACGATAATAATCCCAAATTTCCCAATAAGGACAACCAGGTTGAATCCGAATACCAGCCCAGTGGAGATATTGCAAATGTTGATTCATTGTAGGGTCAATTAAGATATTTCCCTGTCGTTGAAAATAGGTAGTTCCTGCCCAATTACCAGGTGCTTTACCTTCTCTACGAACTATATTAAAACGTCTCTTAATCCGCTTGAGAAGCATATAATTAATAATAGGCTGGTCGGAAGTCTTTTGAGAAAAATCAAAGTATTCTGGATGGGCTGCACATTCGGCAAAGGTTGCGTATAATTCCTCTTCCGAGAGTAGATTTTTCTTAGAACCCCAAAACCCACCATTGAAAATATCTTTGATTTCGTTTTCAGTAAATATTTTATCTTCTAACACCTTGGGTGTAAATACGTTTGTAATTCCACCAGCATGTTGGTAATCACAATAAATAAAATCTGCTTGTGCTAGGTAATTAAGATTATCAATTATTTTTTCAAATACAACTATATCGGTGTCAATATATAAAAATTCATCAAAGGGACCAAACCAACAAGCCTGCTTACGAAATTGATGAGGACGGGCAAAAAATTGACCTCCGAAAGTTTCGTGTAATTTCTTTGATAATCTATCAATAAAATCTAAGTCTTGATAAATTTCTACTCCATAATATTTATTCAGGGTGTGGGCAATTTTGTGATAGTTCTCATCATAAGGAATCATCACAATTGGAGTATCTTGGTCATGCAATCTGATACTATTTAAAAGTGCAATTGCATGGTCTGTGACTTTATCATTAGCAGTAATATATATACCCCGATTCATTTATTTACCCTCTACAGTTAATCCTAATTTCCTTAAAACTCGTGTGGCTAAATTTGGTGGTGCATTGTAAGCTTTCGGCTTTGTTTGAAACTGCGGTTTCTTTTCTGGTTCATGAAGATAGCGATAATGTAAGAAAATATCCCTATAGGGAAAATCAATATTTTCTCCTGCACAAACAAGACTAAATAATTTAGAGGATAAACCAATGTAGTGCAGATAAGTTAAGGGATTATCTCTGTCATACAAAATATGATTTCTGTCCTGAAAATGAGGGGAAGTAACGCAACAACCAGTTCTTGCAGATGCTGGTAAATGGTGAGCAAAATTATAGCTACGAATATCCGACCGCATGACCATATAATTAAGAATTGTTTGGTCGGGAGCATTCATATACAAAATTTCTGCTTCTTCTGGCAATAGAGATAATAGATAATTTCGTCGTTCTATATCGAATAAACCTTTTTTACCAGCGTATAAACCAGCACAAAATATTTGATTCTGGATACGAGAATTGGGAAAAATATTTAATAATTTTTCCGAGTTGATATTGTATACATGACTGGGGTCTTTATATTGAAAGTCATAGACTACAAAATCATGGTGATTCAACTGTTGAAAAATGTACTCTAACGAATTTAAAATTAAGATATCAGCATCTAGATAAATAAATTTGTCAAAAATACCATCAAAGGCACAAAATCTGCGATGCATTCCCAAACGATAAACTCCAGATATACCTTTTTCTTGCCAAATTTTGAATGCATGAGGATGTACTTGCCAAACTTCTGTGGAAAAATTTTCCCAGGTTTCAATGGTAGAAACTTCGGCAAATATTTCTACATTGTCTCGATTTTCAATTTCCCTTTTGACCTTTTCTAAACGATGGTCGTAGGGAATGATGCAGATAGGATATTTTTTGCCAGCATTGACTTCAATACTATTGAGTAAAGCTACTAATTGGTCATAAACCACATCATTAGCAAGTATGTAAATTCCATCAGTCATGCTAGCCTCCCATAGCTATCAATTTTTCTTAAGACCCCGTCCTTAATAGGAAAATTTTTGTACATAATTAGATAGCCATGCTAATAAGTTTAACTTGTGTAAAATGATTTGTCTTGCCTCTGCAATGGCATCTTTTGCTGCATACCAAGCATCTGGTGTTGCTGTTACTTCTTGAATGTAAGCAAATCCTTTTTCATCCAAACTCGGTAATCTTAAAAAGCTACCAGGAGGTAATAATTGATCTGCGGCTGAACCTCCATAGTAAATTGGTAAGCACCAAGCAAGTAAAGCATCCCAAAGTTTCTCACTGACATACCAACTATTTTCAGCATAATTTTCAATGGCTAGATTGTAATAATAAGGTGCCATAGCAAACCATTTGTTGGGAATTGCTCCCCATCCTTGTGCCCAATCTGGTAAGTTACGACCATACAAATCAAACTTACATTTATGGTTACGTAGCAGCCTTAAAAATTCCAAACGTCTGCGATGATTTGCTGTACGATTAATTCCAGAAGTCACCCAACTACAGTTGCGAATTTTTGCCGGAGATGGCATTTCATTTAACTCACGAAATGAGTTGGAATAATACCAAATAGCAGGCATATAATCTGGATTAGGTGCATAATCGTCGGGACCAGAAATGTAGTCACAATAGGCTTGAGCTTGCTGATAAAATCTTTTGTTTTTCTCTACAACTTCTTCTAAAGGTGGTTCTCTTAATAAATAAATTATTCTTTCTTTGGGCACACCCCGGAGTTTATGTTTGAGCTTTTCTTGTGCTTGTTTATATTGGGCTTGTGCTTTGTTATTTTGCCAAAACCATAACTTTTTTTGAGGTTCCCTAGGAAAGCTCGTATAATTATACATTAATAAAAAGTCTGGCTGCGGTTCTGTAGCAAGTATTTGAATTTTATCCCAGACACCAAAATAATCAGGAGTTTGTTGCCACAACCAGTCCGGTTTTTCATCCAAACCAGGATAGCTACTAATCATACCAATAGTTGCTCTAGCCATTTGTGTAATTGTTAATTATATGCTTGTGGACGATAACATTCATCAACATAACTGAGAATTTTTGCTGCTCTATTTTCCCAAGAAAATTGTTTCACAAACTCGATACTATTTGCATAACCTGCGATTTTTCGGGAATGAGTTTCTAAGACCCAGGTCACAGCTTTGACAAATTGATTTGGATTATCAGGTTCACACCAAGTGGTAATCGCATTTGTGTTTTTAAACTCCATTAATGAAGGAATTTCTGTTGCTACTATGGGAGTTCCAGAAGCAAAGTACTCAAATAACTTTAAGGGAGATGTAAAAGTTGCTGCCCTCCCCAAACAATGAGGGTGAACTAAAACATCTGCTGCTTGCAGTAAAGATGCTAAATCTTCATGCAAGATATAACCCAAAAATTGAATATTATTAACCTGCTTTTGTTGGGCTAATTTTTGATAATCTGCTACATCTTTTTCGTTTCCCCCTGCACACACAAATTGAATATTTGGCATTTCCAAGGCAACATCTATTAATAGATTAATACCTTTAAATTGTTTGAGCGCTCCTGAATAAACTACTAATTTTTCTATTCCCTCTGGGAGTAATTTTATGCGCCATTTTGCTGCTTTGTCGGGTTGTCTTTCCATGAATAAACGATTATAACCATTGTGCAGTTTAATCACTTTTTCTGCTGGCATTCCATGGGCAATCATGGTTTCTTTAATTGTATCAGCCACTGTTACCGAAATTTGAAATAGCGGACTATTAACAATTTCTGGTTCAAATTCCTTGTCTTCGTGGTGGTGATGTTCATAAATTGCTGGAACTCCATTTTTAATGGCAGCTTTCACGAAATTCCAGTTACGACTATGTACAAGTTTGGTTGTAGAAAGTATATAAAAGGGAAAATAATATTTACAGGCAATGGTGTTAGAATTAGTGAATTTAGTTGTGATATAATCAATAGGCCAAGGCATGGGAATCGGAGCCACTTTTAACTTGTCCTGGATATTGTAGTATTTAACGATTTCTAGGGGTGGTTTTCTCGGTTGAAAAGGATGAACTAAATTAAATGGATTGAGGGCTGTTAATCCTTGGTAGGGATATACTAAAACCGTTGAATAACCTAAGTTAGCGGCTGCATTTGCTGCATTTGTAGACTGGACTAGGTGAGCCTCTGATTTGGGCAATTGTTCGTTAATAAAAAAAATATAGTGTTTTTTTAAATGTTTTTTGAAAACAGCATTTTTCATAGGTCGGTCGAAATAAAGTCAACTAGTTAGAGCGTGTTTATAAATAAAAGATAAAGACCAAAGAAACCGGGTTTCTATAGGTGGAGAACCGAGAATTTGAGTATGTATGCCAAAATAAACCCGGTTTTTGGACTCTCACCAGAGTTTTATATTTATGACATGGTTATGTTTATTTTCGCCGAGTTTAACTTGATAATTTAAAATATTCAACATTTTATAAATTTTCTAATTTTTTGATAAAATCCATGGTAGTTTGATAACTTTCTGCAATTAATTTACTTTGTTGTTCGGGTTGATTTGCCACATTATCAGCTAGGCAGCGGAGAGAATAAAGCATGGGATGGAGATTTGTACGAAACTCATTACAGATATTACTTAAATTTTGATACTGGTTAGTTAAACATTGATTTTCCTCTACCACCGATAAGGATTTCCAGTTGCTTTGTAAATGAACAATATCCTCAAAAATATCAATAGTGTTGAGAATTTTCCACGCTGATTGGTAGGATTCTTCAATTAATTCCTGCCGTTCTTGAGGATTCTCTGGCATATCATTAAGCAGTAAATTCAAAGAAGCAATCATTGAGTTTAAGTTGGTGCGAATTTCCTGAGAAATACGGATTAACCCTTGCTTGCGTTTCGCTACTACTTTTTGCACAAGTTTAGTGGTATCTTGATCCTGTTTGCCAAATTGCATTGAGTACAAGCGCGAGTAGTAACCACCCTTTTGCAAAAGTTCTGTATGACCTCCCACCTCCACTACCCGTCCTTGTTCCAATACGGCTATTTGATCTGCTTTGTGCACCGTAGACAAACGGTGAGCGATTACCAAGGTAGTCCGATCCTGACTGAGGTTATCTATGGCTTCTTGCACCAAGCGCTCAGAAACCGTATCTAAAGCACTGGTAGCTTCATCTAAAATTAAAATTTCCGGATCTTGCAAAAGTGCCCGGGCAATTGCTAATCTTTGTCTTTGTCCCCCAGATAACATCACCCCGCGATCGCCAATCATGGTATCAAATCCCTGGGGCAATTTCTGGATAAATTCGTAGGCATTTGCCAGTTGAGCAGCGGTAACAATTTCTGCTTCAGTAGCTGAGGGTTTCCCGTAGGCAATATTCTTTTTGATCGAGTCGTTAAACAAAAAGGTATCTTGACTGACAATACCCATGGCTGTGCGTAGGGTTTTAAGGTCGAACTCCCGCAAATCCACTCCGTCAATGGTAATACATCCAGAGATAGGGTCATAAAATCTTGGTAAAAGGTCTGCCAGGGTTGATTTACCTGCCCCAGAACTACCTACTAAAGCTAAAGTGGTGCCGCGAGGTAAGTATAAATCTACATCCTTAAGTACCAATTTTTCATGACCGGGATAGCAAAAAGATACATTATGAAAATGGATGCCTTTTTTTAATGATTTATAAGTAAAATTACCAGCATTCATTAAAGGCTTATTGTCCCTGTTTAAAAACTCTGCCACAATTTCTACACTGGTAGATGTATTGGCAAAGGAACTACGCAGGGTATTTAACTGAGAAATAAACGGTAGCAGTCGCAGTAAAATTAACAAATATGTCAGTAATACAGTAGAAAGAGAAATTATCTCTTCTTTAAATAAGATTTTGCTGCAAAAAACAATTAATATTAAAGCGGTAATTCCCAAAACTTCGCTCAAGGGTGCAATTGCTTGGGAATTCATTTGCGATTGGAAATCAGCTTTTTCTCGTTCGCGAATTAGTTGTTGAATCCGTTGATATTCTCTGTCTTCATTACCTGTTGCTTTGACTAGACGCATTCCATTTAGGGTTTCTAAGACAGTAATTGAGTAAGATTTTGACATCTCGCTCAATTGCTTACCAAACTGCTTAGAACGAGCGATTGTATACTGATTTATTAACGTCACCAAAGACAGTAAAAAGGTAGCTGCAATTGTTAATTGCCAGGAAATTGATACTAATAAAGCAACAAAAACTAAAATTGTAATAACTATTATAACTAACTTAATTGAATTACTAATAGCATTAGCAGCACGAGCAAGTTCCCCTCCAAGACGGTTAATAATATCACCAACTTTCATCTTGGCATAATAATCTATGTCTATTTCTAATAATAACCGCAGTCCCGCTTCACGCATATCTGATGTGAGTCTGCGAGTTAAAGAACTCGATACCAAACTACTGGCATAATTAGCGGCATTTTTTAAAAAAATAGTGAGTACAATTGCGGCACTCATTACCAATATCCGATAAGTTTCCGGAATCTCATCAAAGGGATACATAATCGCTTTGATAATTGGTGGAGCACCACTTAAATCTACCTCTTGTCCAACAATTTTTAATATTACTGGTACAACTAATGTTGTACCCACACCATTAAATAAAGCCCCAGAAAATCCTAACACTATTGTGAGGATAATCCAGCCTGGATAGGGTTTAGCAAAACTTAGGAGAAGTTTGGTTGTAGACATCGAAACTGCTAGTTATTTAGGGCTTAGATTTATTTCGCAATTAATAAATAGTTATGGCACTATCCAACCAGAAGTTGAATAAAAATTAAACTTTTTAAGTTTAGGCATTTTCAATAAACCCGGTTTCTCATAAGCAAATACTCTATAGATAAATTAATTTTAATTGTTTGGGCTATGATAATTTTACGTAATTAATACCACTGGAGGTATTTAAAAATTCAAGTTTTGGGGTGCTGGTGCTTTGTTTACAAATTAGTGATAACAGTTTTTAGGATAGATGCCATAGCTTCTAAACTATAGTTTTCTACACATATTTTACGAGCTTTTTGACCTCGAACATTGGCAACCTCTAAATCTTGAAATATTAATTGAATTTGTGCAGCAATTTGTTCGGGAGAACTAGGATCTACTAAATATCCAGTTTCCCCTAAAATGTCCGGAATGTCACCAACTCGCGTCGATAATACAGGTTTAGCCATTGCCATCCCATCTGATAGTTTCAAGGGAAACTGAGCGCGAGCTGTGATAGTATCTCTTTGGGGAACAACTACAACATCAGCAGCTGCTACAATTTCTGGCATCACCTCCACAGGACACTTGGGTAGTTTAATTATCCAACGTCCCCATTTTTCTATTAGTTTATCGTCATAATCATCGTAAGGACTACCACCTACAATTACTAGTTTGAAATCTGGCTGATTTAATAAATCTAACGCCATTAATACATCTTCAACTCCCTTATGGGGTCGTGGTGCCCCAGGAAACATTAAAATTTTATATCTAGAAAAACCATAGCGTTCTCTACTTAATTCAGAGTTATACTTGCCCGGATCAAAGAGATTTGTATCTTTACCGTTAGGTAAATAAACACCACCAAAACGTTTTTGCAGAAACTGAGTATCTATAGTTATGGCATCAGCTTTGTTAACTAATTGTTCCATCCAGCTTAAATAAAGCGGATGATCTGGAAATCTCAAGGCACCATTCGGCTTAAAAATATCCCGATATAATTGCTTTAAACTAGGACGATATTGCCATTGTTCACCACCATGCCAACTTAGTTCCCAATCGTCCATATCTACAATTAGAGGACGCTGAGTTTGGAGTTTTTTAATTAAAGAAATACCAAAGCTTGTCGGCTTTGGTTTGACTGCATAAATAATATCTCCATCGACTTTCTTTAAAGCTGTGGGAATATCTGCAAAAAACTGGGGATATTTATTGCCAGGGATGGAAATAATTTGAATATTATCGGGAGGTATGGCATATAATTCTTGACCAAATAAGAAGCCGACAATTTCAACTTTATACTCTAGTTTTTTGAGGATTTGACATAATAAAAATGCCCTAACGGCACCACCACCAGATAAGTCACTAACTACTACTGAAACTTTCATAATTTTTATAAAAACTGGTCAAAAGATGGAAATATCTGCATAGCTAGAAGTAGAGGCTGATGCTGCATCACGAACAAATCTTTTTGGATCTGCTCTAGTTTACTTCCTCGTTGTCTGTGACCCTTACCAGTATAATCAATAATATAGCTATTAAACCGATGTTTTATTGTTTTTTTGCCTTGATAATGGACTATGTAACCCTCATTTTTGATTTTCCATTCTCGATGTTGTTTGTATTTATCTGAAATAGAACTAAGCAATTCTTCCCCAAAGTTTATCACCTGATTTACCCTCCGACCAAACCGATATCTGCTGTTTTTCACGTCAGTAGTGTGGTTGAATTTGTAACCAATATCATAAATAGGTACGCTCAGCTTTTGGAGATGATAATTTAAAATAGTTTGCTCGTAGAAATTCCTCTTTTCACTTGCCCATACTAAAAGATCATGATTTTTATTAAATATTTCGCGGTGACATTTGGAAAGCACCATTACGCCACTATTGAAATATTCTCTCTTCCACCCAATCTCTCCTAATACTTTCTGAATATCTTTGATTGCCCGGTCGTGGAAGTATGTATGCTTGCTGACAACAAAAGCCCCAAACTGCTTTTCCGGTACAATATCAAATAAATTTGGATATTTAGGACTGACTATAATATCTGTATCCAAATATATTATGCGCTCATAATCATTCAATAAATCATAAATTTGGTATTTCTCATAATGAGCATAATTGAAATTCAGTTTAGGAGTATTGATTACTATGAAATCTGCCCCTATTTTATCTGCATAGGCTTTTAACAGAGGATGAGTTACTTCTCCAAGGCTATAGGCATCTCCAATGCATAACGTAACTACTGCTTTCATGGATTCTCCTCAATTAATTTAAAATAGCCATTACCTGTTGATAAAACTGTTTATTGGCACCCCTGCATTGTTATTGTCATAATTGCTGGACTTGCATATAAAAATTTTCCCAGCTCAAATTTTCAACCGATTTTCTCACATCATTTTGCACTGCAAATGCTTTGTCAATTAGTTCACATATCTCCTCAACAGAACTATCAACATCAAATATAAATCCGTTTTCACCCTGTACAATCAAGTCTGGTGCAAATCCGGTATTACTAGCAACTGGAACCACATTACACATCATTGCTTCTACTAAAGGAATGGGACCTCCTTCTAACTTGGCAGGTGAAACAAAAACGTCCATTTTACCATAATACTTGGGATAATCAGAGTAGGGAACTTCAACATAAGAAAAGTTAGGTAAGGATTTCATTTCTAGAAACTTGTCGTACTTTTCCCATCCTTTACCAAGGAGAATAAATTTTCTATGAGGCATCATTTTGATGATGTTAAAAATTCGCTTGGGTTCTTTGCGATAATAGAAAGCTGTACAGAAACCAACAACACCATCTTGACGTTGATGAGGTTGAAATATATTCGGATCTGCTGCACCCAAAATATACGTAACTTTATGAGATTTTAATCCTTGGGAAATAAGCAACCGTGCAAATTGCGAACAGGCACATATTACTTTAGTTACTTTATTTAGTACATATATCAGTTCGTCATTACTAATACCTAAATCATTTCGGGGGTGGGTATGCCAAACAAGTATTTTACTCCCCCAAATATGAGGATTGAGTTTTAAACAAGCTGGCAGAAAAGAGTAATGAGCAATAAAATAAGCTTTAGATGGAGGTAAGTTAGTTTCCGAATAATGAAAGCAATATTTGCCAGGAAAGTAAGCTGTAATTTCTCTACATATAGCCTCCAGTATCCAATTTTTAGCAAAACCAAAAACTACAAAAACCAAATCATAATCTAGTTCATCCTTTTGTTTGCTGTTACGATTGAGAAATTTACTCTGGATATATTTTAGGTAGGAAATACTGTAAGGTATAGTATAGTATAGTCTTGCTAATATCCTGTCAAATTCACTTTTTATCCGTTTGAGATTTTGTTTGAAAGTAATCGCATTCATATATTATTAAATATTATATTTAAATATTATTTTGACGATGATGTTTGCATAAATGATTGTCCACTGTTCCCTATTCCCTATTCCCTATTCCCTATTCCCTCTTAAGAGTTCCCTATTTCCTCTTCCCTATTCCCGACTTCTGCAACAAGTCTATTATTTTCCGAGAACGAGGTCCCCGATATTTTTCATATAGTACAAAGCTAGGAGTAATTAATCTAATTAAATTAAAGATTCGGATTGAGATTTTACTGTTTAGCTGCAAACCATTATTTAGGATACGAACTGGGGTGGGAATGATTGGGAATAATCTCTCAAAGTTTTCTTTTTCTTTATCTCTAATGGCTTCATCCAACAAAAAGTCTAAACCAGTATGACAAAGTTTATTTAATTCTGGGTATGTGTTAAATATTAATTCATAGAAAGAAATATAATATTGTTTCATATAATTCCAGTTATTGGTACGATTACTCTGGTGTTTTGTATAGTAAGCTCCTATGATTGGTGTATATATAAAATTGGCACCCTTCATTAAAATATCTATGCCAAAGTATCTATCTCCTAAAGCCTTTAAACTTTCTGGAAATTGAGTTTTATTGAATATACTTTTATGCATAAGCATAACCTGTTGTAGGGCAGGATGGGGTGTTTCTGCCAAAAAGTCTGGAATTAAAAGACGTTGAATTAATTGTTCTTTGCCCAATGAGCCAATGACATTTTTTTGCCTATCAGCAATTTGTTCATCAGCATCAATTATAACTCGCTCATAATCTGCATAAAAAACAATATTTTCAGATTCATTATCCCCAGGTAAATAACTTAGCTGAAACCTGATTTTATCTTCATGAATCCAATCATCCGCATCTAAAAATTCAATCCATTCACCTTTTGCCTGTTGTACTCCAAAATTGCGAGCTGCTGGTAGTCCTCCATTGTCTTTATAGAAATATTTAACCCTTGAATCTTCAACCATTAAACTCTCAGCTACTTGACGGGTATTATCCGTAGAACCATCATCTACAATTAAACATTCAATATCGCTAAATTTTTGTGACAATACACTTTTAACTGAACGTTTAAGGTAATGTCCTTGATTAAAACAATTGACAATTATAGATACAAATGGAGTCATTTTAGTTATCAATAAAAACTGGCGCTGGATGCATTATTACAAATTACCGACCCCTACGGGTGATAACTATTCAAATTGATTTAACTTGTCAGTTTGCACTCCATAATGCCGACTAGATTGAAAATGGGTGAGCAGGATAGCAACACAGAAAATATTTAGCTATTGCCTAGAAAAGCCAGCACAGATTTGATTAGATGAATCTATCTGATGTGTAGCATTTACAATTCTAGCAACAAACAGCAAAACATAATTTACCATTGGCTAATTGATTTTCTGAAAAGATAAATGATTATCTTATTTTTATCCAATATTCTCTATACAAACCATAGTTAAGAGAATAGTTCCTGCTAATACCCATTACTTTCCCATTCAGATAGCTAAAGAGATATTCTCTATAACTACAGCTACCAATCAACTAATTTCAATCTACCCGTCTGGATATAGTCGAAAATACGATTGATTTGGCGACGTTCTCCATCGCTAATCTCACCGTCAATCATTACGGTAGATGTCAGTAGCATATGGTCTTTACGGCTTAATTGCCCAGATGCAATAATGCCATCTACAATTTTTTTTACAGTCAATTCTGATTCATTGTTAACTGTTCTATACATAAAATTTCGATTATTCATCATTATCTCCTGGTAGATACAAACACCTCTGGCAATATCTGCTCAATTTTTGAGTTTCAAAAAAATTTTTGTAAATAAAAAAGCCTTGATATTTTATTCTTTGTTGAGAGCAAATATTTCTTGTTATTCTTACTAAAAATAGTGAGTATTTTCAGAACCAAAAATAACAAGAATAAATCTAACTTTGTCTTTACTATTCCTCCCAGAGAAATTTTACTGAACAATTTATACACAGTGATTTTAATTATATAGTAAATTAAGTAATAATACTGTTGTTAATGAGCAAACTTCATAGTAGCTTTGCTCAACAATGTGACAATATAAATACTTTATATAGCTCCCTTGGCTGGGTTTGTGTGGGTAATAGGCTGGTTGACTGACAAAAGTCTTGGAAGTGTTGAAATTTCGTAGCCCCTCCACCCAACGCAATCACTTGCAGTTGTTGGGTTGTAGCTTGCTTCCCCGGAGGGGTAGCATGTAGACGCGGTAGACAGGTCGTGGCTTAGAGTATGCGTAAGCATTGCCGTAGGCTAGAAGTGCGGCTTTGAGCAGAGTAAGCCAAGCTACATCAAAAAGATTTGTCAGTCAATCAGGAGGTAATAAGATTGCTGATAAATGTCAGTACAATAAATTAGTTATGAGGGAGGCACAGAAAATGCAGATAATTCGTCTAAAGGCACTCTCGGATAATTATATATTTGTTTTGTATGATACGAGTAAAAATATCGCTGCCGTTGTCGATCCAGCAGAAGCCGAGCCAGTCTTAAAAAAACTGAATCAGCTACAAGCGGAGTTAGTGGCAATTTTTAATACTCACCATCATGGGGATCATGTGGGTGGAAATACTCAGTTAATGCAAAAATTTCCCCAGGTGCGAGTTTATGGGGGAATTGAAGATAGAGGAAGAATACCGGGACAGCAGGTATTTTTGCAACAAGGCGATCGCGTCCAATTTGCAGATAGGATAGGGGAAGTTATTTTTGTCCCCGGACATACCCGCGCTCATATTGCCTATTATTTTCCCCCAGAGAGTGCAAAGGAGCCAGGGGAGTTATTCTGTGGGGATACTCTATTTGCTGGGGGTTGCGGTCGCTTATTTGAAGGAACTCCTACTCAAATGGTAGACTCACTGAATAAGCTCAGGGATTTACCAGATAATACGAGGATTTGGTGTGCCCACGAATACACTTTCAAAAATTTACAATTTGCTCTGACTGTAGATGGGAATAACGCTGACTTACAGAGTCGATATCAACAGGTGAAATTGTGTCGGACTCAGGGGGAAGCTACTATTCCTTCATTATTAGGAGTTGAGAAGCGTACAAATCCCTTTTTACGCTATACGGAACCACAGTTACAATCAACCGTTAATAGTAAAGACGCAGTGCAAACTTTTGCCCGTCTGCGGGGTATGAAAGATAGATTTTAGTAGTAACACGTCCTAAGAAATGGAGGGAACAGGCAACAGGGAACAGCGAAAAGTGCGGTCTACCCTACGGGAAGCCGCTCCGCGTCTATGGGGGTTTCCCCCATGAGCAACTTTTCAAGAGAGGCAACAGCGAAAAGTGCGGTCTACCCTACGGGAAGCCGCTCCGCGTCTATGGGGGTTTCCCCCATGAGCAACTTTTCAAGAGAGGGAACTCTTAAGAGGGAATAACTACACAGAAACCGGGTTTCTAAACAAAAAATTAGGTTTTAGAGGTCAATATTCGCTCATAACCCGGTTTCTAGCCCAAGTGTAAGATATGTGTAGATTTTCTTGAGGATAACAGTTGCGATCGCACCCTCGATTTAGTTAAAATCTTTAGGCTTATGGGCTATAAGCCTGCGCTACTAAAGAAGGTGGCTGCTAAACCCATTTCAACTATTATGGCTCAATCTGATTGATTGAAATTATACCGCAAACAAACAGAAAAAGTAACAAAGATGGCGAAGCGCATACAGTTAGTTTTAAATCAGGATATCAACAAACTGGGTAAATTTGGCGACCTGGTAGAAGTAGCTCCCGGCTATGCTCGTAATTATCTGATTCCCAAAAATTTGGCAATTCCTGCCACTCCTGGTATTCTTAAACAAGTAGAACGTCGTCGGGAAATCGAACGTCAGCGACAGTTAGAACTGAAGCAACAAGCATTAGAACAACAAGCTGCCCTAGAAAAAGTGGGTAGCTTAAAAATTGCCAAGCAAGCTGGTGAAGGGGAATCTATTTTCGGTACTGTTACCACCCAAGATGTAGCAGATGTAATTCAGGGAAGTACGGGAATGGAAGTGGATCGTCGTGGTATTACTATTCCCGACATTGGTAAATTGGGTACTTACGAAGCTGAAATTAAACTGCATTCGGAAGTGACAGCAAAAGTCAGCATCGAAGTCGTAGCAAGCTAAAAACTAGCTGTGGGAATTTATCCTTGGTGTGTAGAGACGTTGCGGTGCAGCGTCTCTATGAAATATATGGGGCTATTATGTCTGAAGAACTAAATTTTCAAGGAAATAGCGATCGCTTACCTCCGCAGAATATCGAAGTGGAAGAAGCCATATTAGGGGGTATTTTACTCGATCCGGAAGCCATTAGTCGGGTGAGCGATCGCTTGGTTGCAGATGCTTTTTACATTAGCGCTCATAAACTGATTTATCAAGCAGCGGTGCGTCTCCATACCCAAGGAAAACCCACAGATTTACTCTCGGTTACCAGTTGGTTAAGCGATAATGATTTACTTAACCGTGTTGGTGGGAGAAATAAATTAGCTTCTTTGGTTGATCGCACGGTGTCAGCAATTAACATCGATGCTTTAGCAGCTTTAGTGACAGAAAAATACCTGCGACGTCAGTTAATTAAAGCGGGTAATGAAATTGTCCAATTGGGTTTTGAGACAGAAACGGAATTACCAATTGTTTTAGATAAAGCAGAACAAAAGGTTTTTGGTATTGCTCAAGAACGTCCTAGTTCTGGTTTAACTAGTATTGAACATATTTTAACTAATACTTACGACGAAATAGCAGAACGGCATCAAGGAGTTGCATTACCTGGTATTCCTTGTGGATTTTATGATTTAGATGCCATGACTAGTGGTTTTCAGCGTTCTGATTTGATTATAGTCGCTGGCAGACCATCAATGGGAAAATGCCTGGAAGAAAATACAGAAATAGTTTTAAGTGATGGTAGTGTATCAACAATTAAAGAAATTTATCAATCCCGTCAGGCAAAACTGTTAACACTAGGAAAAAATTGTACATTTCATATAACTGAACCATCTGCGTTTGTAGATGATGGAATTAAGCCAGTTTTCCGCGTCACTACTCGTTTAGGTCGGTTTGTAGAAACTACCATTACTCACCCCTATTTAACTATTAATGGATGGCAAAAACTGCAAGATTTGCAAGTAGGGGATAAAATTGCTGTACCTGGCAAAATAGATGTATTTGGAATAGAAAAAATCCGCGAGTGTGAAATAAAATTATTAGCATATTTGCTTGGTGATGGTAACTTAACTAATAGCAATCCTCGATTTACCAATAGCAATCAATTACTGCAAGCAGATTTTTCCCAAGCGGTTGCTGATTTTGGTGGTGTGACAGTGCGAATGGAAACTAGCAATGGTAAGTGCACACCATCATATAATGTCAGCAGAGATTGGGAATTGGTTGCGACCCACAGACAGATTTTTGCCCATGAATTCACAGAAAGTCTTAGCAATAAATCTATATCTGTTAAAGAAGTAAGTCATAAATTAGGAGTCAATCCATCTTTAGTGTGTAACTGGAAAAACGGAACCTGTGTACCAAATTTAGAAACATTTGAAAAGTTGCGTCAATTGTTAAATCTGGAGTCAGGAGAATTAATAGATGATGGATTTACTAGTATTAATAAATCAAGACAAAATACCCTAACATTGTGGTTAAAAGAACTAGGAATTTGGGGTAAAAATGCCCACGATAAATTCATTCCGTCAATCATTTTTAAATTAGAAAAGTCCCAAGTTGCCCTATTCCTAAATTGTCTGTTTGCAACTGATGGATGGGCAAAGGTTTTGCAAAGCGGTCAATCACAATTAGGTTATTGTACTGTTAGTGAAAAGTTAGCGCGACAAATACAGCATTTGCTCCTACGTTTTGGTATTATTGCCACTCTCAAAAAACGCTCTCTCAAATATAAACATACTCGTAGACAAGCTTGGCAACTAGATATTACTGATGCTTTATCTCTCAAAGAATTTATCAAAGAAATTAGGATTTTTAGTAAAGAAGAAGCATTATTAAAAATAGCAAAAGCTGTAGATAATTTGCCATTCCCAGAATTAGCAACCAGTGATATCTACTGGGACGAAATTGTTGACATTGAGCCAGTAGGTAACAAGCAAGTCTATGATTTAACAATTCCAGAAACACACAATTTTGTTGCTAATGATATTTGTGTGCATAATACTGCATTTTGTCTTAACCTAGCTCATCATGTGGCTACTGTAGATAAACTACCAGTTGCTATCTTTAGTTTAGAAATGTCCAAGGAACAACTAGTACAAAGGTTATTAGCAGCAGAAGCGAAAATTGAAACTGGTTATTTGCGTAGTGGACGTATTAGTCAAAATCAATGGGACCCGTTAATTAATGCTATTAGTGTGCTTTCAGAAATGCCTATTTTTATTGACGATACACCAAATATTACAGTTACAGAAATGCGTTCCCAAGCACGACGTTTACAATCGGAAATGGGAGATAAAAAACTAGGATTAGTTATTATAGATTATTTGCAATTAATGGAAGGTGCGGGGGATAATCGCGTCCAAGAACTATCAAGAATTACTCGGAATATTAAAGGTTTAGCACGGGAATTAAATGTACCTGTAATTGCTCTTTCTCAGTTGAGTCGGGGAGTGGAAGCGCGGACAAATAAGCGTCCGATGTTGTCAGATTTAAGGGAATCGGGTTGTTTAACTGGTGATAGTTTGGTGATATTGGCAGATAGTGGTTTACAAGTGCCAATTAGGGAATTAGTGGGCAAATCTGGCTTTGCAGTTTGGGCATTAAATGAAACTACAATGAAATTAGAAAGGGCAATTGTGAGCCATGCTTTTTCTACAGGTATTAAGCGCGTATTTAGTTTAAAAACTCTATTGGGAAGGACAATTCAAGCAACAGGAAATCATAAATTTTTAACGATTTATGGCTGGAGAAGACTGGATGAGTTAAGTCCTAAACAACATTTGTGTTTACCTAGAGATTTGCCCGATTTTGGTAAAGAAAGCATGATTTATGCTGAGGCAAATTTAGGTGGAGAAAGAACTTTAAAAGTTGCCGAAGTTGTTCAATCAAAAGAACTAGTTAACCTTGCTAACAGCGATGTTTATTGGGATGAAATTGTTTCCATTGAACCTAGTTCAGACGCAGAAGTGTTTGACTTAACAGTTCCTGGTTTGCATAATTTTGTTGCGAATAACATCATAGTTCATAATTCCATTGAACAAGATGCGGATTTAGTAATTATGCTTTACCGTGACGATTATTATAACAGTGACACTCCTGATAGGGGGATTGCGGAAGTGATAATTGCTAAACATAGAAATGGTCCTACAGGTACAGTAAAGCTATTATTTGACCCGCAACTTACCAGATTTAAAAATTTAGCTGGACCTCATTAAGTTTTCCTGAATTGACTAGGTTAAAATAGAGGGTGTGTTGGGTTAAGTCACAACACACCTATTAATTTATGTTTACCATTCTACACATTGGTAGGGATTGTATGAATATCGGAGAACAAGTAGATACACTCCAATCCGAAATTGACCAGAAGAGACGGGAAATTCGGTCGGATAATTATTCAATGTCAATTGGTGAATTGATGAGTTTGTATCAGCAAGAGGAAATAGAAATTCATCCAGAATTCCAGAGATTTTTTCGTTGGTCTGATTATCAAAAAACCAAATTAATTGAGTCTATTTTATTGGGTATACCAATTCCACCTATTTTTGTATCTCAACGGGAAGATGGTATTTGGGATGTGGTTGATGGTTTACAAAGGTTGTCAACTATTTACCAGTTTGTAGGTATATTAAAGGATGAGAATGGCAAACAAATTCCTCCATTAACTTTGCAAAAAACTGAATATTTGCCTTCATTGGCTGGCAAAATATGGGAGGACAAAGAACATCCAGAGGGTTCTATTAAAGGATTTACTCCAGCCCAAAGATTGTTAATAAAAAGGGCTAAAATAGATGTGAATATTTTGATGAAAGAAAGCGACCCTTTTGCCAAGTATGAGCTTTTCCAAAGATTAAACACTGGAGGTTCAATAGCTACTTCTCAAGAATTGAGAAATTGTATTTTGGTCAGCTTAAATCCAGACCTGTATCGATGGATTAAACAGCTAAGTGAAAATGAAAACTTTCAGTCTTGCTTACCTTTGACCGAAAAATTAATCGATGAACAATATGACGTTGAAATTTTATGTAGATTTTTAGTTTTGCGGACAATTGATGAAAGCTTACTGAATAAAATTCCTGATGTCGATGCATTCTTTACAGAAAAAATTCAAGAAATAGCTAACAACCCTAATTTCGATTTCGAGGAAGAACAAGCTGCTTTTGAAAAAACGTTCCAGCTTTTAGGTGAATGCATGGGGAATGATAGTTTTAGAAAATATGATGTCAATAAAGAAAAATTTTCTGGAGGTTTTTTATTAGCACCTTTTGAGACAATTGCATTGGGAATTGGTTACAACTATCAGCAATATAATGCGACTTGTTTAAAACTTACACAGAAGATAGTAGAAATCTGGTCTCATCCAGAGTTTACATCTGCTTTCGGACGGGGTAGGGATGCTAGAACTCGATTACCTAAACTTGTTCCTTTAGGTCGTAAACTCTTTGCTTCATGAAAATTCGCACGCTGGAACATTTAAATCAGCGGTTAACGGATGATTTAATATGGAGAAAAAAAGAGATATCTGACTTAAAAATTTTGATAGAGATTAAAAGTTTTAGCTCTAGTAAACATAACGCTGTATTACGTAGTGGGGTAACACTTCTATATGCTCACTGGGAAGGATATATTGGAGGTGCTGCGACTAGCTATTTAGAATTTGTTGCTAGACAAGAATTAAGCTATGACGAATTAGCTATAAATTTTGTAGCTATAGCAATGAAAACAAAACTTAAGGACGCAACTGATACAAATAAGGCAACAATATTTACAGATGTTGCTAACTTTATGTTAACTCAAACAAATCAAAAAAGCTTAATTGATTATGAAAAGGTAATTTCAACAGCTTCTAATTTATCTTCTTCTATTTTACGTGAGATTGTCTGTCTTTTGGGTTTAGACTACTCTTTTATGAAACTAAAGAGGTCATCATTAACGAACAATTGCTGAAGCGCAGAAATGGAATTGCCCATGGTGAATATTTATCCCTTAATCGTGAAGAATATCAACAGTTGCATAATGAAATTCTAGCGATGATGCAACATTTTCGTACTCAGATTGAAAACAATGCCATCCAGAAATTATATTTACGGAATCCTTAGAGATTGTTTGGAAAGTCTAAAACGTTACTTAAAACCTCTCTGGTAAACCTCTCCTGTTTCCCCCAGGGGGTAGGGGGGTTAGGTTTGGGAGGTTTTAATGTTAATAACAATACTTTTCAAACATCCTCTTAGAGACCATTTATACAGTAAATATTAATTATATGGCTGTAGGGAGAAACCGGGTTTCTGAGACAGGTGCAAGATGTCTCATATCTTGCACCATTCTCAACAAGACCAAAAAAACCGGGTTTATAAACGAAAAATTAAGATTTTGAGACTGAGAGATTTGCAGTAAACCCGGTTTTTAGCCCAGGTGCAAGATGTGTGATGTCAGGTAATACCAAATCAAAAAATGTTTGCAACAGATCCAATTGTAGGGTGCGGAAACCGCACCCCTACCAACCAATCATCTGTCGCATTCTTTTTTCAAATTGGTATAATTTCCATTGTTCAATAATAAGCAAGCAATATCACAATGACACAATGCTGCACAACAATACAACTTACAAACATTTGCTCAACTCTTTTCCCCCACGCACCATAAATTCAGAAGCAGAACTAGAAAAAACTCAAGCGGTTATTGATGCTTTAATTGACAAGGGTAATCTAACTGAAGATGAAAGAGATTATTTAACTTTATTAGGCTTATTAATTAACGAATATGAAGAGACTCAGAAACTTATTCCAGATATTTGTGGTGTAGAAATTCTCAAAGTTTTTATGGAAGAACAAAATCTGAAACAAAAAGATTTAGTTACGATTTTCAAAACTGAATCAATTGTTTCTAGTGTACTGAACGGTAAACGGAAATTAACAGTTGAGCATATCCAAAAATTAGCAGATTTCTTCCATGTTTCTCCTGCTGTATTTTTTCCAATTAGTTCATCATGAGAGCAATTAATAAATTATTGGTTATTAGTTGTGACTAACTAATAACCAATAACAAATAACAATTAGCCAATCTTCAACAATTCCACATCAAAAATGAGGGTAGCATTGGGGGGAATTACACCACCAGCACCACGGGAACCGTAACCCAACTCAGAAGGAATGATGAGTTTACGACGTTCTCCTACTTTCATAGTACCGACTCCTTCATCCCAACCTTTGATTACTTGTCCGACACCAATTTTGAAACTAAAAGGACGTCCGCGATCGCGAGAACTATCAAATTTAGTTCCATCTTCTAGGGTTCCGGTGTAGTGAACAGTCACGTTTTGTCCCGGTGTAGGAGTCGCACCATCTCCCTCTTTGAGAACTTCATACTTAAGTCCCGAATCAGTGGTGATGACATTAGCATCAGACATTTTTTCTTTGCTCGCAATTAGGGTGTTGTTGTCGCTGACAGTTGTGGGTGCTGGGGTAGTTTCGGTAACTTGTGCTGTGACGGGAGTATCTTGTTTACCACCGTTAATTTGCGCTATAACCAAAACTACTACACAAACCAGCATGAAACCCACGCTGAGTAAAATCGCTTTCAAAATCTGTCCTCCCTTAACTGGTATGGATAGAAAAATTACCTGTAGGACAAAACTTAGTGTAAATCACAAAGCGCACCCTAACGCCATAGTTTATTTTCTAAATCCCGTACTTGACGTTCTAAACGGTCGATTCTACCCCGCAGTTCGTCCACCTCATTTTGACGTGCTACCCCTAAATCTTGCATCATATTGCGCATTTGTCGTTGCATTTGGGTTTCCCAGTTCCCCTGCTCAGACTTTAATTGTTCTACCATATCATCCATAACGGCTTTAGCTTGTTCGGGGTTGAGTTTCCCATCTTTTACCAATTGTTCGCTTGCTTCCTTGAGTTTTTCAGCCATTAAGGATGTTGTACCAATACCGAGCATTAATAACTGTTCCATCCAGTTGTTGTTATTCATACTGCCTTCCTTATGATTATTTTCAAATCAGCCATCTCTTATTTGTGAGTGTAGCCGATTAGGCTATGCTAGAAACTTAGTTACTCTAACTTACTCCTAACTTCATTGTCGCAAAGTCATACGGGGAATGAAAACGCATGGTGATTGAATTACTTAAGTTTAAAATCCCTCCTGAACAACGGGAAATATTTATCCAGAAGGATGCCGAGGTTTGGACAACTGCACTGGCTAAATATCCGGGTTTTCTGGGTAAGGAAGTGTGGATTAACCCCAATGACCCCAAAGAAGTAATAATGCTGGTACATTGGGCAAATCGCGAACAATGGAAGGCTATTCCCCAAATAGAATTGGATGCAATTGCAGAAGAATTTGACCAGTCTTTGGGATTTAAGTATGAAATGGTGGAATTTTCGGAATATCAAGTACGGAAATTTCCCCAAAAGTAGACGGTATTCCACACTCTGTTTTCTTAAGTGCAACTACCTCTTTGCAAAGCAATGGCTATGGGTATATTAGCAACCCGTTGTTCCAAACATTGAATTTGTTGTTTTACTTCTCTTAAAAAATAGCTAACTCTATCAATTTCCCCAGATTTTTGTGCTAATGAATCTACTTTTTCTTGTACTTCTCTTAAATCGAGGCTAACTCTGACTATTTCCTCAGACTTTTGTTCTAATAATTCAACTCTTTTTTCTACTGTTTCTGAATGATGGCGAACTGCGATAATTTCTTGAGATTTTTGTTCTAATAATTGTACTTTTTCTTCTACTTTTCGTAAGTTATCACGAATTGGAATCATCTCTTGAGATTTTTGTTCCAATAATTTGATTTTGTTTTGAGTTTCATGGCAGTTTTCGCAACCTTGATGATTTGGGAATTGTATTTCTGGTGTATTTATTGATAGTTGTTTTTGGTAGTTTTGTATCTCTGAGTGGAATTCTTGGCGCAGTTGTTTAACGTTTTCAATATCAGACTGTAATTCTTGGCGCAGTTGTTTAACGTTTTCAATATCAGACTGTAATTCTTGGCGCAGTTGCTGAACATTTTCAAGTCCTGATTGTAACTGTTGACAAACGAGTTGCACATTATTAATGCCTAATTGCCATTGATTGATAGTAGCTTGTGTTTCTTGAAACTGTTTATTTACATATGCCAAAGATGCTTCTATTTCTGTAAATGATTGATGATTTTCTTTGACACATTTTTCTACTCGTTGACGTTCTTGTTTAGCCTGCGTTAAAACATCATCAGCAATTTCTACTCCTTGTTGAATTGTTTTCCAAAGTTGTTGTAAATCTTGGGCAATTTGCTCATCTGTGTAACTAGTCATTGTTGCTTCTCCTTGCTGCAATTAAATTATCAATCCGAGATATAAAACCTTGACATAGCAGTGTAACTAAAGGTTGGGATGAATTTTCTGGATGATTAACTTCATCCCAAAAAGGAAGATTTTGTGGGGGATATTCATCATCCAAAAAAGTTCTTACTCTTGCTGCTTCATAAGGTAATTGTTTATTTTCTAAATCTTGAGCAATATTTGATAACAAACGTTGATATGCTGGTAAATTATTCTTTTTTAACTCAGACTTACGAATTTCGGCAACTGCTTGCCAAGATTTATCGATTGATCTGAGTAATAAACAACGTAAAGAAATATCTTGGATAGGTTGTTGAATTTCGGCATTTAAATCTTCTAGGGAATGTGTTTTTAGCAGTTTGATGGCTTCTTGTTCCCATTGATAAATTTCGTTTTCTGTGAGTCTTGCTAATTCTAAAGCTAAGTAAGTATCCCAATATAATAAAATTCCTCTATCTGTTTGACAACGCTGTAATAAACGTTCTTTGACATCAGATGTAATTTGACTTAAATCTACATCACTTGCTAATTCTAGAATCCAATTTTTAGCTGTTTCAACATTAACTTCTTCACATTCTGCAAAGTAATTGTGACTCTGTTTTATCTGTGCTAGTCTTTTTAATTCATCTTCAGTTACCACTACTAGTAACCGGGAACGAGCACGAGTCAGCAAAGTATACCATTGAAAACTTTCTTGTAATGTTGGTTCATGTTCATTTGTTCCTGCAAATAGACAGAAAGCAACACAAGCTTCAAATTCTCTACCCTTGGCTTTTTCTGCATTGAGAATTAATAAGTTTTCATATTGATTAAATTCCTCATGATTATTATTTGTGAGAACTTTGACAGCATTAGCTAAATTACGCAATAAATAACGCTGATTTTCGGTATCTTCCGCTTGATTGGCTAATTCATGTAAAAAATTATTTGCTTCTTGTTGAGTTGAAAACTTTAATAACCGGACTGGTTCACCAATTTCAAATGCATCTTCTGGATTTGGAGGTTGTGGTAAGGTTTTACCCTTGAGTTCGGAAGTAATTTTTTGTGCTATTTGTAAGAAATTATTAGCAAACTTCAAAATATGATATGAGTTTCTATAATTTATCTTTAGTTCTATAGGTCTCTGATTTATATCTAGTCCAGTCCAGAAGAAATTTGTCGGTTCAATTCTTTGATTTAAATCTCCCAATAACCACAAATAAGTCGGATGATGATTAAGTGACCATTCTTGACAGATTGTTATTAGTGCTTGTAACTCACTAAGTAAATAATCTTGTGCTTCATCTATTATTAAAATCGTTTTTTTACTATTTGCAGGAAATGGTGGTGGATTTTGTTTTAGTTTTTGAGCAATTTGCAAACGACATTTTTTTGCAGATAATTTTTTTAAAAAATCCTGGGGTTTAATTCTTTCTTCAAGTTTTGTAATCCGCTCTTTAAAATATTGAAATAGAGGATTTTTACGGTGTCTGGAGTTTTCTTCTTTATCAAGTACAAAACTTTGATAAAGTAAAACATCTGTCTTGTTAATTTCAATTTTGCGTCTACTCCATAATCCAGCATCTTTTAAAGCTTGAAATTCCTGTTCTGCGGTAGCTAAATTATTGTGGAGTTCGGGAGCGATTTTACTCAGCCATTGTCTAAAAGTACCTAACCAGAAATTATCCTGATTTAATAGCTGTTTAACTTCAGAATATGCTGAAATATCTTGGCGTAGTTCTTCTGGCACAATTAACATTGTGTTCCAAAATTCTCGATATTTTTCACAAGCAAATAAAGTTGCACAGACAGTTTTACCAGTTCCTGGTGCGCTTTGCACAATGGTAAAATGTCTATTTTCATTTTCTAAATAGATGTTTTCATTAGATAAGAGAGGTTTTAATTCATTTCTCTGGTAATTGGTCAAGATTGGAGAATAACGATAACTGTTATATACAAATTTGTACCAGTCAAAATCTGTTTCAAAATTCCAATAGTAAGCGGGATTTTCAGCTAATTCTTTGCCTTGAGGATTTAGTAGTTCTCTTTTTTGTAGTTGTTCTTCATGAGCAATCTCTTCATTAAATACCTCTGTAATAAATTCGTAATTATCCACATCAATTTTTCTCAATTCACCACGATAAACATCTCTTCGATGTCCAACTTTAATAATTAAAATATCATTGCTATCTTTTTTCCAAATAACACGTACATCACCCTTTCTAGTTCTGCGGAGATGTTCATATCCTGTGAGATGTTGAGTGTTTGTATCATTTCCTTGACTCAAACTACGTAGAATTTGATAAACTATTTCCGAAGTTTGATATGGCAATTTCTGTATTTCCCGTAGTGCTGCACGAATAATTTTTACTTGTGGCATATGTTAAGAATTTCCCTGATATTATTGTTACCTCCTTATTGTTCCCGTGTAAGTTGAGATTTTATTCAACCTTTTGATTTTGGTATGGGTGAGTTATAGCGGATTGAAACTAGGTAGAATACACCCCTCCCCAAGGTGAGGCTAAAAACCAGGTTTTTTTGGGTAAAATATCCACAATTTTCGTACTTCCTTGAGAAGAAACCCGGTTTCTCGGAACTGTACGAGACTCCCTTTCTAAGAGGATGTTTGAAAAGTATTGTTATTAACATTAAAACCTCCCAAACCTAACCCCCCTATCCCCCCTTCCCTACAAGGGAATGGGGGTTTCAAAGCCTCTCTCCTAGTAGGAGAGAGGTACTCTACGAGAAGCCGCTACTCTACGAGAAAGCTACGCTAACGCGTCTATGGAGAGAGGTTTTAAGTAAGCTTTTAGACTTTCCAAACATCCTCTAACGGGAAGATGTATGTTAATGCGGATGGGGTTCTTGTATTCCAGGGAAGAAACTTCTGATTTACATAAACCGTATTTTCAACTATAGCAATCCTAAATCATTTGTAAAAATTGAGAACCCCGACTTCTTAAAAAAGTTGGGGTTCTGGACAGAATTTTTACAGATAAAATAAGAATGCTATGTATATTTTCATTTTTGTCAAACCGATATTTTCGCGAAAATACTGATAAACTCGTTATAATCTAGGTAAAAAATAGATATAAAAATTATGCTAGTAATAGATGATTTGTTGATAGCGTGGGGAGTTAGTACTACTGCTAGGTTTCTGTTTCAACCAGTGATGCAACAATTTGCTCAAGATTTAGCTAAGGATTTAGCAAAAGATGTATTAAAAGATGTATTAAAAGGTATTCCTAGTCAGTTGTTACAATCCCTAGGAAAAGATGATATTCAAATTGCTGCGGGTAAGGCTGTTAAGGAATTTCTAGAATTGGTACAAAATGATTTAGAAGATAGTGGTTTATCAGAAACAGAAATCGAAGAATATAATCAGCCTTTAAAGAAGTTTTTGGATAATAAAAATGTTAAAGAGATTTTGGGTAGTGTTTTTAATAGTCTATTAAAACAGAAATCTAAAATTTTAGATACGAAGAGATTAGAACAAATTTGGTATGAATTAGATTTGTTACCTCTTCCAGATGATTTTAATTGGAGAAGACTGGGGAAGAAATATATCGTCAAAGTTGAAGAAATTATCAGGGATACCGATAGTTTAAGCAATATACTTGATTCCAAAAATATGGGAATGATTGCGGAAGCTACCAAAGAGACAGCAGGAATTATTCCTGAGTTTGATTTAGAGAAATATCAAGAAGCAATTCAAGAATGCTATGGTAACCTGCGATTAGATAGTTTAGATACTAGCGGTTATGCTTATAACGAACTCAAGTTATGGAGAATATTTATTGCTCAAAATGTGCGGGAAGTCCATGAAGTCTTGCCACAAATTCATGAAATTCCTAAAGAACATCTCAGACGACTGCGAGAAAGTAACGAAATAGAAGGGGAAATTGAACTACAAGCTGAAGAATTAGAAAGCTACAAACGGGTTTATTTGGAAAAGCCAATTACTTCAGTATTAGATATAGTTAATGACAAGCAAAGTTATAAATATATAGTGATATTAGGTGACCCTGGTTCGGGGAAATCTAGTTTATTGCAATATTTAGCATTAAATTGGGCAGAATCACCTTTAAATAATGTGATTTCCCAGCCAATTCCTTTACTGATTGAACTACGTACTTATATGCGGAATCAGAATGAAGGACATTGCAAAAATTTTCTCGAATTTTGTCATCAAAGTCCTGGTTCACTCCATCATCTCAATCAACATCAATTGCACGAACAACTCAAAGCTGGTAAGGCTTTGGTGATGTTTGATGGTTTAGATGAAGTATTCGATTCGGCAAAGCGCGAGGATATAATTACTGATATTCATCGCTTTACAAATGAGTATCCTGATGTGCAGGTAATTGTCACTTCTCGCGTCATTGGCTATAAACCCCAACGATTGCGAAATGCAGAATTTCGTCACTTTATGTTGCAAGATTTAGAGACAGAACAAATTCAAGATTTTATTTATCGCTGGCATCAATTAACTTTTAATAATCCCATTGATAGAGAGATAAAAAAAGAGCGTTTGCAAAGAGCAATTGATACATCTTCAGCGATTCAAGAATTAGCTGGAAATCCCTTATTGCTGACAATGATGGCAATTCTAAATCGTAACCAAGAATTGCCCAGAGATAGACCAGAACTTTATCATCAAGCATCGCGGGTACTGCTTCATCAATGGGATGTAGAACGGGCTTTAATAGAAGATAAACGGTTAGATCCAAAAACCATTGATTACAAAGATAAACAGGCAATGTTGCGTCACGTTGCCTATCATATGCAAACCAGTGAAAAAGGTTTGGCTGGTAATTTGATTAGTGCTGGTCATTTAGAAAAGATTTTGACTGGTTATTTAAAAAGCATCGAAGTTGATAAACCCAGAGAAATTGCTAGGGTGATGATTCATCAGTTGCGAACTCGCAACTTTATGTTATGTTTTTTGGGTGCAGATTACTATGCTTTTGTGCATCGGACATTTTTAGAATACTTCTGTGCTTGGGACTATGTTCTCAAATTTGAAAAGTTTAAAACTCTTACTATTGAAGAACTGAAAACAGAGGTTTTTGGCAAGCACTGGCAGGATGAATCTTGGCATGAAGTCTTGCTGTTGATTGCCGGGATGATTGATACCAGATTTGTTGGTGAACTGATTGATTATTTAATGAGTTTGGATGGAGAAGAAGAGAAGTTTACTAACATTTTCTTAGCAGCGAATTGTCTGGCAGAAGTGAGAAATCGCTCAGTAATTGGTTTAACTGCAACTCAATTGCTTAAACAGCTAAAAGATTTAACTCAATATAATCTGAATTATGATTATTATTTTTCAGTTAATATGCGAGGATTGTCATTTGATTCCAAAATTCCTACCCAAGCGGTTACAGCAGTCGCTACAACTTGGAAAGATGATCGAAATACATTTTTATGGTTGAAACAACGCGCTACCGATGATAAACATCAGTATGTGCGACGTGCTGCGGTGCAGGAATTAGCAAACGGATGGAAGCATGAACCCGATACTTTACCTTTCCTCAAACAATGTGCTACCTCTGATGATGCGAGTGTGCGACCTGTAGCACTACAGGAATTAGCAAAGGGATGGAGGGAAGATGCAGATACTTTAACCATAATCAAACAACGCGCTACCGATGATAAACATGAGTATGTGCGAGGTGCTGCGGTGCAGGAGTTAGCTAAGGGATGGAAGCATGAACCTGATACCTTTACCATAATCAAACAACGCGCTACCGATGATAAACATGAGTATGTGCGAGGTGCTGCGGTGCAGGAGTTAGCTAAGGGATGGAAGCATGAACCCGATACTTTACCTTTCCTTAAACAATGTGCTATCTCTGATGATGCGAGTGTGCGACCTGTAGCAGTACAGGAATTAGCAAAGGGATGGAAAGATGAACCCGATACTTTACCTTTCCTCAAACAATGTGCTACCTCTGATAATGCGACTGTGCGAGGTGCAGCAGCGCTGGAATTAGCACGGGGATGGAAGGATGAACCTGATACTTTACCTTTCCTCAAACAATGTGCTACCTCTGATAATGCGACTGTGCGAGGTGCAGTAGTGCAGGAATTAGCACGGAGATTTAAACATGACCCCGATACTTTAACCATTCTCAAACTACGCGCTACCGATGATGAAGATGAGTATGTACGAGGTGCTGCGGTGCAGGAATTAGCAAAGGGATGGAAGGACGACCCTGATACCTTAACCATACTCAAACTACGCGCTACCGATGATGAAGATGAGTATGTGCGAGGTGCTGCGGTGCAGGAATTAGTAAAGGGATGGAAGAATGAACCAGGAATGTTTGACTTTTTCTACAACTGCGCTATCTATGACCCATTTGAAGGTAACTCCGATCCGTTTAAAAAAAACCCCCGGGGAATCGCACTGGAGGTAATTATCAAGCAATATCGCACCCATCCCCAAACTTTACCACTATTACGGGATAGAGCCAAACATGACCCAGATAAGAAGGTGCGGGAGTTTGCGAACAAAAAATTGGCAGAATTAGAAGCACCGGGAAGGGAATAGTTACCACAAAAACCTCACCCCGCAAGGAAATTAATTTCCTTGCTCACAAACTAAGTCATCTTAAGATGACTAAATAACCTAGATTTTCTTGAGTCTACTTCACTAAACTTGGTTTATTGGTTCCTTGAAATTGATTTCAAGGTGGGTGAGTAAGATAATATCAAAAACTATGAATACTACTGAAATTCGTCAGCAAATAAATCAATGACCCCGCAAGTAAATTAATTTCCTTACTTACAAACTAAGTCATCTTAAAATGACTAAATAACTTAGATTTTCTTGAGTCTACTTCACTAAACTTGGTTTATTAGCCTTAACCCCGCAAGGAAATTAATTTCCTTGCTCACAAACTCAGTCATCTTAAGATGACTAAATAACCTAGGTTTTCTTGAGTCTACTTCAGTAGACTTCGTTTATTGGTTCCTTGAAATTGATTTCAAGGTGGGTGAGAATGCTAAACCCCTACAATGTCGCAATATTGACTATCAAACGTCATGATAGATCCAAACCTGAAATCACCTATTTTTAGAAATGCATACGATGATTAATTTGTAAAGTGCGTAATTACTAGAAACATCTTTACGGTTTACCCTCACCCGCAACCCCTCACCCCTAACCCCTCTCCCAATGGGAGAGGGGAAAAACTATTCAAACGCAATTAACACTAATTATTTTGATGATGCTGTTTGCGTCAATTCTTATTCCCTATTCCCCACTCCCTGTTCCCCACTTCTGCAAGAAGTCTAATTTATCAACGACATCCCAAGCTTTCACGAGTAGAGATACCTGTAACCGGATTTACCCCATCAGCGCGATCGCACAACAGTCTTATCTGATAAGTATCAATGATTGCCTCAGAAAAATCTGCCCCTGTAATATCCGCATCCACAAAACCACTACCACTGAGAATTGCATCGGTAAAAATGGCGTTGGTTAAATCAGCTTGATTAAAGGTAACCCGATCAGCGAATGTTCCTGTTAAATCTGCCCCCTTTAAGTTTGCTTGCAGGAAAGAACCTTTGGTGATTATGGTTCTCTGGAGATTTGCACCCTCAAAATTTGCTCCTTGCATCTCTGCACCTGCTAGGGAGGTTCCTTCTAAATTTTTATGGGAAAAATCCCGGAATCTTAAGTCACTGAGGGTATAGTTTACTTTATTCTCTTGGGCGATCGCTGGGGAAACATTTACTATCAACAAGCAAGCAGTTACCACCAACAGCAACAAGCAACAGAGAACAGACGCAAATCTGGTTTTAACTTTCCGTAAGCAGGGATTCATAATTACTCAGCAAGCTTGCTACTAAGAGGGCAATGTTACCACACTAGTATACTTTATCAAGTGTTCAGATCCCCGACTTCTTGGAGAAGTCCGCTGACATCTTGCACCAGTTGCAACAAGCATGTAGAAACCGGGTTTATTGGGAATAATTACCCGTTAAAACCCTAATTTTGGGTTCATAAACCCGGTTTCTGAGAGTATTGGCAATAATTACCCGTTAAAACCCTAATTTTAGGTTCATAAACCTGGTTTCTGAGAGTGGTACCAGATATAAAGGATCTAAGTTAACTGACAAGCAGCACGAATCCCACTGAGTAAAGCACCATGTACAGTTCCTGGATGTTCCCGGTTGGTTGCTTCTCCAGCAAAGAATAACCGTTTTTCCACAGGGGTAGCCAAGATGTCATAATCTTCACCACTAGCACCTACAGGAATAAAAGAATAGGAACCACAGGCAAAGCGATCGCTCCCCCAACGAGTTACTATGGTTGTAGTAGGTTGGGGAATCTCCTTGCCATACATCCGCTGCAAACTAGACATGACTTGTTTTACTAGTTGTCTATCCTGGAGTTTCTCACTCTTTCTAGCTGTTTCTCCTCCCAAAAATGCAACTAACACGGGATTACCAACGTGAGGTAGTAGATTTAACAGTAAGGGAGAGTCACCAGAATTATCAGAAACATAGCCAATAAAATCAATCTCTGGTTGCCAAAAGCAGCGGGGAAAGCACAAAATAATTTTATTCAGCAATCCCATCCCTAAGCGTTGTACAGCTTGTTGCTTACTTGCGGGTAAAGGAGGTTCAAAGCTAACTTGTCCCGATTGCAAAACTCCCAAAGGTAGTGTAACTATTACCCGGTCAGCCACAAATTGAGCAGTCTCCGTTTTTACTACTACATGTTCTCGATTATAAATAACTTGCTTAACTACTTGACCTAGTTGAATATTTAGTCCTTGTGCTAGGAATTTTACAATAGGTGCGTAACCATCAACAAGCAAATGATTAGCACCACCGAAAGGCTTATCATCGTTCAAATAAGCCCAAGAATGGTGAAATACATCTGCACCCATATAGCTAGCAAATGCAGCCTTAATCCAGGTTAAATATCGCTGTTCTGACTCACAGATGGGTTGTGAAACAGATAACCAGGGAACCGCTGACTCTACAGATTGATCTGCATCAACCGGAGTTTGAGAAGATTCAGATAATAGAGATTGATACCGTTTGATCAGACTGCGAGATGCTTGGGCATTTAACCCTTTGCCATTAACATCAAAAAAGCAGGAACCTTCCAAAGACGTTGGTTGATGCTTCAATCCTAATTGTGCTGAAATTTCCGTTAAGGGATTGCCCTCAATACCGTGAATCCAACTAGCTCCTAAGTCAATAGCAACACCTTTATACCCTTGCGTACAAACTCGTCCCCCAATGCGATCGCGTCCTTCTAGTACAGTTACTTTCCAGCCTAGTTGTACCAGTTTCCGTGCTGCGGCTAATCCTGCAACTCCCGCACCGATAACAATAACTGTTCCTATATCCTCGTCGGTAGCTAAAACCATAATCTGATTTGCGGTATATAATAATTTTACCGACCTTTCCTATATCTACTACAAACATAGACGTGTTAGCAGCGACCCAGGCTAGGATTCTTGTAGAGGCAAAACGGCTTCCCGTAAGAATAGACTGCGCAGGCAGTCTTTGTCTGTGTAGCGATACCCTTCTAGGGTATTGCATAAAAATTGGGATGCTCCATGCCAGTTAATCTACAGTTATTGAATATCATGTTTTGTAAACATAACCAAATATACTACTTTTTCTAAGGGATAATTAGTAATAGGTAATACTTAAAAGCAAAATAGGCATATTTGTTTTTACTGATAAAGAGTATGCCTAAACAGTTGGGTAGTATGGTACGTGTAGTTATATGGTTAGCACAGTACAGCCAGGGTTACCAGGTAGAATCTATGCCGAAGCTTCAGTGAGGTCTGTGGGTGGAGTTTCCCTATTTAGAACCTTAGAGCCTATTACCAAAGAAAATGTCACTCAGTTTCATTCAGAACCTCGATTAATCAATTTAGCTGCTGAAGGGTTACGTGCTGAAGGTTTTGAAGTTTTAGAACAAGGTCAAATTACAATTAGTATTGCTGGTTCTCCTGAGGTTTATCAGCGAGTTTTCCAGACAAAAATTAAGGCAGAAAACCGTTCTGTAATTAAAGAAGGTGGGCATCAAACCACAGCAACTTTTCTTGATACTATTGACACAGATATTGTGGGATTTATTGATGCTTCCCATAGCCCTTTGGCTGATGTACTAGAAGGAGTAGCAATTAATGAACCTGCCTACTATTTTGACCTAAGCATACCCCAAGTTACTCCCCCCAATAAGCATCAAGAATATTGGTATTTAGACGTACCGTCAGACGTAGCAAAAATACTTAACGCTCAGAGGGCACATCGTGAAGGTTTTAGGGGACGTGGGGTAAAAGTTGTGATGGTTGATACAGGGTGGTATCGTCATCCCTTCTTTAGTCAACATGGCTATAACGCTAAGGTGGTTCTTGGACCAGGGACAGTTAACCGCGATCGCGATCAACATGGACATGGTACGGGGGAATCAGCAAATCTGTTTGCGGTTGCACCTGATGTAGAATTCACAATGGTCAAAGCTGACGTGATAGTCAATAATGGTAAATCGAAGAATGTGAATTCCATTGCTGCACTCAAAAAAGCTATTTCCCTCCAGCCCGATATTATCTCCTGTAGTTGGGGTTCCGACCAGGAATATAAAGCCCTTTCTGCTTATGATCAAGCCCTAGCAGCTACTGTTGCTGAAGCAGTCAATCAAGGGATTATTGTCATCTTTGCAGCGGGAAATGGACATTGGGGTTTTCCAGCACAGCATCCTGATGTGATTGCTGCTGGTGGTGTTTACATGTCTGATAATGGCATATTAGAAGCGAGTGATTACGCTAGTGGCTTTAGCAGTCACATTTATTCAAGACGATTTGTTCCAGATGTCTGCGGTTTAGTTGGTAAGAGACCCCGTGGTGCTTATATTATGTTACCCGTACCACCGGGAAGCCCGATTGATCGAGAATTAGCACTTGAAGGGACTAAGTATCCGGATATTGATGAAACCGATCCAGATGATGGTTGGGCAGTATTTAGTGGTACTTCCGCAGCCGCACCGCAGCTGGCTGGTATTTGCGCTTTGATGAAACAGGCAAATCCCAATTTATCACCCACTCAGGCACAAGAGATTTTGAAACAGACAGCCCGTGATGTCAGCAGGGGGTTCTCTAGTTCCAGGACTGGCGGACATGAGGCAGGTTTTGGTGTTGATTTAGCTACTGGTAGTGGTTTGGCTGATGCTTATCAAGCTGTATTGACAGTACAGCATCAAGCAAATCAAATAAAACCTGAAAAGCAGACTAAACAGAAGCCTCAGCAATTATCTAGAAACATCAAAAAGGTGAAAATTATGGATCCTATACTGAAGTTAAACTTGGAAGATATTGTTTGGCAAATCAATGAAAAACTTCAAGAGTTACAGAAAGACAATCAGGAGATGCAAGAATTGGAGTTCGTTCCAAATGAAGCAAACTTTGTCCCGCTTTCTACAAAAACTAAAGCAGCAAATGCACTCAAAAAAACTCTAAAAGATGACAATTTAGAACTGCGTATATCCGCAGCTGAAGGTCTTTTAAAGCTAGGTTACTACAAAAAATCAGCTATCCAAACTCTTTACGATATTCTTGATAATATTACAGAGGAGCAACTAGACAATACATTTTTACCAGAATCGATACAAAATCCATTAAATGACGAAATAAAAATAGATCTACTAAAATCTCGTGTCATCAAAGCATTAGGAGAGATTAATTCCAAAACTAATGATATGGAATTGCCAAAAACGTCCTCTACAGCTTTATTTGGAGAATATAAATGGGATGGTAATGGACAATGTGTTTGCGTTGATCACAGTACAGGTCGGAAAACAGTGGTGTCATCTGATGAATGTACAAAAAGAGGGTTATTACCTGGTTCAATGACTTAATCCTAGTCTTCTATTAAGTTCATCTACCAGAAAATTTGAAGTTATCTTATTTTTGTTGATGTTGTTGTTAATGTAGCACTCACGCACAGCCAGCAGAAAGCCTCTGATAGATTCCGGGGAATTTGGTTGACTATCTACCTGGTCTAGGAAAGCAACCCATGATTCTTGATTATCATTGTAAAGTTCCACTAGATATAAGCCAGCTAAATACTCGGCTAGGGGGTCGAGGGTAAAGCGGATTTGATTTTCAGCTGCACCAACAGTCTGGATAATATGAAGAAATTTTTCCAGATAGTTTAGGTGTACTTTAGGTTCATCTCCATCTAAAACAGTAAGTATAGTATCCCGTTTTGCACTGGTTGGGTGATAGGTCTGCTTAAGGCATTCCCAAGCAATGATCTTGGCATCATGTTGAACAGTACGATTATCTAGTTTTCTATCTGTCACACTCTGATTTAGTTGATTCAAGTAATAAAGCATCAACTCAGGGATATTGGTGGGGATATGTTCTTCAAACGCATTAGTTTTAGCCGCAATCATTTGATCGGCATAGAGTTTAGCTAACAGCACCGTTATATTACTTCTACCAGCCATTACAGAAAGTTGCCTACAAGCCTCGAAAAACTCTTCATCGGTAAATAGATCACGCTTTCCTTGCTGGGTTAGGTAAGCCTCCATAAAAGACGATAAACGGTTACCTTCAACACGCATCGGTTTGAGAGTTGTTTTGTTAACACCCCCTAGCTTTTCTTTTCTTCGTGATGTGACAATCAAAGCATTGATAGGGAATTCTGGTAGTTGCGGGCGAATTTTCTTTTGAGTTTCTTCACTCATTTCCGAAAAATGATCAACAATTACTAATAGGCGTTGCTGTCTGAGGAGTTGTTGAAGTAATGGTTCAGAAATTGGTACTGCTGAATTAATTAAGTCTCGCAGTTGTCCCCGAATTGCTTCTATTAGCACCTGTTTACCTTCTCGAACCTGAAAATCTAGTTCCTGTTCTAGCAAAATGGGTAACATCCGGTGTTTGCAGAGGCGTTGTTCTGGCTTGTCGGACATTCCCCATTTAGCCAGTTGACATGCCAAACTCGTTTTTCCTACCCCTCCTTCTCCCCAAATTAGCACACACATGACCTTTTCCTCAAAGTCTGGCTGCAAGTCCTTATTAGTAAGGTCTCCAATATTCTTGCCATTCAGTACAACTGGAATAGAAATATGAACTTTCCGTGCTTTGACTGTTTGTTTTTGCTCAAATTCTTCCCGAGCTGTTTTAATATGGAAAGCAACCCAAGCATCAAGTACTCTAGGGTGGTAGTGGAAAAAACCAACGATAAGTCCGTAGCGAGGAGGTATTTTAATGCTACCTAACCAAGAAGGTAATGGAATGTCTACATGTAATAAAGCATCATTAATTTTCAAAAGCCATAGGGGACGAAACCAAAGAAGGGTAAAAGATACCAATAATAGTGAAAAAACGTAAATTATCGGTGCTGATACTACTTTATTTTCTACTATCCAGTTGCATATAGTATTAATTATAAATTTGTTTTGAGAAAAAGTGATAATATCGATTGTATTTTTCAAATAATCTATAAGTTTATCGATATCTTCATCTGAACTTCCTGATTGTTTATTAAACTTCTGGAAAGTAATTATAGCTTGTTGTAAACCTTCTTTGGTGTTCTGTAAGCGTTTGAATGAACTGATAGTATTGGCTCTGTCGCGTAGATTCCAGGAAATATTTTTGAGAGAATAAATAATATTCTGACGGACTTCTTTATTGTTTTCTTCCCATAATTTTGTCAAAACTTCAGTAGAGGTTTTAACATCTTGACTACTGCTGCCTATGGCTTGAGCACAGCCCAATCTTACCTGCCAATCATTGTTACTATTTACTGCTTCTTTCCTGATATATTCAATAGCCTGATTAAGGAATTTTTTATCCTTAATTTTTCCATGCAATATTGTCCCAAGTAAACCAGCAGATAACCTATGAATATTTAAATCTATGTCTTTCAATGCATAAACTAGAGCTTTAATTGTTTTAAGTTCATTTGGAGCAATTTTAAACAAGGCATTAGCAGCTTCATAGCGAAGTTCGTAAAAACTAGTTTTCTCCTTTAATACTTTAATTAGAACATCAACAGCATCACCTGCATCTGGACCAATTTTTCCCAAAACCTCTGCTGCACGCCAACGAACCTCATTATCTCCATCATTCAGCAATCTATCACTTAAATCGTCAACAGCATCTTTTGCTGCTGGTCCCATTTCTCCTAATTTTCTGGCAGCATTACGGCGTTCTCCAACATCTCCATTACGCAATTTTTGCCTCAGTTGCTGAACCCTTTGGCTTACTTTTTCGGTGGTTATTTGACCGTTTTCTGAATTACTATTTGTTAATTGCCCAATATACGTAACAGGCTTCTGAGTAATATAATTATGTGCCCATCCATTACTGTTGAATAACAGAGGTAAGAGAACAGTTACCAACCCAACTGTAAATACCCTAATAAATTTTCTTCCAGTGCCTTTAGCCATAAATTTCTCTGGGGGACTGAGTTTCCACCAGATGTAAATTTCACCTAACACTATTATATTTCTGGCATTGTTTAAATCGCTGCAACTGTTACAGTTATCAATATTAAACCACGTCTATTTTGAAACCCATAGTTTTGTTTGACCGGGTTTTTTTCCCAAATCTTATGCTGTTGCCTGTTCCCTATTCCCTATTCCCTATTCCCTATTCCCTATTCCCTATTCCCTATTCCCTATTCCCTATTCCCTATTCCCTATTCCCTGTTCCCTTTTGAAAAACTCCAGTTTTCGACTTACACGAGGTTTACAACTATCAACATTACAACGACACAGTTCCCCTCATCACTGTTTCTCCCGTAGGCTGCGCCACAGGCTGGGATGGTTCAATTGTTACAAAAGCCTCTGAAATAGTCCCCATAGAATTATCTACAGGAAGTTGCACAAATACCTTCCCTGTGGTGTCCGTCTGAAAATCCCCACAGTCAATTTTTTTACCACTTGTTACAGCCCACAAACGATAAACTTTGCCCTGGGGTAACGGATTCAAATTTTGCAAAGACAATACCGCTTTCCCAGATTTAGGTACAATTACGAAACTACCCGAAGCGTTGGAAGTAGTGTTTATACCCTTAAGTGTCAACAAACGGTTATTCGGTTGGCGCAAAAGTGCGATCGCCTCATGGTAACGTGATAGTTCTTCTGTTGCAGTAACTACCTCTTGTTGTAAGCGATAGCTATATAATCCCAAGACGACGACAAAAACAGCCGCTACACTCCCTAAAACACCCAACCAAGGCTTTTGTCTGTTGGGGACTCGGTTGACGGTGTTAATGGTGGAAATAGCCGGGGATGTACCCGTTGCTGCTTGTAATATCTGTGAACCCAAAGCCTCTGGTGGCTCATTTTCTGGTAAGGCAAAGGGCAATAGTGCTAAAGTCTCCTGTAGGCGTTGTACTTCCTGGGCTAACTCTGGTTGTTGTGCCAATAACTCGTTTACCTGTGCTACTTCCTCCGGAGTCAGGTCACCGAGAACATAGCTTGCTAAAAGTTCTTGTCTTTTTTGGAAGTCCGAAGAATCTACCATGGCTATTCCACCAAGTCTTTCAAGATTTGTCTGAGTCTTAACAGACCCTTGCGTTTGTAGGTTTTCACTGTCCCTAAGGGCATATCTAAATCCTGAGAAATTTCGGACTGACTTAAACCATCATAGTAAGCTTTTTCTAGCACCTGTCGCTGATTCGTAGGCAGTTCTGAAAGCGCCAAGCGGACGCGCACAGAGACTTCTTGCAAAGAAACCTTATCCATCAGGGTACTCCGATTTTCTGGGGAAATATTGCGCCTCCATTTTTCCAACAGTTGGCGTTGCGATCGCATCTGACGGTGGCGGTCAATTGCTCTGGATCTGGTCATAGTTGTGAGAAACACCACCATAGAACCCCGTTTTGGATTATAAGCACCACCCCGCCACAGAGCAACAAATACTTCTTGAGTCAGGTCTTCCGCTTCTTGGGTATTCCCTAACATTCGCAGTGCCAAACGGTAAACTATACCGCCATAGCGATCATAAAGAATGCCCAAGGCTAACAAATTTCCTGAATGCAAGGCTTGAAATACCTCTGTATCCGTCTGGTTGGATAGCATTGTTTAGGACTGAGTACTTGACATATGACCGAAAGTATGGAATACAAAAATTAGGCTCATAAATAATTTTCAATCAATTTGCACTCGTTAGTAATACGAAGCTGAATTCAAAATGGATTTACTCAATTCGTATTTCTAGAGTTAATCAGCAAAAAGTGAGATTCTGTCATGACGAGTCAAGATTGGTTGCTAACGGACGATGCAAGCTATAAAGGCTACGAAATCGCTACAGAGTCAGAATTATCAGCAAATCCCTACCGGCTTTTTCGGTTTTTGACAGATTTGGAAGATGTTCTCCACAGTGTCAGCGATGACTCTGTGCGACTCCAGAAAATTCGTCCCCTGGTGCGTCGCTTGCTCAATAGCTCAGAATGGTTACATTATGAATATTTAGAGCCAGATTCAGAAACAGGCTGGTCAGTACTTACCCTTTATGACGAACCGGATTTTCCCCTAACGGTGCAAACAGTGGTTTGGTTACCAGGACAAGTTTCACCAATTCATAACCATGGAACTTGGGGAATTGTTGCTATTGTCAGTGGACAGGAAAAAAATACTGTTTGGAGAAAAGTAGAACCAGAGGGGAGCGAACGTATTGAAAAAGTAGGAGAGTTAATTCTCTCTCCAGGGGACATTATTAGTTTTACTCCCGATGCAATTCATAATGTGGAAGCCATGGGTGATGAACCTACCGTTAGCTTTAATTTATATGGTGAAACTAACTACAACCAACGTTTTCAATTTGACCCCATAACCTCTACAGCAACAAATTTTTAAGCTGCGTTATTGTCTTTTTTTTGCAGTATCGAATCCATTTGAGGTTTGGCTTCGTATAACAAATGAACTCCGATGTACTGCTGAAGGGAGAACTGTATGAGAGTTAAATATTTGGCTACCCTTGCCACTATTTCCATGCTAAGTTTAGGATTTGTAGCTGGTTGCACTAACCCTTGTGCCGCAAAAACGAAAAATAACACAGAAACTACAAATGAAGTTAATCCCTGTGCTTCTAAGAATCCTTGCGCAGCCAAAAATAAAATAAATCCCTGCGCTTCTAAGAATCCTTGTGCAGCTAAAAATAAATAATTCCTTGTCTAAACAGATAATGGGTAATGGGTAATCGGTAATCGGTAATCGGTAATCGGTAATCGGTAATCGGTAATCGGTAATCGGTAATCGGTAATGGGATGGTGAACGAAAAAATGTCTGGGAAAACCAAAATACTTATTACTTATTACTTATTACTTATTACTTATTACTTATTACTTGTTACTTATTACTTATTATTGGGTAATGGGTAATGGGTAAGAAATTACCATTTAACATTTACATCAAGTAAACCATAAGAGGCAATAAACCAGGTTTTGAGTGAATGAAGTATGGAATATTAGGCATTGCTGATTGACAATCTAAATTAGAAAGTTTTGCATCGTTGATTGTCATGGAAAACCCTGTTTTGTAGAGACATTTTGTGGGAACATTTTTGTTTCGTCGGAACGTCTCTACCATAAATTTTGATTTTATATTCCAATTGGACAATGCCGAATATTATCGTAGTTAATTAATGAGAAAACCGGTTATTCCCTACACCCATAAACTTAACCAAGTGGTTTCTGAGTCTAGATGTGGATTATATTTCCCGATAACCACTGATATATTGACCGTGAATATTAACTATATAAGGCATTAGGGAAGTCAGAAACCCAGAAATGCAGCGTTCTCGATTCATTTTACCTTTTACCAATGCTGTTCCATGATTGATTACAAACAAAATTGAACCCACCACAATTGCTACTTTCAAAGCAGTGGGTACAAATTTCCGATTTACTAAACTAGCACAAAATTCTTTTAATGAATTTCTCATGTGATTTTCAGGGAGATTTCATTCAATTTTACTTTCATAGTAAGTAGAAAAAGTTAGCTGTAATTTGAGGTCTTGTTACTATGAATAAATTAACAAAAATAGCCCTCGGCAGCTTTTTAATGATAGGGATTGTATTCACCGGACTAGTTGCACAGGCTGGAGGGTGGGATAATTTTAAACTCCGCTACTTCTTTTTAACTCAATATTTTCACGACCAAAATAAAGAACTTGCCGATATTCGTGCCCAGCAAAAAATTGACCCTGTTAAGACTGCGCGCATTGATTTAAATCAACTCCTTGCAGGAGGACCACCAAAAGACGGTATTCCCAGTATCGATAATCCTAAATTTGATACTCCTAAAACTACACCCTTTAAAAAGGATGAATTGGTTATCGGTGTTGTTATGAATGGGGAAGCAAAAGCCTATCCTTTTGGAATCATGAATTGGCATGAAATGGTCAATGATACCGTGGGTGGCATTAACCTCGCTATTTCTTATTGTCCCTTATGTGACACTATTGTTACCTTTCAGCGAGGAAATACAACCTATGGGGTATCGGGTAAACTCTATCAAAGTTGCCTAGTAATGTACGATCGCGCCGATGACACCCTCTATTCTCAACCCTGGGCACTTGGGGTTGTTGGTGCGGGGGTAAACCGTTCTCTGGCAAGAGTTCCCGCTGTAAAAACAACCCTGGGTGCTTGGTTAGCAAAGTATCCCAATAGCAAAATTCTCTCAACTGATACTGGTTACAACCGCAACTACCAAAGATATCCTTACGGCACCTACTATACTGACAACCGGATGATTTTCCCGGTTCGCAATCAAAAAGTCCGCAAACTCCATCCCAAAGCGATTGTTAGTTATGTGTGGGAAGCAAATAATCAAACACCAAAGAATCGCTTTGCTGGTGTCAGCGTACAGTTTTCTCACACAGAAATGGAAAAAGTCAGCACCAAAGTAGTTAGTTTTGCTAATCGCAAAATTCGGGCACGTTGGGATAATCAACTCAAAACCGTGATTGTGGAAGAATTTGACGGCAAACCCATACCTAATTCAACTGCTTTTGCTTTTGTTTATCCGGCATTTTTCTAATGGTGTTGCATAAATGCGGGATGATTTTGATGGTTTTGTGGGATGGGTATCTTGCTTTGTGGAATGGGCATCCCTGCCCGTTTTCTGTATTTATGAGGCAGGCAAGATGCCTACCCCACAAGAATAATCCCTTAATTTAGCAATGTGCAAGCTTCTTCCAAACATAAAACCTTTTTCCCTCTTCCTTCTTCCCTCTTCCTTCCCTTTGACCCTGGCAAACAACTGTTCCGTTAAAAGAATAAGTTGACCCTGGCAAACAACTGTTCCGTTAAAAGAATATTTCTACCTCCGAAAAACAACTATTCCGTTGAGAGAATATTTCCACCTCCGGAAAACAACTATTCCGTTGAGAGAATATTTCTACCTCCGCAGAACAACTATTCCGTTGGGAGAATATTTCCACCTCCGCAGAACAACTATTCCGTTGAGAGAATATTTCTACCTCCGGAAAACAACTATTCCGTTGAGAGAATATTTCCACCTCCGCAGAACAACTATTCCGTTGAGAGAATATTTCTACCTCCGGAAAACAACTATTCCGTTGGCACACATCTTGCACCTGGGCTAAAAAGCGAGGCAGCGCGTTGCGGAGGTCTCCTCCGTTGTAGCGACTGCCGGGGTTTATTGCAAATCTCTCAGTCTCAAAACCTTAATTTTTCGTTTATAAACCCGGTTTTTTTGGTCTTGTTGAGAATGGTGCAAGATATGAGTTGGGAGAATATTTCCACCTCCGCAGAACAACTATTCCGTTGGGAGAATATTTCCACCTCCGCAGAACAACTATTCCGTTGAAAGAATATTTCCACCTCCGGAAAACAACTATTCCGTTGAGAGAATATTTCCACCTCCGGAAAACAACTATTCCGTTAAAAGAATATTTCCACCTCCGGAAAACAACTATTCCGTTAAAAGAATATTTCCACCTCCGGAAAACAACTATTCCGTTAAAAGAATATTTCCACCTCCGGAAAACAACTATTCCGTTGGGAGAATATTTCTACTGACTTTTAACTCTGAAGAAACACAGGGGCTAGGGGCTAGGGAGTAAGAAAATAGTGTTTCTTCCATTCATAGCAAGGAGATTTAATTCACAGATTACTTATTACTTATTACTTCCCCTTTGTGGAGGCACTTTTAACTTGCGGAAAGTGGTTGAGAACCATTACCTTGCTTTAGATTACTGTTACCATCGACAGAGAATTTACCCGTGCGTAGCCATGCATCCATTTCTGCTGGTGGTTGTACCCGGCTAAGTTGCGATCGCAATTCTTCTCCTTCTAAAACTTCTTTTTCTAACAGCGCTTTAGCAGTTTCTTCCAATAATTCCCGATTAGTTTCCAGGATTTTTAGGGCTATATGATGCGCTCCCTCAACTATTGACTTCACCTGTAGGTCGATTTGTTCGGCAATTTTCTCGCTGACTGTACGACGAGGACTAGTAAATCCTTGCAAAAACTGTTGTTGAATCTTCTCAAAGGCAACCGGACCCAATTCATCACTCATACCATAAAGGGTGACAAACCGCTCTGCTAAGTCCGTTGCTTTTTGAATGTCATCGCTGGCTCCGGTGGAAACTCTGCCAAAAATCAATTCTTCCGCCGAACGTCCTCCTAATAGGGTAGCAATTCTACCGCGAATTTCATCTTCAATCATCAAAAAGCGGTCTTCCTCTGGTAGTTGCAGGGTGTAACCTAATGCACCTATACCCCTAGGCACAACGGAAATTTTCTCCACACTACCAGCACCGGGCATTAGCATTCCAATTATGGCATGACCAACTTCGTGATAGGCGACGGTGGTTTTCTCCATATCATTGAGTACCCGGGATTTTTTCTCTAAGCCTGTTAATACCCGCTCAATGGCTTCGTTAAAGTCAGCCATATTTACCGCTTTTTGGTTCCCACGGGCTGCTAAGAGTGCGGCTTCGTTAACGAGGTTAGCTAAGTCTGCACCAGCAAATCCGGGAGTTCTGGCGGCTAGTTTTGATAAATCGACATCATCAGCTAATTTGACATGTTTGGCATGGATTTTCAGAATTGCCTCTCTACCAATCTTATCTGGACGGTCTACCACTACCTGACGGTCAAATCTACCGGGACGAAGCAGTGCTGGATCTAACACCTCTGGACGGTTAGTAGCAGCTAGTAAAATTACTCCCGTGTTGGGGTCAAAGCCATCCATTTCCGAGAGAAGTTGGTTTAGGGTTTGTTCCCGTTCATCATTACCACCGAGGATTGGACCTGCACCACCCCGGGATTTGCCTAAGGCATCTAATTCATCGATAAAAACAATACAAGGTGCCTGTCGCTTTGCCTGTTCAAATAAATCCCGGACTCTGGCTGCACCAATACCCACAAATAACTCGATAAATTCAGAACCAGAAATACTAAAGAAAGGAACTCCAGCTTCCCCAGCAATCGCTTTTGCTAACATAGTTTTGCCGGTTCCCGGAGGTCCGATAAGCAATACACCTTTAGGAATTTTTGCTCCCAAACGGGTGTATTTATCTGCATTTTTGAGAAAATCGACAATTTCTAGCAGTTCTGTCTTTGCTTCATCAACTCCGGCAACATCATCGAATTTTACCCCTGTATTCCCTTCTGAGTATATACGTGCCTTACTTTTACCCACAGTCAAAGCCGCAGGACCACCCATTTGAGCGCGGCTAACCATCCATCCCAAAATCATGAACAAAATTAGTGGTGAACATATCCACAGCAGGATTGTAAACCAGTTACCACGACTGGGGGGTGTGGCTTCAAACTCTACGTTATGCTTGCGTAAAATCTGGGGTAATTCTGAATCTTGGGGAACTGGAATTGTGACAAACCTCTCGGGTTTAGATTTATCGTCAGTTTCCTGAGTAATTGGTTGTTTTGATTTGAGTTGGTAGACAATTAACTCAGAACCAATTTTCACCTTAGCAACTTGACCATCTTCAACCTGAGAAATAAACTTGCTGTAGGGTACTTGCTGCTTTTGGGAGGGTTGTCCCATAAGCATCAAGTTGAGAGATATCAAAAATGCTAGCCACAGGAGTAAACTACCCCCTAGTTGTCTAGGTTGCGGTGTTTTAACGGGGCGATCGCCATTGTTGTTTGCTGGCATCTTTTTGCTCCTTTCTGGCTTGAAAATAGGGAATAGGGAATAGGGAATAGGGAATAGGGAATAGGGAACGGGGAACAGCGAAAAGTGCGGTCTTGGGGGTTTCCCCCATGAGCAACTTTTCAAGAGAGGGAACGGGGAACAGGGAATAGGGAATAGGGAATAGGGAATAGGGAATAGGGAATAGGGAACGGGGAATAGGGAATAGGGAATAGGGAACGGGGAATAGGGAATTCTTAAGAGTTATTGTTTGGTTATGATATTATTCTGGTTACTAGTACAGGGGGGGCGGAAATAAACCAACCATTTATAAAAGCTCAAAGCTAGAGAACACAATACTTACCCTGCACCGAAGCCACCCTACGGGTGTCTATGACCTTTGATTTTTGACTTTTGATTTTTGACTTCCAGCCTCCACTTCTAGATTATCAAGCTTGGAAGTGCAACTTGTTAGAAGTATCTCATTTTTTAATTTCATACTTCAACTCAGCAACGTTGGAAATTGGTAGGGAGGATTTTTTGTTTGTGTTTGTCAGGTAATGCTGGAACCACTCAATTGTCAACTTGGCGACAGCTTCTATTGCTCCCGGTTCTCCAAAGTTGTGTGTCGCATCCGCTATAATCTTCAAGCATTTGTTCTGAGTGGGAATTTGTGCCAATGTATCCTCATTCATGGCAATTACTGGTAAATCATACTCACCTACTATGAGTAGGGTAGGAGTTTCCATCTGGGAAAGTATAGAGCCTACCAAGTCTGTTAACCCACTACAGACGACAATAACCTTAATTATCTGCGGACGTTGACAACCTGCCAATAATGCCACACCACCACCAATGCGATCGCCAAAATAACCAATTTGTAAATCGCGGGTAATGGGGTTTTTCCCTAGCCAGTCGGTGACTCTTGCTAAACGCGCAGCTAAATGTCTGATATTACAACAACAATGCTTACTCCGCAGGTCTATAGCTTGTTCTGCTGTGGTGAGTAAATCAATTAACATAGTTGCTAATCTTTCCTGAGCCAGCATATGAGCAAGATAGCGGTGATGACTACTGTTTAGGCTGCAACCATTACCCTCGGCAAACACAACTATTCCCTGGGCTAGTGGTGGTAAAGTCAGTTCTCCCATTAGGGTTACCGAACCAATGTCTACCGCAACTATTTGCTGTTCAACTTTCCCAGGTAATTTTACATACATGGCTTTTCCCCATCATTTTTTATGCAGGTGTTCTATCTAAGGCAGATTTCTCTAACAGTTGCCGGACTTCGTTATCTGTTGTTTGAGCAAAATTGTCATACCACAAACCAATGGCATAAAATGCTTCTGGCATGGACAGACACACCACTTGATCTACAATCTCTGCTAAATCTTTGCAAACTGGAGGTGGAGCCACTGGAACGGCGACAACAATGCTTTTGGGTTCTTGCTCTTTGAGAATGGTAATGGCAGCCTTAATGGTGGAAGCTGTAGCAATACCATCATCAATCAGAATAACCGTGCGATCGCGCACATTGAGCAATGGACGGTTACCGCGATAGACGCGATCGCGACGTTCTAATTCCCGTAGTTCCTTGGCTGCTACTTCGTCAATGGTCTGACTAGAGATATTTAGCCAGCTGACAACATCGTAATTTAGTACCCTCACTCCCCCGGAGGCGATCGCACCCATTGCCAGTTCTTTGTGACCGGGTACACCAAGTTTTCTCACTATACAGATATCTAATGGCAAATTCAAAGCCTTTGCGACTTCAAATGCCACTGGTACACCACCACGGGGTAGAGCGACAACCATCCCATCTTTGTGGTTAGCATAAGCTGTTAGCTTTTTCTCTAGTAGTTTACCAGCTTCAGTACGGTTACGGAATCGAATAGTCATACAGTTTACCTCCTACCCCCTTACTCTTGTTCTTTGATATTGTTTAAATCGGCAAGAGCTACGGACAACTGCTGGACTTGCTTCCCTCGCCGTACTTTTAGCTGCAATGACTGTCCAACACTGCTTTTGGCAACTATATCTTGTAATTGTTCAGCGCTGGTAACAGCCTGTCCGTTTACTTGTACAATCACATCTCCCCTTTCCAAACCCGCAGACTCGGCTGGAGTATTGGGTAACACTTGGATAATAACCACTCCCTGGACTTCAGGAACTGTGAAGTTTTTATAGGGAATAGTATTAATTCCCTTTGCCAATTGTGGGGTGAGGGTAGCCATACTAATGCCCATGTAAGGGTGGGGGATTTTTTCGCCACGGGCAAGGGTATCCTTAACTGCTTTAGCTGTGTTAATGGGAATGGCAAATCCTATACCCTCTGCTTGGGCACGAATGGCGGTATTAATACCAATAACCTCACCTTGTTCATTCAGCAATGGACCGCCAGAATTACCCGGGTTAATGGCAGCATCTGTTTGGATAAAATCTAGAGGTTTACCAGGGATGCCAACCTGGCTGCTAGAACGTTTGAGAGTGCTGATAATTCCTAGTGTAACAGTATTATCCAATCCAAAGGGATTTCCAACAGCGATCGCCCAATCTCCCACTTGCACATTGTCTGAATTGCCTAAGGGTGCGACGGGTAGGTTTGTACCTTCAATCTTAACTACAGCAAGGTCAAAAGGTTGATCGATTCCCAGTACCTTTCCTTGGAAGTTGCGTCCATCTTTCAAGGTTACATTCACCGTATCTGCACCACTAACTACATGGGCATTAGTGAGAATTAATCCATCTGCTTCAATAATAAAACCTGAGCCTTCACCATACAAGCGAAACTGTGGTAATTCTGGTATGGTATTTCTGCCAAAGAAAGGACGCCAGAATGGATCATCAAACCAAGGAGGTAGACGAGGTGTTACTGTGCGTTCAGTATCGATACGTACCACTGCTGCTCCCACTCGTTTAATAGCTGCAACTACAAAGTTTTGTTGATTTACAGTCACTGCTGCTACCTTAGATACAGAGGCAGTGGGTACAGAGGCTGACATTTCGGGATTTGGATATACGTCTTGAGGAATGAATTGTTTGGGAAAAATTCGGATAATTGCCAAAGTCAAAGCAGCACCTAACAAAGCAGTCAGCAAATAAATACCGATTTGAGAGCGCTGGTGGAATTGTTTTTGGTCAGATGGATGAGAAAATGTCATATAATTTTGGTAATTGGTAATTGGTAATTGGTAATTGGTAATTGGTAATTGGTAATTGGTAATTGGTAAAATCCTATATAGATAATTTAGTTTGAGAAAAACGCTACATTTCCTATCTGTATAGGATGCGTAAAACTCTGCCAAATTCTTGCTTTCATGTTCAAATAAACTACTTCTATTTTATCCCTCATATTTTGTTCCCTCTCTTGAAAAGTTGCTCATGGGGGAAACCCCCATAGACGCGGAGCGGCTTCCCGTAGGGTAGACCGCACTTTTCGCTGTTCCCTGTT
>JASJCY010000090.1 GCA_030065825.1 Nostocaceae cyanobacterium | reverse complement strand
GCTCAAGAATTAAATAATAATCCAGATGAAGCAAAAGCTGCTCTTGCTGTTGCAGCCAGTTTTCATCAGTTAAAACGTACCTCACGCTTATTGAGAACCGCTATAAACTTAGAGAAAATTTAGTAGCAGTTAAAGTTTACATTTTTGCTCCTAAATTCTGCATCGCATTCAACATTTTTTGTGCTTTGGATTCATCTCCCAATTTTTCGTAAATTCTATAGGCTTGACGGTAATAGTATATGGCTTCTTGATAACGTTTTAACTGATGAAAACTGGCTGCAACAGCAAGAGCAGCTTTTGCTTCATCTGGATTATTATTTAATTCTTGAGCTATAATTAAAGCAAAGCGAAAAAATCCCATGGCTTGAAAATACTTTCCTTCGAGATAATATATCTCGCCAATATTAAACAGTAATTGCTGCTGACTTTGTTTAGCTCCAATTTTCTGTAAAATTTCCAAAGCCTGTTGGTAATATGCTAACGCTTTCTGATTCTTTCTCAAGTACTGATATATAGCCGCAATTCTCGATAAAGCCGCAGATTCACCAAAACGATTGCCAATTTGACGACAAATATCCAAAGAATCTCTATTATATTTAATCCCTTGCTCAAGTTGATTGGTATAATTACAGATATCACTTAAGTTCTGTAAAATTGCTGTACGTACTCTTGTCTCTCCTATTTCTTGAGAAATTTGCAAAGCTTTTTGTAAAAAATCCCTTGCTTGATGATATTTTTGCTGGTATTTATATATTTCACCAAGATGATTAAAGTTAATTAATAATAAACTCTTCTCATTAATTGACTTAGCAATCGAAAGAGATTGATGACAAAAATCAACCGCTTTTTCCCAATTTTTTAATTGAATATAAATCCCAGAAATATTTGTTAATGAGTCTGCTTGAGCTTTGATATTTCTCAACTCACAAGCAATTTTTAAAGCTATTTTTTCGTAATCAAGTGCCTTTTGATATTGTCCTAAACATTGATAAACATTTCCTAATGAGCTTAATGTAGCCTGTCGCCAAGCTAACTCATTAATTTCATAGGTAATTGCCAGATTGTTTTCAAAATAATTAAGAGCTTTTTGATATTTTCCTAAATTTTGATAGTTAGTTCCCAAACCCCACATTCCAGCAACTTGTAATACTCTGTTGCCAGTTTCATGAGTTAGTTCTACTAATTGGTCAAAATAATTTATGGAATCATGAAATTTACTCGAAGAAAGATAACAGTTTCCTATGTTGTAGAGGGCTATTTCTTGCCATTGTTTAGCCATAATTTGCTCAGACAAATTTAGAAGTTGTTTGTAATATTTTAGAGAATCTGAAGTTTGAAATAGCTGATTATAAATAGCTGCTATTTTACTCAAACAGGTCAATTGTTGCTGTCTGTCTTTGGTTCCACGGTAACCAGACAACTGTTCTAAGTATTCAGCGAGTTCCCTGTGGAGGAATTTCGTTGTTGCTGCTTCGACTTCCCCTATCATCAGTAGATACCCTACACATTCTTATATTTCTACTATATAATTGCATCACTATTCAGCTAACAATTGTTAAAAAAATATTGCATAACTTATAAAATACCAATAGTAATTTTGCTTAATTGTGAATAGACTGTATTGAATACCGTAAGTAAGATTACACAAATAAGCCAAAATTGTTAAGAGGTGCGTTACACCACACCCACGCACCCATATAAATTTAATATTTATTTAATAAAATCACCCCTGAAAATGTAACAGTAAAACAGAATTAGTTCTTGGGCTTTTCTTTAGTGTCGGGGGAGAGTAATTTCTCTAATAGATTACTGGAACTGGAATTGTTATCGGCTTTACTTTTGTTTTCTGACTGCTGTTTAGCTTGATTTTCCTGTGCTTTCTCAAATAATGGTTTGATTTTTTTTCGCCAATATTCAATATCGGGCAACTTTTCGGGATTTTTTTGATAATCCAAAACCCGATCCCATTGACCATCATCCATGGCTTTGTTGATATCATTAAACAGAGCTTCCGATTTAGCCCAATCTTTCTCCCATTGAGACTTCATCTGTTTTATTTCCTTAAAATCAGACGCATTTTTAGGAATAGAATTCAATAGCTTCAAAGCACCCAGTAAATCTCCCGATTCATATTTTTTTCTCGCTTTTTCTAAAATTTTGCTGGCTGGTTCGCTGGAAGTTGAAGTTTGAGAAGTTGAGGAGTTGGATTCAGCTGACCCTGTCTCAGTTGGAGTAGTAGGTGATGGCTTATCTGGTGATTTAGGTTTAGGAACCGGACGATCAGCAATTAAGTTGCGATCATCTACAATTTTAATGGCAATACCCTTGTCACGTAGGCAAGAAACCCATTCCTCGTTATTTTTTATCACATCGGAATGTGCCCAACCCACACGTCCAGAATCTAGCTTTAACTCTACCCAACGGAGTTTGGTACGTCTACCCGTTACCTTAAACTTGGTGTCATTAGTAACCGTCTCCAGAATATTCTCAGGATAAATAGCACTTGGTTCCGAACGAACATTGGAATTACCCGCGACAACAGCCAAGCATTTTTTCGCAAAAGCATCATTGCTGCTAGTAAAATTATTAGCGAAATTTTGCACATTACTAACGACAGCTGGTGCAATTGCTGCCGCACCACCAGCTAAAACTACTAAAATTAACAATTGTAAGAAATCTGGTCTGTGAGAGTTGCTAGATGGTGATGTTGCTTTGATATTAGTTGGTGCTGGTGGTTTAGCTGGAATCGGGTTTCCTGGGGCAACAGCAAGGGTTTTTTGCCGCGAATCGAGGGATAGGGGTGTGAGTGTTTGGTAATTGTTAATTTTGGGGATTTCTGGGGGTGTAGAACAAGGGGAAAGTAATTGTAACGCTTCTAGGGCTTGGCTAGCATTGTGATAGCGGTCTTTGAAATGATAATGCACCATTTTGGTTAAAATACCCGCCAAGCGTTCACTCACTGATGCTAAATGTTGCCAGATAATTTCACCAGTATTGGGGTCTTCTTGCAATTCCATGGGCTGAACTCCTGTCAGCGCTTGAATTGCAATAATACCCAAAGCATAAAGGTCGCTATTGGCTCTGGGTTTTCCCTGACCTTGCTCTGTGGGCATGTATCCAGGAGTACCAATCGCCACTGTGGCTGTAGGTGGTCCTCCCGGTGCTAAATAGGGCGATCGCAATTGCTTGACAGCACCAAAGTCTACTAAAACTAATTTATTGTCCCTAGCACGACGGATGATATTATCTGGTTTGATATCACGGTGGATGACATTTTGGCTGTGGACAAATGCCAGGATGCTCAAAACTTCCTGCAACAGATAAATAACTTGGCTTTCACTCCAAGTTTGTCCGGGAAGCAATTCCTCACTCAGAGGATGTCCCTCAATAAACTCCTGCACCAGAAAGAATTCTTGATTTTCCACAAAATACGCCAACAGTCGGGGGATTTGACCGTGATTACCCAGTCTTTCTAAAGTTTCTGCTTCGCTGTTAAATAACCGTTTAGCGGTGTCAAACACTTGAGAATCAGAACTGGTGGAGGGTTTAAGTTGCTTGACAACGCATAACGGATTACCCGGTCGTTTGGTATCTTGAGCAATATAGGTTTCTCCGAATCCTCCTGTAGCTAGGACTCGAATAATTTGGTAACGATTATCTAGTAGCTTACCGATCATGATCCTTCCCCAGTGTTAACACCCATTTTTAAGGATGGTAATAAATATCTCCAAGTTTTCTTGGATAAAATCCGCTATTTTAAAAAAATATTTGGGTGCAAAACCCAGTTTTGAAGCCATTCACATTGTTAATTTTTCTTGCAAGATTCTAATTTAATCCCTATGCCACCTAAAATAAACAACTCTGTTACATGGCAGCAAGCTGAAATCCTCATGCAACCAGCTTTTATCCGTGTAATTGATAATATTCGCAAGCTGCTGGATTCATCTGCTTGGAAGGGAACTTACCAAGATGTACTAATTTGGTCAGAAGGTACTTCTGAAGAAACTAAAGTCCTTGTGACTCAACTCTTGCAAGAGATGGAAGTTGCTACACCACAACGAGGAGAAGAAATTAGAGAGATTCTTACCCGTTTGCCAGTACCCCATCCAGGATATCATTTGTGCTTACAGCGTCAAGACCAACAAGTCAACGTTGATTTATGGGAACTTTGTTATCAGGTGTGTTTTGTTGATTACAGTCCTGGGAAGGAGGAAGTTGATGTTGATACTAGTTTAATTGATGAAACTGGTGAGGTGGATTGGTTGCGTTTGGATAGGAAGGTGAATGAGTTGGTGAAGGAAGTATTTGCTTCTTTACCTAAGTGAAAGGATAATAAACACCTAGCGCTTTGGGCTTCCCCCAGGGGTAGAGGTAGGCATCATTAAAAAGTAAAATCAGACCTCACCCCGGCTAAAGCCACCCCCTCTCCTTAGTAAGGAGAGGGGGAAGGGGGTGAGGTTTTATATTTAATTTGAACCACTTCACTTTTGACCAAAGAAAAGCCAGCAAGCAGTACAATATTTAGCGATTCAACTATACGCGGTTATGAGAAACTTTTAGTGAATATGTAACTAAGGTTTACTAACCTTTTAGTGGTTAGTCTTGGTTTTCGACTTAATGTATTGAGTATACCGCAAATTTTGCATAAATTTTTGGCTATTTAGTATGGCTTCTCCGTTATCTGATATCGAACCTAATAGCAAGGCATCTAAGTTAAAGCGTCTGCGTACTTTCAGTCGGGTGCTGGATCGTGCTATTCCTATTCCCGGAACTAATGTTGGTATTGGTTTAGATCCAATTTTGGGGTTGTTACCTGTGGGTGGTGATTTTTTGGGGGTGTTGCTATCTGGGTACATTATCTGGGAAGCGGCGAAATTAGGTGCCTCTAAATCCACTTTGGGTAGAATGGCTATAAACATCGTAATTGATGCCTTGGTGGGTGTTATACCGGTGTTAGGAGACTTATTTGATGTTGCCTGGACGGCAAATGAACGCAATATCAAACTGTTAGAAGAGCATTTAAATTTTCCCGGTCAAAGAAAAAAGGCTGATGGTTGGTTTGTGTTTGTGCTGTTGGCAGGGTTGGTAATTTTAGCTGTGGGATTGGCGGCATTTGTCATAATGGTATTAGGAACGGTGTGGGGATTGTTAACAGGTAGTTAAATTAATCCTTAAAAAAAATAATGAAAGATTGGTGGGAAGTTACCTTTCCTAAAGGACGGCAAACTGTAACCATTACAGATGCTCATGGTTATCCCGTACAGATTGCTTATGGCGAAGTTGGTAGTGGGAAACCGTTATTTCTGCTTCATGGTTTGGGCAGTTGGAGTTATAATTGGCGTCGCAGTATTGAGCCATTATCTAAACATTTTCGAGTAATTTGTTGTGATGCAAAAGGGTACGGTTTTTCCGATAAACCCGTACATCGTCGAGAAGAAAATGGTCATCAAATCACCGAATTAGAAAGAGTTGTTCGGGAATTATGTGATGAACCAGTGGTAATTGTGGGTGAATCAATGGGAGCATTAATTTCCCTAGCTTTAGCACAATCAAGTCCGGAATTAATAGCAAGATTAGTTGTAGTTAATGCACCTGTTTTTGCGGAACGTCTACCCCATTGGGGAATGTGGTTGCTTTCTCAATTGCCTTTGGAAGTAGTGCAAACTATTGATAGTTTACGTTTAAATTATTTGTTTGCACCCCTAGTCAGAGAAATTATGGCAAGGGAAAGACGTGGAGTAATGTTCGACCCGTCTATTTTGACAGAAGAAGATATTTACTGGATAACTTATCCCTATATTGAAATTCCTGGGACGCTGACAAAAGTTGCCGAAGAGTTACAAATGGCAGCCAAGGAAATAGAATTTTGGCAGAATAATAAACCCAATATGCTGACCAAGATTCAAAGTAATTTATCTAAAATTGATTGTCCAACACTCATTTTATGGGGAGAACATGATAATTGGTTTCCTGCCCATCATGGTCATAAATTACATCAAAATCTGCCTAATTCCCAATTGAAAATTCTGCCGGAATGTCGTCATGATGCTTCCTTGGGAGCTTCAGGGGCAGTAAATGAAGCAGTTTTATCGTTTTTGCGGGACACGCAATTGATAGATAGTGGAAAGGTGGTTTGAAAATACAGCGTTGCTGATTAAGAATATGAATTTAGTCTCACGCAATATACGCAACTAATCCTTGTTGAATTGTATCGAAAAATGCTTTATTCATGCTTCTATTCAGCAACGGAAAAAATATAAATATGACCTATGACTATTAATTGGATTGTAGAGCAAGTAGAATCAAAGCAATCTTGTATTGAACAAATTTCGTATTATGGACAATTAAGGACTTTAACTAACGAATGTCAGCAGTACCTGGATTTATACGAAAAAGTATGGAACCAAATGTTTCAGATAAAAAACTCTTTTATATCTGACACAAAAAGCATAGCTGAAAAAATATACTATAAAACACAAAAAAATTATGACAAAAAACTTAAAAACCGTGAATATTATAGAGGAAACTGCTCTGCCTTCAACATAGTCCTTCGCAAGGTTCTAGATCAACTAAACAATAATTCACCTTCAGAACAGGCATCAATCAAGTTGAGAGGACTTATCCGAACATATATAAAAGATAGTTTGCTTCTGATAAATGACTATCAAAAGAGTAAGAATAATGAAGCATTATTTCCAATTTATCAAACCAAAAACCCCGATTATAGTCTCTACTATGACACCTGCGAACAGATTATTTTTGGTCAATCAAATTTTGATCATCCTTCAGATACAAATGAAGTGACTCCAGCCTTGATTCGCTTTATGATAGAGCTTCGATTAAAATTGAGTATGGGTATCTCTGGATATAATGTCTCAAGTTCGCCAGGAAATATGAGTGATTTTTTTGAGGTTTATAAATACTTTATAAATAGCAATCAAATAACTGTTGATTCCAAAATTGATATCATACAAGCTATATATCAGTGGGGTAATATCTACATCCACACAGAAATTCGCCAATATTCTTGGTTAACTGGGTTCGCAATACATTTACTTCATCCTTTTTTCTATGGTAATGGTGAGAGACGTAGACAATCTGGAGTAAGAGTTCAATCACAAACAACCATTTATGACTTTTATGACAAGCTGAAGCATCACCATGCTCAAAAGTCCAAAAACAGAGAGATTTCAGTTGAGATACAGCCCTCTAAATTAGGATTTATATGTACAGATAATAATGGTAATCCTATACCTTGCAGGAATCATTATACAATTTATGAGAAGGTTATCTCTGGAGCATATTCTGGTAATAAAATGAACGCTGCATAGGAATTTCAATGTATCCTTCAAGAAGGAATTGAAACTATTGGTGAATCACTCTACAAACGTGTCAAAGAAAGCTATATATCCCTTAGGGAAACAGAGATAAAAGAAAGAGCTTACTACCTATGGCTTGGAAGAGGAACTCCATTATGGGATGCTAATAGTGATTGGTATACTGCTATTGAAAATGATATAAATTCTCTTCCTAAACCAACATAAAATTTCAAAAGATACTTCTTTGAACTTACCTTAGACTATCGTCAAGTTGTTAAATCATAGGGCAAACCGTTATATACTGGCAGCAGTAAACCTTCACAACTCAAGTTTTTGGTGTGCCAGCGAGAGATATTTACCACAATACTGTGAAATCTGCCTTACAAAAGGATGGCTGGACAATTACTCACGATCCATTTCCACTACAAATTGGTAAAAAACGCTTATCTGTCGATCTGGGTGCGGAACGTCTCATTAGTGCTGAAAATGCAACCCAAAAAATTGTTGTTGAAGTCAAGAGTTTTGTGGGACATTCTGATGTCAAAGATTTAGAGCAAGCATTAGGACAGTATATCCTCTATCGCCAAATTCTCAACGAAATGGGAATTGAGCGAAATCTATACATTGCCGTTTCTCGACCAACTTTCAATAGCGTGTTTACAATAGAGTTGGGACAAATTCTACTTAAGAACCAGATTATCAGGTTGATTGTCTTTGATGATGAAAATGAGGTGATTGTGGAATGGATACCCGATTAAAATACCCAGATATCATCAAAAATATCCTCAAAAACCATGCCGATTATCGCGCTGCTTTACCGGATGGTTACGATTCTCAAATTATATTTGATGATGAACGAAGACAGTATTTAGTTTTAGATATTGGTTGGAGTGGTGATAAATACCTCCATGCCACACCCATTCACATTACTTTAATTGGTGACAAAATCTGGATTCAATATGACGATACCGAAGAAGGTGTAGTGAGTGAATTAATAGAAGCAGGTATTCCCAAAGAAGATATAGTGCTTGGTTTTCGCCATCCCAGAGTACGACAGCATACAGGTTTTGCTGTAGCTTAGTAAATAAAATTAGCGAACCGACAAGTCAGCACTTGCACGATAAGCGTTCGCGTAAGCGTGCCGGAGGCTCTAGCTATCCCGGAGGGAATCCCTTTCAATCTCGGGAACATCCCATTTTCTAAAAATGCCCTCACCCTGGAAGGGTGGGGCTACAAAATCAAAGCCCACCTGCGTGGGCTACTCTACGAGAAGCCACTCCGTGTCTAAGTTCGTGTAGCGATACCCTTCTAGGGTATTGCTAAAAATTTGGGATATTTCTTTCAATCTCAAGGTTCAATCCCTGCATCCCGCAACCTTTTTTCTAACTCTTCTAACCGTTTTAAAGCCGCTTCCTTAGCTTGTCTTTCTTGATTTACTTGTTGTTGGGCTGTTTCCTTAGCTTGTCTTTCCTGTTCGACTAATTCGCTTCCCCACAGCAGCAAATTACCACCTTCATCCCACCAGCGCAACCAATAACCTTCCCGATTCTCTCGTTTTCCTTGCCAAACCCCTATAAATAACTCCATCTGGGGAAGCCAGTAACGGTTATTCTCATCAGGTGAAGCTAAATCATATTTCCCCGATTCATCCAAGCGATGCACCTCCAAAGTACCGCTTTCTGGCTCAAAAATAATATAATTCGGCACTTGGAGAATTTGCTCATAGAAAAACCACTTTCCGGGGGGATGGGTGCGTTTACTAGAATATTCGCTTCCCTCAGCATCCGAGAGAAATTCCATCACCACCATCGGAATATCACCTTGTCGGTGGGGGGTGTAGCTGCGTTTAACTTCCCCTCTAGGCACGCTAATTTTGGGGATATAAGCCCAATCAGGAGCTTTGACGACTATTTTGTCATTTACAGTGGCGCAGATACCGTAATTAGTCGTAGCGAGGGCAGTAGACGGAAGTTTGACCGCCAATTCCAAACTCTCAGTAAGTGCCGCAGCTAGGGGTGGTTGATTGACATTATCCACTGGTTCATCATCTAAAATGAAGTCTTCCGGCAGGAGTTCCCAAGAAACATTGTAACCATGAGTAGTAGCAATCATCGCAACCACCACAAACGAGCGCTGAACCTAGTATAAATAAGGAACGGACAAGATGCCCATTCCACAAAACTATTAGGCATTGCTGAATTAAGGGATGAATATGAGTGGGGTAGGCATCTTGCCTGCCTTAGAAATACAAGGGACGGACAAGATGCCCATGCCACAAAACCATCAAAATCATCCCGCATTTATGCAACGCCAACTATTAAAATCATCCCCCATTTATGCAACGCCGAAATAGTTTTTTTCTCCCTCGACCCTAAGTTTAAATTTAACCTTTCCTTGTGAAACTTGCTCCAGTCCTCAGGTTAGGTTATTTGAAAAGTCTGTTTAATCTAACAACTTGCACTTCCAAAAAGTATAACCAGGAGGCAGAGCCTCAACTCCCCTAGTTACCAGCGTCACGCTGGTAACTACAACACAGAACTTCTGGCTCTTCTAATCGTGCAAGTTATCAGTTTAATACTAGCTTTTTTAATTTTTAATTGTTATTTTTTAATTGTTATTTTTCCCAAAAAAAAAGAGTGGGAGGAAGCATACCACATGCATTCAACTCCCACCCCAAGCATTTGCCGCTGTAGCGCTGAGGAATATGTACGAACCCTGCCATTTTTTAGGGGGCTAATGTGTCAACGACAACGCCCGTACAGCCTGAATATTCCTGTTGCAACAAATGCAAACCTGATTTTTTATATCTATTTAATTGGTAGAAAAACAGTTGGTATATCATTTATAAAATATACTTACTGTTATTTGAAAAAAACTGGTAGAGCCGATATCACAATTACGTTATTAATTGTGATATTCCCTGACAACCACACCCTTGAAGTCGTTTACCTTCTATAAAGTAACTGAAGTTTTCGGACTATGGTTGCCATTTTGGCAACTTTTTAAATTATCTGGCAATCTCCCAAAAAAATATATATATGTAAGATGTCAAAACCCTTGGAATAATCAGCCAAATCCCTTGCAATAACTGCACTCGTGAAAATTCTCAATTCCTCTTAGCTTTACCTACAATTATTTCCTTTGTTTAGCTTTAACTCAATCAGAAGTTTCAAAAAAATCTACTTTCGATGATTGATTTTTTTGGCAAACATATTAAACTATCTTGCAATTCCAATGTAAACTGTATTATCAATATCATTTTTAAAATCTATTTATAATTGTTACGAATGAAAGAAACACTTCCCTACACCGAAGGCTCCGCCTACATCCCCTGCTTAAAAGCTAGGGGTTCTCACGCTCCCGTATTATTTTGATAGACCCGGAGCCGCTATGATCGTGTAGCGATACCCTTCTAGGGTATTGGACACTATTAAGTTTTATGAAAATTACCAAAAATGATACTTACCTGCCAAATCTGCAATTTTTGAGAATAATTATCATTTTTGCGGACACGAAATTTCAGGGTTTACAGCAACATATTTTCTGCTATAATTTGGGTATCCGTGGGTTTACCTTGCCATTTTTTTTATGATGATTTCTTGACAATTTGGGATATCTTCAAAGCTTTGCAAAATCTAGATATGATTCATGTTGTGATCTAGCAACGCCAAATTGACAACTATCATCACAGCAAACAAAACCATGAAAAAGTTAATTAACCAGCCTCTGGACTTTGTACGTGAAAGTCTAGAAGGTATGGCTGTAGCTCATTCCGATTTAATTAAAGTAAATTTTGAACCGACCTTTGTCTATCGTGGCGATGCACCCGTAAAAAACAAAGTAGCAATTATTTCTGGTGGTGGTAGCGGTCACGAACCTATGCACGCTGGTTTTGTGGGCATAGGAATGTTAGATGCTGCCTGTCCGGGGGAAGTTTTCACCTCTCCCACCCCTGACCAAATGCTGGCAGCTGCCAAGCAAGTAGACGGTGGTGCTGGTATCCTTTATATCGTCAAAAATTATAGTGGCGATGTGATGAACTTTGAGATGGCAACAGAGTTAGCCCGCAGTGAAGGTGTGCAAGTATTAAGTATTTTGATTGATGATGATGTTGCTGTCAAGGATAGTCTTTATACCCAGGGACGGCGGGGTGTGGGCACAACGGTGCTGGCAGAAAAAATCTGCGGTGCGGCGGCACAACAGGGTTATAATTTACGGCAGGTTGCAGATTTATGTCGCAAAGTTAACTTAAATGGGCGCAGCATGGGTATGGCATTGACTTCTTGTACCCTACCAGCTAAAGGTTCCCCTAGCTTCGTACTGAGTGATACAGAAGTAGAAATGGGTATCGGTATTCACGGGGAACCCGGACGGCTGCGAATGCAGATGAAATCGGCGGATGAAATTACTGAAATGCTTGCTTTATCGATTATTGAGGATTCTGGCTATACCCGCACACTTAGGGAGTGGGACGAAGATAAAGGGGAATGGGTGGATGTAGAACTTACCGATCCGCCATTGCAAACAGGTAACAAAATACTTGCCTTTGTTAATGGTATGGGTGGTACTCCTGTGTCTGAACTTTATATTGTCTATCGTAAGTTAGCAGAAATATGTAAGAAGCAGGGATTGGAAATTGTACGTAATTTAATTGGTTCTTATATTACTTCTTTGGATATGCAAGGTTGTTCAATTACTTTGCTAAAAGTTGATGATGAGATGATTCGACTTTGGGATGCACCTGTGAGAACTCCGAGTTGGTCTTGGGGAAGTTTTGCCACGTAGGGGCAGGGTTTCCCTGCCCGAAAGATGGGGAGATGACAAATGACAAATGATAAATGACAAATGACAAAAGAACAAATTTTACAATGGTTGCAGGAATTTGCAGCGCAGATAGAACAGAACAAGGATTATTTGACTGAGTTAGATGCAGCCATAGGTGATGCGGATCACGGTATTAATATGGATCGTGGTTTCAAAAAGGCGATCGCTCAATTACCAACTGTTGCTGATAGAAATATCAGTGATGTTTTGAAAACTGTCAGCATGACTCTAATTTCTAGTATAGGCGGTGCTAGCGGTCCTCTTTACGGTACTTGGTTTTTGCGAGCAAGTACATCTGTTGTTGGGAAACAAGAACTCAACGAGTCAGACATGCTAAAACTACTACAAGCGGGCTTAGATGGGGTAATAGGACGGGGTAAAGCACAGTTAGGGGATAAAACTATGGTAGATGCCTTATCGCCTGCTGTGGAGGCTTTTAGAGAGGCTGTGGCTGATGGTAAGCAGATGCAAGAAGCAATGCAACAAGCTGTAGCAGGAGCTGAACAGGGGATGAAAGATACTATACCCATGGTTGCAAAGAAGGGAAGGGCTAGTTACCTAGGAGAAAGAAGTGCAGGACATCAAGATCCAGGGGCTACTTCTGCTTATATGATGTTAAACAGTTTGTGGTCAACTTTAATCTAAATTGGTAATTGGTAATGGGTAATGGGTAATGGGTAATGGGTAATGACTTTTGACAAATCTTCTAACAACTCAATTGGATACAGGTTCCCTGTCGTTTACGACGGGTAAAGTTTGGTAGGAGTACAAGCTTCAACACAAACATAACAACCTTCTTCCTTCTTCCTTCTTCCCTCTTCCTTCGCTTTGACCATTTACCATTGTTCAACCCAATACACAATCTCTGATGTTGAACTATCAATTGCTACCCCATAACTATCTCCATGATTCCATCGGAAGCCAGCAGTCCCTCTATCATGTGCATCTAATACTAAGATTTCATAAGTAGGAGGAAAAAATTGGGCTGCTGATTCACTAGTATAAAAGAAAGTAGTTGGCACGCCATTGGGTAGATTTATATGGTCGTTGGTGTCGCCACCTCTGTATTTATGTTTGGCAAGTTCTCTATATTGAACTAGTAATTTTTGGATATTTTTTTGAGGAAGTTTGAATTTAATTTGCAAAATATTACTCGCTTGTAAAACACCAGGAGAGTAAACAAGACGCACCCCTGTAGCATCAGTCGGTATGTCCTTGGGGAAATGCTTTACAAGTTCTTGGCTAGACCAAAGTTGATGACGAATTTCTAGATAGCGATCGCTATTTTTGATAGTTTTTGTTTCGCTAACGCCGTTGAAGGCTTGTTTGAAAAAGAAACTGCCACCTACAATACCAATACTACCAAGAAGCAATAAAAATATTGTGAAGATTTGAACAAGAGGCTGGGGAATGTAGCTTCTTGTGGTTATGGGTTGTTTCATCGCATGAAGCGAATAGATTTTATATTTATATGCTCAGACAATAAATAATATCGTATATTTTCGGATATAATCCCAGATATATTTATAAAAATTTAATAAAGCTTCAGTATAATCCCGGTTTTTCTCTGAAACTGGATTTATTCCTAAAAGCAAGGCTATATTGCTAAAGTTTGTATCCCTTAAGTTTGTAAAGTTAGTATTAAAATCTAATCCTTAACATCAGATGGACTTACGTATTTTATTGTTCTGCGTTAAAAAAGACACATTTGTCAAAATGTGCCTAAATCGCTTTTTAAAGTTTTCGAGAACCTATTTATTCCCTATTCTCCTAAGAAACACTCTTAACAGCGAAAAGTGCGGTCTTGGGGGTTTCCCCCATGAGCAACTTTTCAAGAGAGGGAACAGGGAACTGGGAACTCAGTAAACCACAAACTTTTGAAAACAAACGTAAAAATAGGGGTTTCAGCTATCCTGGATCAGGAAGCAAACACCATTGGTAATAAAGCGATCGCTTGAAGGTAACTAGGGGTATCGTCTGAAATGCTCAATTTAACGTTGTTTTGTGAGTTTTGTGATATTCCTGGTTTTAGTTGAAATGTCCAGATGGTAAGACTTCTAAAAAACTTTTTGGTTTACTGGAACTGGGAACAAGGTAAGAGGATGTTGTATTTGTTTCATTTGTTGTTAGCGCGAAAATTGCGGTAGTCGGAGGCTCATATCTTGCACCATTGAAGGGGAAAACCAAAAAAAGCTCACCAACGCGCTGCCTCGCTTTTTAGTCCAGGTGCAAGATGTGTGTATTCCCTATTCCCTATTCCCTATTCCCTATTCCCTATTCCCTATTCCCTATTCCCTATTCCCTATTCCCCATTCCCTATTCCCTATTCCCCATTCCCTATTCCCCATTCCCCATTCCCTATTCCCTGTTCCCTGTTCCCTGTTCTCTATTACCTGTATTAAAAACAGCCAGCAATCATGCCAGCAAGGAGAATAAAACCAATCCAGACATTCTGCCGGAACATTTGTCCATAAGCTGGGTTAGGCAAGTCTTGCTGTCGCAAATTTACCAACTGCCAAATCCAACCAATAGCGGCTACTACCAAACAAATCCAGAAGGCAAAATGAAGATTTGTAACGACTCCTAAACCAGCCAGCAAACCAACAGTTCCCACAAAGAAAATTCCAATGGCTACAGGGGCATAATTGCCAAAGAACAGAGCGCTAGAATTAACACCAATGCGTCGGTCATCATCGCGATCGCTCATAGCATAAATAGTATCAAATCCCAATGTCCACAGTACCGTTGCACCCCACAGCAGCCAAGTGGGTAAACTTATGTTTTGGGTGACAGCACTCCAGCTAATTAACACAGCAAAACCCCAAGCAATGGAAAGCACCAACTGTGGTACGGGAAATACTCGCTTGGCACCGGGATAAAGTAAAATTACTGGCACAGCTGCCACACATAACCAGAAAGTAAATGGGTTAAGATAGAAAGCAAGAACCGCAGCACAAGCCATCGCTACCAGCGCAACCACAATCCCAACTTTTAGCGAAAGTGCCCGGGATGCTAAGGGACGATTGCGGGTTCTTTCTACTTCTGGATCTATATTGCGATCCCACAAATCATTAACAACGCACCCAGCAGCACTGGTGGCGAAAGTACCCAGAATAATCACTCCCACCAACGGTAGAGGAGGTTTTCCCGAAGCTGCTAAAAACACAGCCCAAAGGGCAGGAATCATCAAAATTAACCTCCCTTCCGGTTTATTCCACCGCAAAAGTTGGACAATCTTACTCCAAGTAGGTTCGTCTGTGTTGGTTTGTGGGTTCCTCAGCATAGGTAATCAAAAATATCTAGAGAAAGATTAATTAATACATCTTTACATCTATAGAATATCGTTATTTGGTATTTGTAAAAGTATAGGCTGACTTGAAAATAGGGAATTCTTAACAGGTGAGTCCAGCGAAGGGAAACAGGTTAGGAAATACCAACAAAGAAATTATCCCATATTGTGGGGTAGGCATCCCTGCCTGCCCCTCATACAGGCAAGGATGCCTGTACCACTATCAAATTTTGGGATATTTTTTTATTTGCAAGTCCCTTAAGAAGAATTTTCATGTGCCCTGGTGTACACAGTTCATGACGACTACTTACTTCTATGTTTCTTTACAGTAACCGATTATTTCTCATCCGTTAATGAAAGAAACACTATTCCCTATTCCCTATTCCCTATTCCCTACTTCCCTATTCCCTATTCCCTACTTCCAGCTTTTACTATTCTAAATAGAGAGATATAATTAGATGGTGGATTTAGTTTCAACAAGCTATCCGAGTATCCCCACTCAAACAGTTGAGCAACACCGGATTATTGCTGCAATTGATATGGGAACGAATTCCCTGCATATGGTAATTGTGCGCATTGAACCCACATTACCTGCATTTAGCATCATCGACAGAGAAAAGGAAACTGTCAGATTGGGCGATCGCGATTTGGTGACAGGGAATCTCAAACCAGAGGTAATGGAAAAGGCAATCGCAACTCTGCGACGCTTCCAAGAAATAGCCAGAACCCTGAAAGCTGAAACCATTGTGGCAGTGGCGACTAGCGCTGTCCGAGAAGCCCCTAATGGTAAAGATTTTTTACAAACAGTAGACAAAGAGTTAGGTCTAAGCGTTGACTTAATTGCCGGACAAGAAGAAGCGCGACGGATTTACCTGGGTGTACTATCGGGGATGGAATTTAATAACCAGCCCCACATCATCATCGATATTGGCGGTGGTTCCACTGAGTTAATTTTAGGGGACTCCCATGAGGAAAGAAGCCTTACTAGTACCAAAGTTGGCGCAGTGCGACTAACTGGGGAATTAATCACCACCGATCCCATCAATAATGATGAGTTTCAATATCTGCAAGCATTTGTCAGGGGGATGCTGGAACGTTCCGTTGAAGAAGTACTAGCAAATCTCAAGTTTGGCGAAGTTCCCCGCTTAGTGGGTACATCTGGAACCGCTGAAACCTTGGCGCTAATTAATGCCAGGGACAAATTGGGTTATATTCCCTCTACCCTCAATGGCTACCAGCTTACCTTCAAAGACTTGCGGGAATGGGTAAATAAACTGCGCAAAATGACTAACGCCGAACGGGCAGCAATTCCGGGTATGCCCGAAAAAAGGTCTGAGGTTATACTGGCAGGTTCAATAATATTACTGGAAGCAATGACCCTGTTGGGAGTTGATTCATTAACAATTTGTGAACGTTCCTTGCGAGAAGGGGTAATTGTAGACTGGATGCTAGCCCACGGCTTAATAGAAGACCGTCTGCGCTATCAAGTTTCGGTGCGCGATAGAAGTGTATTAAAAGTAGCAAAAAAGTTCCACGTTAACTTAGAGTATTGCGATCGCGTGGCTAAGTTTGCCATGAGTCTATTTGACCAAACCCAATATTTGCTGCATAGTTGGGGAGAAGAAGAAAGACAGTTACTTTGGTCTAGCGCCATATTACACAATTGTGGTCATTATATCAGTCATGATTCCCACCACAAGCATTCCTATTATTTAATTCGTAATGGTGAGTTATTAGGATATAACGAAACTGAAATCGAAATTATTGCTAATATAGCTCGTTATCATCGCAAATCACCGCCGAAAAAAAAGCATGAAAATTATAATATTTTGAGTAAAAAACACCGCATTCTTGTGAGTCAATTGAGTGCGATTTTAAGATTAGCAGTGGCTTTGGATCGGCGGAAAATTGCTGCCATATCTCAAGTTAAATGTGAATATCGCCGCAATATAAAGGAATTGCACCTGCGAATTTTCCCGTCTCGACTTGATGATGACTGTGCTTTAGAATTGTGGAGTTTAGATTATAAAAAGGGAGTATTTGAAGAGGAATTTGGGGTAAAAATAGTGGCGGTTTTGGAAAAGTCATCAGTGGTAGTTGGGTGCAATACAGATTGAACCTCACCCCCTTCCCCTCTCCTTACTAAGGAGAGGGGTGGCTTTGGTTCCGGGGTGAGGTTTATTCTATTGACTTGAAAACGGCAAATTAGATGTGTAAAAGCTGATTACTTAACAGTATCTAGTGGCTGACAAAAATTGTTAATACCCTCCTTAAAAACATACATCAAAACTGGTGTGGCTAAAATCTTCGGAAACGTTGGTATTTTTTTTAACTCTTCCATCGTTAAGAGTACTTTTCCATTCAGCAAGTCATCCCGCAATTGTGCCTGACAGATAACAGCACGCCATTTTTTCGCCAAAGCATCTAACCATTCGGAGTTTTCAGCTTCTGGTTGTTGTCCTGCGCGAATAGCTAGTGTCATAGCTGCATCTTCCAAATCTCCCTCACAATCTTCGATTAAATCCAGTGCTGACAAAGCTTGGGGGTAATCTGCCAACAAGGAACGAAATTGGGCTATTTCTTGAGATGTAACTGTAGTCATGGAATCTTATACCCAATCAAAAAATGGTTGCAACAGATCCAATTGTAGGGTCGCGGAAACCGCACCCCTACCAACCAACTATGTGTCGCATTCTTTTTTCAAATATGTTATGCCAATTTTGACGGCAGGATGATTTTGATGGTTTTGTGGGATGGGCATCTTGGTTTGTGGAACGGAGAGCAGCGCGTTGCGGGGGTTCCCCCCGTTGTAGCGACTGCGGGGCATCCCTGCCCGTTTTCTGTATTTCACCAGGCAGGCAAGATGCCTACCCCACTCATATTCATCCCTTAGTTCAGCAATGCCAAAATTAGAAATATAGCGGTTTTCAGTTGAGTGAGGTACACAATTCAACCTCACCCCACCTTCGGCACCCCTCTCCTTACTATAGACACGGAGTGGCTTCCCGTAGGGTAGGAGAGGGGAAAGGGGTGAGGTAAGCGTCTGTATTGCATAAAGAGTAAAAACCGCTATATCTGAATTGAGCAGGGAATGGTAAATGGAGAATGGTAAATGGGAAATGGGAAAGGGAGAATGGTAAATGGGACTAGGAAAATTTTATTCTTCCCCCTCTCCCCCCTCTTCCCTCTCTCCCCCATCTCCCCCCTCTCCCCCCTCTTCCCTCTCTCCCCCATCTCCCTCCTTTCACCATTCATCTAGCGCGATGACCTTGAAGTAACAGCTCGTTGTAAACGAGTCAAAGCGCTGTTGTATTCCAAAATTGCACTAATTCGATTACCTTCGGCTCTGGTAAGGTCGCTTTCAGCATTAATTACCTCAGTTTGAGTACCTACACCAGCTTGGAATCTCAGCCTTGCCAAACGCAAAGATTCTTTCGCCTGATCCAAAGCAGCATTAGCGGTTTGAACGTTTTCCAAATTAGCTTGCAAACGAAAATATTGCCGTTCTACTTCAACGCGCACTAGGTTGCGTTGTTGAGCAAACTGAGTTTCCGCGATCGCAATCTCAACTTTCTCCCGAGCTGCTCTGGCTTTTGCTGCTCCCCCATCGAATAGATTTAAGGTTGCCTGGAGGGCTACAGTATAGCCATCAGTAACGCCAACAGAATCATCGAACTGATCGAGTAGGTCATACCTAGCAACCAAACTCAATTGGGGACCCAGGTTAGCAAGTGCAGCCCTGCGCTGTTGCTCATTAATATTACGCTGGGTTAAGTTCTGTTGCAGTTCGGGACGGTTTTGAAATGCCTTGACAATACTGTCTTCAAGGGTTTCGTTCCACAGTCCTGCTAATTTGACAGGGTCTGCGGCACTAATATCAACCCCTTGGGACAAACTCAACAGATTTGCTAATTCCCGACGGCTAACTCGCTGCTCAGCAACAGCACTAGTTAGTTGTTGCTGAGCATTGGCTAAATTCACCTGAGAGCGCAACACATCGAACCGCGTCCCCACTCCAGCTCGTTCTAATGCTTGAGCATCTTTTAAACTAGCCTCGGCATTCCTAACGGCAGACTCGTTAATCCGCACTTGTTCATCTCTGTTTTGCAAATCGTAGTATCTAATGCTGACATCCAGACGAATTTGCTCTACAATGCGCTCTACATCCAATTCACGGAAGCGTAGTTGCTCTTCTGCTGCTCGGATATTTGCCAACCGTCTCCCAGAGGTATAAAGATTATATCTTAGCTCTGCTTGAGCATTCACAGTGTCGGTGACTGTATCTAGTCCGGCTAAACCAGCTTCAATCTGACGTTGAGCGCCAGCAGACTGCTGCCGACTAACCTGAGTGGTAAGATCGACAGTAGGATACAAAGCTGCTTGAGCTTCTCGCACGTCTTTTTCAGCCACTTGTTGCTGCAATAGTGCCTCTTGCAATTGCCGATTATTGCGTTTTGCCAATTCCAGCGCTTGTTCTAAAGTAATGGGCTGAGTTCCCTTTACTTCCACTTCTCCCGGTTTGGTGGGAAACTGCAAAGGATTGGGGCTGGGATTGAGATAATCAGGTGGTAAAGCCGAACCAGAACCATTTGGCTCTAACTGTTTAGTCTCCGGTAGTATTGGCGTTGGTGTTTGCGCCATTGGCTGACCAGAAATATCACTTTGCGAGCAATTTGCATCACTAACAGTCACCGAAGCTGTTGCCTTGGAGGGAACGGGCAACGGGCAACTCTTAACAGTTGTTTCCTGTTGCCTGGTTCCTTGCTCTGAAGCCTCACCTTTCAAAGTGACAGAAGTTTGGCAGGGGTTTAAATCCTCTGACAAACCAGTCCCTGTTCCCTGTTCCCTGTTTCCTGTTTCCTTTGGGGGTTGTTTGCTTCCAGATTGCTGCTGACAATTTCGCTGCTTCAACACCGCATTTAACAGCTTGGCAGATCCAGGACTTTTTGCTGTATTAGGAGGTTTTTTCTTGCCCACTGCATCGGGCAAAGTTTTTGACTCTACAGAATTAGGTTTTACATTAGGTTTTACATTTTCATTAACAATAATATCGCCCTCATTCTGCGGTTTCTTAGTAGTAATCAAGGAATCACCACGAGTTTGCTGATTTTGGGCAGAACCAAGACGATTTTTCTCTAGGAAATTAGATAAAGAAGGGGTCAAATTCAACACCGCTTTTTTATCTGTTGCCGATGTTGTTTTGATGGGTACACCTGTTTTGCCAGTCACCATTATCCCCGTAGCGCTATCACTCAAAAGCTGAAAATTGCCTGAACTCACCCTACTAGGGGTGATAACGGTGGTTGGATTTTTTTTAGGTGTACTTGGCTGTTGCCTATTAACCTTGTTGGCAATAATGGTGTTATTGTTAGCAGTAGTACTCAGCTCTATTCCGCTGACTTTTACATTCTCAGCCCAAACTGGTTGAGTGGTTAATACTGCTGCTGTCACACCAGGTAAAAAAGTATGGAATATTTGCTGTCCTTTCACCGCGTTCCCTCACACAAAAATCAAGCGGTAGAAACCGTTTTCTCCCACAGACTATAACATGATGCTAACTTGAGGAATCGGAACTTCCCTGATCTTGAAAGCCTTTGACAATGCGAGACAGTTCCGCCTTTTCATCGATAGTAACGCGGGTAGGCGCACCACTGACAATTCTTTCGTAATGACGGAAAGAATCTTTGATATCCGGACCTTCAGCAGTAATGTTGTACTCGCGAATACCCTTATCATGCCAAGAACCGCGCATTTTAAATACATTAATTGCCCGGGACATTTCTCCACGAATCTCTACATACTGCAACATGATAATCGTGTCGGTAATCGTAGAAATATGGGAATCAGTAATGGAATGAGACCCCATAAATTGGTCTGTTGTATTGGTAAAAAATCCGGTAATTTCTTCCTGTTTGGCGTAACCCGTGACACCAATTACAAATTGCCGGAATGCATTATTGGTTACCCCTCTAGCTAAGGCAGAAAGAGAATCAATGGCAATACGGGCTGGTTTAAAATCAGCAATCTCTGACTTAATAATTTGCAAGTGGTCTTCTAAACCTGTAGACTCTGGATAGGTACAAATAATTTTCAGTAACCCTTGCTTCTCTAATTCCTCAAAGCTGATTCCCCAAGAAGTGGCATTGCGGGAAAGTTGGGCACGAGATTCTTCGTAAGCAAATAGAATTGCCCTTTCCCCATGAACACAGCCATCTTGAAGGAATTTACTCACTAACAGGGTTTTACCAGTACCTGTGGCTCCCGTAGCTAGGATAATCGAATCTCGGAAGAAACCACCACCACACATCTCGTCCAGAGTCTTCACCCCTGAAGAAACCCGGACATTGGAAGAACGTTGAGTTAAACGCATCGCTCCCAAGGGGAAGATATTTATTCCTTCATTGGTAATGGTGAAAGGATACTCTCCTTTCATGTGAGTTGTACCCCGCAATTTGAGAATTTCAATGGTGCGACGACGACGTTCCCCTTCCAGGACATTACGAACAATTACCACATTATCTGAGACAAATTCTTCTACCCCAAAAGCAGCAATCGGTCCGTATTCTTCATTACGTTCTGTAGTCATCACGGTTGTCACACCTAATTGTTTCAGACGTGCTACCAACCGAAAAATTTCCCGACGCACCACTCCTACCATTTCATATTGCTGAAATACTGCCGTTACGGAGTCAATTGCTACTCGTCTGGCTTTGTATTTGCGAATTGCGTATTGTAGCCGTTCAATTAATGCCGACAAGTCAAAATTACCAATAATATCTTGCCCCTCTGGATCTGGAGAAGCATCGAGGATAAATAGTTTACCTGACTCTATTAAACGTTGTAGATCCCAGTTAAATATACAGGCATTTTTAATAATATCACTAGGAGATTCTTCAAAAGTGACAAATATTCCAGCTTCGTCAAAATAGCTAATACCATTATAAAGAAACTGCAAAGAAAATAAAGTTTTACCTGTTCCAGAGGTACCACTGACTAAGGTGCTTCTACCAATGGGCAAACCACCATGACTAATATCGTCAAAGCCCTCTATCATCGTGCGAATTTTTTCAACACCGGTAAGTACCCGTGCTTGATTTTGCCCTGATAGGTCGTTTTCACTCATTGCTTGTTTTTGACAAATGGGAACTCAACCCAATTTTTGTTTAGTATTGTAAATAATCTTAATCAATTTTTATTTTATTGTATTGTAGGTTGCTTTTTAAGCTATAATACATCTAATTTGCATAAACAAAAATCATCAGTTGATTGTAGGATCAGCATGGGATGGGCGTCTCGCCTCTCACTCATATACAATTTAAATGTGGAACAGTTAAATGTTGAACAGCTTACTATTCTTCTAAGCTTTCTTGTTCAACCAATTCTTCATAGAGTAAATCTAATCCAATCAATACTCTTTCTCTATCTGATAAATCCCCAATAATTTTACGCACGGGTGGAGGCAAAATTTTCGATAGTGTGGGGGTAGCTAAGATTTTATCTTCTTCTGCCAACTGCGGATTTTTGAGTACGTCGATGACTTTCAAAGCATAAACTCCCTTGAACTCCTGTTCTAATATATCTTTGAGTGTTTTTAGTGCCCGGACAGAATTTGCAGTTTTACCTGCTACATAAAGCTTGAGGACATAGGTTTTTCTGATTTTACTCATACATAAAAATTTGAGGTAGGTTCTCAAAGCATAGTAGATTAAGAGTGCCAGCTTTCCATGAACTGTGTGCTTGACAATTAGAATTATCAGCCTTGAAGCTATTTTGGCATCGAACAGCGATATGCCTCACACAGATGAGCCAAAATATCAATTAATGTCAGGCGATAATCAAGTAATGCTTCATCGTTTCTCCCTTCCAATTTTAGCTGGTTGGAAAACTCCTCAATTAAATCCATATGTATCTCTATAATCTGAGGCACAGGAATTTTAGCACAAAAAACTAAATTGACAAATTTATCTATTTTATCTTTGACAGTTCTGTCTGTAGTAAAATAACTTATCAATATCTGACTATAATCTTTTTTGATTTGCCGCAACAAGTTCTGTCTTTCAACTGCATCCATTTCTGAGAAAAACTGCCTATTTTCTTTTTTTTGCCATCTAAGTACATATAATTTTTCAAAGATTTTATGTTGATTTCGGGGCTGCTTTAACCACAATAACAAATCCTGAAAAAGATAACTCGGATTCCTGGTTATATGCCAATCACACGACTGGTAAATAGTCCCAATACTCTGGGTAATTAACCAAAACAAATTTTTTCTAACAACTAGTTCCGATGGATAAAGCATGATTTTGGTAACCTCCAGATGTTTAATTACTATCAGTAATAATATTGATTCATTTATATATTTTGCAACTCACTAACCAAAGGGATGACATTATATCCAAGGGCAGTAGTAACATCAGCAATGCTAACTGTAAAAACTGAGTAGGTAAGGGGAGCAACGGTTAATCTGGATAGGATGAAGCTGGTATAGATGCCCGTTTTTTAACTTTCCATTAGCCCCAGGTGTCTTCCTTTGAGGATGCTAATTCACGGCTTTTCGTAGATTAGCTTCGGCTGGAGGTTATCCCCGCAATTAGTTATCCAGGTGAGATTAGCTACTGTGTTGTTTACATCTTGTTTACAAACTTATATTTATATTATGTTGGTGGTTTATTTACCTCCTTAATTAAGATATTTAAACGAAAATGAAGGAATGTCGCATTCTCAATCATTATAATTCCTAAAGGTTCCAAAGCGAATCAAAAGACGGATAATTGATGTAGCTATCCCTATCATTGACGAGTGGAAAACCTACAGGTCGGGATAAAACGGTATAAAACCGCATTATTCACCCCAAATGGGGGTAGGTCTTTCCACTCTGAGCCTCTTGCTACGTTATTTAAGTCATGACACCCCTGAGTTAGATAGCTTTGGACAACTGTCGGTAAGGATTAAACAGCAAAATCGTTTTACATCAAGCACTGTTCTTACCGTAAACATTAAGTTGATTATCAAGCCATCACAACTACATAGAAAGAGATGGCTACACAAAAATGACCACTCTTTACTATTTGTAAGCGTCCAAATTATCCGGTTTTATGACTATTTGCCGCGATTTAATCCTGTCTAATCAGTTGGCGACAGCAAGGAGATACTGATGGAAAAGCAAATCCTAGGGGGCTTAACCTTTGGAAAAATCTACTAGGTGCTGTTGTTAGTGGCAATCAAGAATGATGTCACTCAAAGCAATATTGATAGGAATCAAAGGTAGAACCGGAGTGTCTGAGGTTCCACTCTATTAAGTAAGTAAGAAGTCCAAATTGTCAAAGCTGCTATCCGGTGATTAAATAACATAATAGTAATGACCTCAGACAGAAATGACCCCCGGTTATAAATGCAGTTGCTCATGCCAGATACTCATACCGACTCGGAAGTTGCAACCCACCAGGTCCTTATGTCAATCCTAAATTACCCGCTCTCTGAATTTATTACCAGGGTACCCAGTTGTCCAACAACTACTACTGTGGCGGCAGTACTGGCAATTTTTTCCCAACAAAAATGCGATCGCCTGGTAGTGTTAAATGAACAAGGTTTACCTCTAGGATTGCTGCGCTCTGCGGGCATATTACCACAATTATTGACAGGAATCGGCACCCCAAGCGCTAGTCAGCTGTTGGAGTCACAGCAGCCAGTCTTAACTTGGGGAGAGGACATTATAGAATCAATAGAAATATTACCGGATTCATGGTGTATAGAGCAATTTAGCTTGTTTTTGCCTTCTCAATACAACTGCGAAAATAATCCTTTAAATTTAAATTGGGCACTAATCGATGGCGATCGCAAATTTGTAGGGCTGTTGGATAGTTCCCGTCTGTTGCAATTTTTAGCGCAGCAAAAAGCAAAAATCAATTCTGGGAATAAAAAACCAAGTTCTCACAAAGCCACAAGGAAGTCTTTAAAGTCTAATAATTCCCCAAAAGGTAATGTGGGAGAAAATGCTGATGCTACACTCACCCCAAATTATCCCCCATCTTGGACTGCAAAAGAAAACTACTCTTTAGAATATAAAGCATTAATAGGGCTATTAGAACGACTACCTTGGCCTTTAATGTTACAAACTGCTACAGGAACAATAGTGGCACAAAACCCAGCATGGTGGCAACAGTTGGGAACATTAAAAGACCCGGAAGCCATCAGCAAGCAAGTAAACGCAATACTTTCACTCCAAAAAGCTGTTCAACCAGATATTATCATCACCAGAGGCAATGGACATGGTTGGAAAAATTCACCCCTACAAACAGAATTTGGGGGTGGAAATTCTACCTTAGCAGTAAATAGTCCAGTTCTCACTGATAAACTTCCAGAAAAGCTAGGAGGAGGAGAGAAAGTATCTACTCCCTCTAGTCGCTGCTTTTTGGATAATCGCCAACCTGGTAGTTGCACCTGCGTTGTGGAAATGCAAAATGGTCAGGAGAGAATCTGGCAGTTCGCCAAAATTCCCTTAGATAGTTTACACATAAACTTGCAGCCAAATTCTCACACATCAGCAAGTAATGACTTATGGTTGATGTTAGCCACAGATGTCACCGAACAGCAACTATTGTGCAAAGAACTAGCAGCCAAAAATGCCGATTTGATTCAATTAAATCGCTTAAAGGACGAATTTTTAGCTTGTATCAGCCATGAACTCAAAACACCCCTCACCGCTGTCTTAGGATTATCGCGGTTACTTGTTAACCAACAGTTAGGAGAACTCAACGAACGTCAAGCCCGTTATGCCGGATTAATCCATCAAAGCGGACGCCACCTGATGAGTGTGGTAAATGACATTTTAGATTTAACCCGCATGGAAACGGGACAGATGGAGTTAACTCTGTCTGTTGTAAATATTCGCACTGTGTGTGAACGAGCCTATACCGATGCCCAAGCACTATATACCCAAAACAATAAAACCCCAACTACCTCCCCAGACTCACAGACAACTGCTGTAGAGCATCAATACCATCTTGCCATTGAACCAGGCTTAGAGGGCATGGTTGCAGATGAGCTACGCTTACGCCAGATGCTAGTACACCTACTTGCCAACGCCTTTAAATTTACCGCCACTGGTGGACAATTGGGACTGCGGGTAAATCGCTGGGAAGGTTGGATTGCTTTTACTGTCTGGGATACCGGTATTGGTATTCCCGAACATCAACAACATTTAATCTTTCAAAAATTCCAACAACTGGAAAATCCCCTCACCCGCCAATTTGAAGGTACCGGTTTAGGATTGGTGTTAACCAGGGCTTTAGCACGTCTCCACGGAGGAGATGTGAGCTTCTTGTCTCGGGAAGGTAAAGGCAGTCAATTTACATTATTATTGCCCCCCAGTCCTCCCAAAACCAGCTTTGGCGAAACTGACTTAGAAAAGTGGACAGAGGTCGAAATAGGTAGACTCGGAGATTGGGAAGATATGGTGGTTAATTCTGTTCCCCACCCCAGTACTACCCCATCCCCTCATTACTCCCATCGCTCCCAAAGGCTAGTATTGGTAGTAGAGGCAGTCAGCCGATACATAGAAGCACTGACAGAGCAACTAACAGGTTTAGGATATCAAGCCGTAATTGCTCGTTCAGGAACCGAAGCAGTAGAAAAAGCCCGACGTTTGCAACCCCAAACAATATTTCTTAATCCCTTACTACCCCTACTGTCGGGTTGGGATGTACTCACCCTAATTAAATCAGATCAAGCCACCCGTCACATTCCCGTGATTGTCACCGCTACCAGCGCTGAAAAGGAACAAGCCTTTGCCAACCGTGCCGATGGCTTCTTGAATTTACCAGTACAATATCGTAAATTGGCAGGTATTTTGGATAATTTATTTATCACCCCAGAAGCCAAGCAACAGGAACAAAGCACCTGCGATACCACCACTATTAACAATCCCCTACGAATTCTCAGGTTAGTTAATTGTGCATTGGAACTCCACAACCCCATCCCCATTTTACGAGGACAAAGGGTGATAGAAGCCGATGACTTGGAACAGGCAGAACTTTTGGCACGAGTGTGGAAATTTGATGTAGTTCTGTTGGATACACAAATGCCTAACCCCCAACCTTACCTGGAAAAATTCAGTCAGTATCCCCGTCTGAAGAATTTACCCCTGGTAATTTGCGATGTGGCAATTATCCAAGCAGCTTCCCAAATCCCTGGACTTGCAGTTTTCCCTTGCTTAACACCACTAGAGGATGGTAACACAAATGCTCTATTGTCCGTATTGGAAATTGCCGCTGGTAGATGCTGCCCTCCCAATATTTTTGTCGTCAATTTACCAGATTTACCAGATTTACCAGGAGTCAAACAAAAGCGGACAAAAATCAATGGGAATATTGCCCAACTCAAAAATCCACCGGCTATTGCTAGGGGTTCAGAATGGTTTCAAGCATGGATTCAATATTTGCAAACCGCTGGCTTTAAAGCTACCATGGGACGCTCCTGGGCAGAAATGTTACAACAAATTCGTCACCAAAGCGTAGACTTAATGCTACTTTGCTTAACAGAATCTATCCTCACCAAAGAGATACTGGCAGCACTGAAGGCTTTAGCACAATTATCAGGAAAATTACCACCAATTTTGATATTGGTATCTGAGTCAAACAACGATTCTCAAGTAGAAATTCCCCACAAGCAGTCACAAAAAAAGCTGTCAGATAACTTAGGGGCGATCGCATCTGTAATCGGAAATTCTACCACCCAAATTTTACCCCGCTCAATTTCCATGGAAGAATTGTTAAAGCACATTAATCAAGCTTTATCTAGTTAACTTGTGAGGGGTTCGGGGAGCTATAAGTCCCGCGCTCTATTTGAAAAATGAGCGCCGGGATACATGGACTCCCCGTGCCAATTGAGGGGTTAGATGCCCCGAAAATTGGCATACTTATGTTATAGCCTCTAACAAAATACATGAATCTGTTAGAATGTAGAGATGTTGAACTTGACCTACAGCTACCGAATCTATCCAGGACTTGACCAGGAAGCTCAAATGCTTGATTGGCTGGAGCAATGCCGCCGCGTCTACAACTACGCACTGGCAGAGCGAAAGGACTGGATGAACTCGCGTAAATGTCCGGTCAATGCTTGCAGTATCAGACACGAATACATTATTCCTGTGGATGTGTCTTATCCCGACTACTACAAACAGCAAAACGCACTGACCAAAGCCAAAGACGTGATTCCAGAACTGAAGGCAGTTCATTCTCAGGTCTTGCAAGATGCTCTCAAGCGACTGGATAAGTCGTTCAAATTCATGCAGTCAAGGGGATTTGGGTTCCCTCGCTTCAAGAAGTTTGGTCAGTATCACTCGTTTGTGTTCCCGCAGTTCAAGTCCAACCCAATCAACGGGTTTAATGTGAAACTGCCGAAAATTGGAGTCATGCCCACAAGAATGCATCGTCCGATCCCAGAAGGGTTTGAGGTCAAGCAAGTGCGGGTAGTGTTGAAATCGTCGGGTTGGTATGCTCAACTGATTCTGCAAGCAGATGTCTTTGTTCCTGATGTCATGCCCCATGGTGAACCCATGGGGATTGATTTGGGATTGGAAAAGTTCTTGGCTGTATCTAATGGTGAATTGGTAAAACGTCCGCGCTTTTTCGTGGATTTGCAAAGCAAGCTTCGATGGCTGCAACGCAAATTGAGAAATAAAAAAAAGGGTTCTGCCAACTACCGGAAAGTACAAGCCAAGATTCGCGCACTGCATGAACACATTTATAACGTTCGGCGTGAGTTCCATTTTTTGACGGCTCATAAGCTTTGCGACACAGTCGGGATGGTGTTTGCTGAGGACTTGAATCTCAAAATGACTAGCCGTGGCATGTTGGCAAAGCATTGTTTGGATGCGGCATGGGGAAGTTTTCTGGAAATCCTCAAATGGGTGTGCTGGAAACGTGGGGTGTACTTCGCCAAGGTTGATCCCAACGGGACAAGCCAAACTTGCCCTCAATGTGGAGCCCATACCGGGAAAAAAGAACTTAGGGAACGGGTACATCACTGCCATGAATGTGGATATACAACAGACCGAGATGTTGCTGCTGCTCAAGTAGTAATGCAACGAGGTCTTATAGCCGTTGGACAGACGGTGATACTGCCTGTGGAGGAAGGTTGCCCGGGAACCCCTATGAAGCAGGAAACCTCAAGAGCGATCTTGGGAAGCCCGCGCTCTACCCGTTTCGGGTGAGCGTCGGGAGAATGTCACGGCTTGCTAAAGCACTCGTTTCTGGGCTGCTGCCTGGAAATGCTTTCTAGGGTGGGCTGCTGCCTCCAGAATTGATCACAGGCAGAGCCTGTGATCAACGCATTACAAGGTAGAACCTTGTAACCAGAGCGAGAGCAACCAGAGCATCACCTAGCAACCTTGGTACGTAACAGTATTACGAATTATCCAACAAACGAGCTACCACCTGGACTTTATTTAACTCATGGACTAGACGATGAGCCTGATGTTTATACAGTGCTTTAGGTAAAATTACTGGCAATTGTTCCATCACCCTTGTTGCCATTGCTAGGGAAAATCCGGCAATTCGGGCAATGGTTATAGCTCCCTCAAAAGTGCTATTAATACCAATGGCTTTCTCTACCCTTACCTGCCAGTCTGTACTAGCTAAATTGCCTTGTTCAATGCTTTTAATCCCTTCGATGGTTGCTAACACCACCAGGCGATCGCCCACTCGCAACCTAATATCATCAGCAGGCATCCATTTGGGCAATCTTCTTGTTGACTTCTGGTATAGTATTGGTACTACTCCATAACCGTAGGCAACTTCTGCCAATAATAATCCCTGCAAGGTGTCATCAGATGCAATATTGTATTCCGTCACCAACACAGTTTGATTGTGAGAATGGAACAAGCTGAGAATATTTTCCCCAAAAGCAGCTGCCACAAAGGCTTCTGCTGCTAAAACTTCTGTACACAGCACCTTAGCATAGGGCAAAAGTTGTCCCGAAGTTTCGCTAAAGTTAAGATCCAACATCCGGATTACTAACCAGGCTTGGGAATTGATATTATGGGCAATAAGACCAATTTCCAAGTTAATCATTTGGTCGTCTGTTGCCACAATTATACTTTTAGCATGTGGGAGATTGACCTTATCTAAAGCATGGATAATATCACCAGTAACTAAAGGGATTTGGGGTAACATACTTCGTTCCAATTCCTGGTTATCGATAACTACCAGTGGTTGCTTAAATTCCTGTAAAAACTGAGCTATTCCTTGTCCCAAACCTCCCAAACCAATTAATATCACATGATTGCGTTTGGGAATGGGAGGACGTCGGATTAAGAACTGAAACCGGGCACTTAAGAGATTTTCCGTTAACATGGCATAAAGCACCCCAATAAAAGCAGTTCCCGCCAGTGCTAGTCCTAGACTAAATAAATGCAACCACACAGGAATTGCATCTTCTAGTTTCACCCCTCCAAACACATCCCCGTATCCTCCCAACAGTAGGCTGGCTGTGGCATGAAAGGCATCTAGAAAATTGACCTGGGGATAAAATAATCTGTAAGTAATAACGCTTGTAAAACCCAGTAATAATACAGTAATTCCACAGATGAGGATAACTCGCTGATAAGATTGTAATTCTATGGAATGCCAGAAATTTAGGATTTGCAGCTTCAGGTTTGTCCCAGAAATTTTGTCTATTAATTTTTGCCAATTCCAATGGAAATTGCTGACTTTCGGTTTGAATTTTACTACTGGTTTAAGACTTGTTAACTGTTTTCCCCTCTCCACATAAACTATGGTATCCCCTTCCTGCAATCGGTGTTCTGGTTCCCATTCATAAAATTTGTTGGTAGTTTGAGTATCGGGGGAAGAATAACTCAAAATCCGACGCAAATGGCTATTTAACTCATACATTTGGCGTTGATTGCACCAGTAGTCCCCCCGTTGAATCCGTCGCTGTACCACCTGAATTAACTCTTCATCTAAGGAAAAACAAGCCAGGGTTTCGCTACCAACAGCAGCTAAGGCAAAAGCGGAAGCAGCCAGTTGACTGGGTTCCAAAGCCACAAAATTCCCCAGATTTTGACTTAATAATTGATTGAGATTATATTTACCAGAACGGATTACCAAGCGAATTTGGGGATGGAGTAAACGTGCTGTAAATGCTGCTTGGATGTTTACCTGTTCATCACTAGTAACTAACAAAATCACTTGATAATCTTCGATTTTTGCCCCCTGAAAAACCTTAATTTGGCGACAGTCACCAACTATCACTTCATCCAACAAATCCGGTAACTCTGGAATTTCCCAATCTATACACTGTCGCCTATCAATTGCACCGACTTTGACACCAAATTCTTTGAGAACAATGGCACAATATTGTCCCAAACTGCCCAAACCGCAGACTAAAAAGTTGTTTAAACCTGATTGTACGGCTACAGCAGGCTTGTAGATTCTTTTGGAAGAATGCACCATTGAATTAGGGTATAGGGGTTAGGGATTGAGTGCAACACAAAACTTACACAAATCGCTCATATCTCAACAAATAGAGCAATTTGATGTTTGCTTCCTGTTTCTACCAAGCCCGTCGGCGGGTAACTTGTCCACAGGCGTAAATTCCGCATTTGCCATGCGTATTTTATTTAAAGGTACATTTGTTAAATTAATCGCAGCATTCAAATCCCGGTCTAGTATTTGTCCACAACTGCCGCAATCATAGATTCTCCTTGACAATGGCATGGATTGAACATGACCGCAGACTGAACA
>JASJCY010000089.1 GCA_030065825.1 Nostocaceae cyanobacterium | reverse complement strand
GAGTAAAGAAAAGTCCAACTATCTCCAGTACGATTTAGCCGTAAGTGAGAGGCTGAACCCAATGGTACAGCAGTCTTCAATTTTTGTTCTGAGAAGCCGTTAGTTGTAGCTGCGGCAAATACATAAAAGTTAAGACCATCGTGATATGTCTCAAACCGTAGCCAGTCGTCTGAATCCTGTTCGACTAAAATACCTTGCATTTGGTATTGCTGGGTCGGTTGGGATGCAAACTTCGCTTCTAAGCCAAAGTCGCTATTATCAGCAGCCTGCATGACTCTAACTGCACCAGTGTCAGTGTACCACATATCATGCTCAACACCCCCTGGTACGGTGATTTCTAAATAGGCATCGGAAGTACCACCTCCTGTTAGCTGATAGCTACTATCTCCTAGGGGATTAATGAAATTCCACTGGGAGTTGAGGCTAGTTGTGTTGAAATCATCGCTTTTAGGTTCTGCTAAAACAAATTGATAATTTTCTGTTACTGCTGCGGAAAATGCAATGGAAGGAGTAACATCATTTGTTGTTACTTCCAAATTCCAATCTCCTCCCAAGGTTTTACTTCCTGTAGGTTTAGCAGAAGCAGCGATGTTTGCTTTTGTTAATTGCTGGAGTTTTTGGATAAATTCTTCTCCAGCATCTCCAGCAGCAACGTTACATCCATACAACAGTAGAGAAGAGGATGATATTCTCTTTGACCAAATTTGTAACTGACTTTTGTATTTTTCTAGGCTATTGAGACTGAGTTTTGTATTTCCCAAATTTAAACAGCCTGGTGACCCATGAGAAACAATATGAACTGCCTCAATTTGAGGATATTTCTGTAGTGTTGTAGTAATTTGTGCTATACCATCTTGTGTTGGCAGAAGAATAACTATTTGAGCAGATGGATTAGCACCTTTGATTAAACTTTGATAATCATTAACTGTTGAATCAATAAAAATAATATTCTTGCCAATACCAGATTGTTTTTTCACAACCGAAGTAGCAGAATCAGAATTTATTTTTAAGGTTTTATGATTAATGTGTGTGTGTTGGGAATTTATCATTATGACAATCTCGGTTTTTATTAAGCGTGGATAAAAAATTGTTACTTGCTCTTAAGAGTTATTTTCATACCTTCTTTGTGAGCAAAATTATCCATCAGAATCTAGCTTGCAGTTATACCAGCTGCTGCAAGGGAACACATACTTTAAAAAAAATTAATATTTAATTGTTGTAACAGTCGAAATAACCTTTATTTTCTCCTGATAAAAGTCGGAGTCTCAGTATACCTAGCAACACAGCGAAGTTATATGAGCAAAATTTGAGTTGTTCTTCTGTTATTTCCGATCTTTCTGATAAACAGTCAAGTAAGCTTCGTAACAAAACTCACTGACTAGCCTACTGAATAATTATATTAATATCACTCCAGGAAAATTTAAATGTTTTTGAGCTTTCTTCACTCAATCTTTATGTTTTACTAGATATTTCTAGAAACAATAAACTTTGGCAAGTTAATAATACTGATGAGCAGCAATTTTCGACCACCAACTGCAAACTGAGAATATAGGGGTTTTCACCCTTATCAAATACAATAATAGTAGGATAAGCATCCCTGGCTGTCCTAATTTCACTAAAGCAAAGGGGATGCTACACCTTGAGTGGTTGTAGAGACAACTCTTAACTCCTGGGAAACACTCTTAACAGGGAACAGGGAACGGGGAACAGGGAACGGGGAACAGGGAACGGGGAACAGGGAACGGGGAACGGGGAACAGGGAACGGGGAACAGGGAACGGGGAACAGGGAAGAAGGAATAAAAGTGTACTGAGTTTTGTAAGCACAAAGCGCAGGCTATGTCAACAAAAATAAAATAGGAGTCCTATATTACCAATTACCCATTACCAATTACCAATTACCAATTACCCATTACCAATTACCCATTACCCATTACCAATTACCCATTACCAATTACCTATTACCAAATTCCTCACCCCTTGTGGACAGGAGGTATTCAACCCAAAACCGCAATATCACGTTTTCTGTGGGTTGGACTGCCTTGGTCACAAAAAATTTATAATTTATCAGTACCCTAATATATATTTATTCCTAGCTATATTTCTTCATGAATACTTCAACCCGTCACTACCACATTACTACCTTCGGTTGCCAGATGAATAAAGCCGACTCGGAGCGCATGGCTGGTATTTTAGAGAACATGGGCTTTGAGTGGTCAGAAGACCCAAATCAAGCAGATTTAATTCTTTATAACACTTGCACTATCCGGGATAATGCGGAACAAAAAGTATATTCTTATCTTGGTAGACAGGCAAAGCGTAAACACCAACAACCGAATTTAACCTTAGTTGTGGCTGGTTGTGTAGCACAGCAGGAAGGGGAATCTTTACTGCGACGGGTGCCAGAATTAGATTTAGTCATGGGACCCCAACATGCCAACCGTCTCCAAGATTTACTACAACAGGTCTTTGATGGCAACCAGGTGGTAGCAACCGAACCAGTTCATATTATGGAGGATATCACTAAACCACGACGGGATAGCAAGGTGACGGCTTGGGTAAATGTAATTTACGGGTGTAATGAACGCTGTAGCTATTGTGTGGTTCCTAATGTGCGCGGTGTGGAACAGTCCCGTACACCCGCAGCAATCCGCGCAGAAATGGAAGAAATTGGTAGACAGGATTATAAGGAAATCACCCTTCTGGGTCAAAATATTGACGCTTATGGACGGGATTTGCCAGGGGTAACTCCAGAAGGACGACACAAACACACACTGACAGATTTACTTTACTACGTCCATGATGTACCCGGAATAGAAAGAATAAGATTTGCGACTTCTCACCCCCGTTATTTTACGGAGCGTTTAATTAAAGCCTGCGCGGAATTACCTAAGGTATGCGAACATTTCCACATCCCCTTCCAATCTGGGGATAACGAGGTGTTAAAACGGATGGCAAGGGGTTATACCCACGAGAAATATCGACGGATTATCGACAAAATTCGCGAATATATGCCGGATGCAGCGATTAGTGCTGATGCAATTGTGGGTTTCCCTGGGGAGACAGAAGCACAGTTTGAAAATACCCTGAAACTAGTAGAGGATATCGGTTTTGACCAATTGAATACCGCTGCCTATTCACCCCGTCCCGGAACCCCAGCAGCGCTATGGGATGAGCAATTGAGTGAAGAAGTGAAAAGCGATCGCCTACAGAGATTAAATCACCTAGTTGCCATCAAAGCTGCTGAACGTTCCCAAAGATACATGGGACGCATAGAAGAGGTATTGGTGGAAGACCAAAATCCCAAAGATAAAACCCAGGTAATGGGACGTACCCAAGGTAACCGTCTGACTTTCTTTACTGGTGATATCAACGAACTTAAAGGTAAGTTGGTTCAGGTCAAAATTACGGAAGTTCGTGCCTTTAGTTTGACAGGTGAAGTAGTAGAGGCAAGGGAAGCATTATTAGTATAAAATAAAACTAGATAAATTTACTAATTGACAATTTTGTTTGTAGAGATGTTGCAGTGCAACGTCTCTACATTTTTTTGACAAATCTATGTCATATTTGTCAATTTGACTTGTTTGCGGTGAAATTAACCGTATTTTCCTGGGAATACTGAATATAATTTCCTATTTCCTTTTGGCTGATATCAGCCTTACTAGGTAGGAGTTGATTGAAATTATAAGTAGGAGTTTATGCAAAAATGTACGATCTGCAAAAAATGACTTTAAGAGATATGACTGAGTGTGGTTTTGCTTTACGTCACTCAGGCAAAAATGCTGACAGTATGGAAGATGTCAGTAATAATATCATTCAGTATCTTAATGAAAATTTAGTTGATAAACAATCTGGTGAGAAATCTTGCGTACTTATTCGTTTTTTCAAAACCCATCCTTACACAGACTTAACACCGGAATTACAAGAATATACTCGGGAAATCTTAGGTTCAAATAGTACAATTACCGAGAAATTAAAATGCTTGATATTAATGGCAACTGCTGGAGAATTACCGGAATGGAACTCTCGACACCAATCTGAGGGACATAAATCGATTCCCCTCATCAGTGAAGAAACAATTGCTCGTATTCCCATGATTTCTCAACTCATCCAGCAATTAGGATTAAATCCAGGTGCTGTAGTACAACCAGACGCTAATTTATTAGCGGATTTAGAACAGCAGATGTATAATGTCTTTTACATATCTGATGCTTTGTCAAGTTCTTATATACCTGCACAAGATTCATTTGTAATTCCCTTTAATGTCAAGTCTGTGATTGGATTTGGGGGATTATTACCTTCAGGAAATATGTTTGTAATTCTCATGTTTTTGAAGGTAAATGTTCCCAGATTTACCATTGATTTAATCCGTCCTTTAGCATTAAATGTGAAGATGGCAATTTTGCCCTTTGATAATGGCAGTATTTTTAACGATTATAAACAACCTATTTTAAATAAATCAGATGTAACCGCTGTAACCCCAAGCAATCAATCACAAAGCTTTAAGGTGATGAATTCACAAATTGCTACATTAAATCAATTATTGGATGTTCACGAACAATCTACTATCACTCAGTCAGACCGATTACAAAAAACTATTGCACACCTGCAGCAAGCTTTAGATAAACTGCAAAAAACTCAAGTTCAACTAATTCATACTGAAAAAATGTCCAGTTTAGGACAGATGGTTGCAGGTCTGGCACATGAAATCAGTAATCCTATCACCTTTATTAATGGCAACCTTGACTATGCTGAAGAATATATACAAAGTTTACTAAAGTTGGTGGAAATGTATCCAAAATACATTCCAGATATACCAAAAAATATTCAAAATTTTATAGAAGAAATTGAATTGGATTATTTAACTGAAGATTTACGTAAAATTTTCATTGATATGAAAGTGGGAACTGAACGAATTACGGAAATAATCCAGTCACTGCGCAACTTTTCTCGTATTGATGAATCAGAATTTCAAAAAGTTGATATTCATGGGGGTATTGACAGTAATTTAATGATTCTGAAACATCGCTTAAAATCTCAAACACAGTATCCAGAAATCAAAATCATCAAAGAATATCAACAATTACCAAAGATCGAATGTTCTCCAGGTTTAATAAATCAGGTTTTTATGAATATTCTTGCTAATGCAATTGACGCTATACAAGAAGCAGTAGAAAACGGGAGTTTACCCACAGAACCCACAATTCGTATTCGTACCTCTACACTTGATCACAAGTGGGTAGTTATCAGTATTGCTGATAATGGTTCTGGAATCAAAAAGGAAAACACAAGCAAGTTATTCGAGCCTTTCTTTACTACTAAACCTATGGGTAAAGGTACAGGAATAGGATTGTCAATTAGCTATGAAATTATCGTCGAAAAGCATGGTGGCAAAATTAGCTGTAATTCCACTCCCGGTCAAGGAACAGAATTTGTGATCGAGATTCCCATATACTCACATCTTGCACCTGGGTTAAAAACCGGGTTTCTTGACAATGACTAATGTTGAAAGCCTAAATTTTGCGAACAGAAACCCGGTTTCTCGGTTTATTAGGAATATTGACCTGCAGTGAACCCTAATTTTTCGTTTATAAACCCGGTTTCTCGGTGCTTACCCTTGAATGGTCAATTTCCATCAAAAAACATCAGAAATTTCCCTCTTTATGTTACTCTAGGGTGCATTTGAGGATGAAAAGAGGTCTTAAAGATGACGAAACTGCGGGTGGGGTTGCTGTTCGGAGGTCATTCTGGAGAACATGAAGTTTCTATAAGTTCAGCACAAGCTATTGCTAAAGCTTTAACTGCGTCAGAAAACCTCAGCAAATACGAACTCCAACCTTTCTACATCCAAAAAGATGGACTTTGGCAAACTCCGGAAGTTGCCCAACAAGTTTTAACATCCGGTGTTCCCCTACCACCTCAAACTTCTAAACCCCAACTTTGGCAATTTCCCTCAGAAACCTCAGCAATAGATGTGTGGTTTCCCATTATCCACGGTCCCAACGGTGAAGACGGCACAATTCAGGGTTTACTTACATTAATGCAAGTCCCCTTTGTTGGTTCTGGGGTGTTGGGTTCCGCTGTGGGAATGGACAAAATTGCCATGAAAACAGCTTTTGCTCAAGCTGGACTGCCGCAAGTAAAATATATGGTGGTAACTCGTTCTCAAGTCTGGTCAAATCCCTGCATTTTTCCCAAATTGTGCGATCAAATCGATCTCGCTTTGGATTATCCTTGCTTTGTCAAACCTGCTAATTTGGGTTCATCCGTGGGTATTGCCAAAGTCCGCACCCGTCAAGAATTAGAAACTGCTTTAGATAACGCTGCTAGTTACGATCGCCGCATAATTATTGAAACTGGTGTGGTAGCAAGGGAATTAGAATGCGCTGTTTTAGGAAATGATATCGCTAAAGCCTCTGTCGTAGGTGAAATTACTTACAAAAGTGACTTCTATGATTATGAAACTAAATATACTGACGGCATGGCAGATTTACTAATTCCAGCAACGGCACCAGCAGATGTGATAGAGAGAATTCAGGAAATGGCTGTGCAAGCTTTTGCCGCAGTTGATGCAGCTGGATTGGCAAGGGTGGACTTTTTCTATGTTGAAGACACTGGAGAGGTGCTAATCAACGAAATCAACACTTTACCAGGCTTTACAGCCACAAGTATGTATCCCCAACTCTGGGCAGCGAGCGGTGTATCTTTTCCAGAATTAGTTGATCGCTTAATTGGACTGGCTTTGGAGTCAAGTTCTGCTGCTGAATCAAATGGTTAAAAAGTAGCGAATAATACAGTAAAAATGGATGTTATTTGCCAACTTTAATTAAATTTCATCAAAAAAAGTTACTTTTATCCGCAAATTGATTACGGATATGCGAGAGTAAACTCCTCCAGTACAATCAAGTACTACAGGGGTAAAAATCTGATTAAAATCATGGAAAGTAGCGAGACTTTACAGAATCAGCCATCTGAAACAAAAGTACCTGCATCTAAGTCCAGGAGAAGAAACTCCAAAAAAACAGGTGGCTGGAATGTTGCTATCTATCTGCTTACACATTACCCTTGGCTATTGTTTATAGGGTTTTTAGGGATTTTTGCAGGTAGTTCAGTTGTTGCACTCCGCAGTCTGACTCATGTTGAGAAATTAACTAACCTGGAACCAGAACCCATCAAAGTCAAGGTAGTAAAAGCAAACACCACAACTTCAGAGGATAGCAATCCCATACCTTTATGGATGGTGGGGGCAATTGTTCTTAGTTGTGCTAGTGGATGTCTGATACTTTTCCGTTGGCTTAATCATCGAGTGCCGAAACAACAAAAAACTAGGAAAAATTCCCAACGGCATCACAAAAGGAGCGAACAACGTCATTATCAAAAATTAAACTTACCTCCTGTCAAAAATCCCCCATCTGTTGTGCCACCCTTTGCCCAGAAACATCAATTTAAGATTCAGCCAAAAAAGAAACCTACTGTGACAATTCTGCCCCCAGATCGCAAATTACAGCAGAATCAAAATCAAGAATCTTTGGCGGATGTATTGGATATTCGCAAACAAAGTTCTTTATCAGCAATTTTACGTAAGCAGTAAATCAGTTATTTAGTTATCAGTTATAGGCAGACTGAGCCTGTAGTGGATGGGTTTCCAGGCTGAGCCTGGAAACTAGTTATCCCCTTTTTTTATCTGTCTTGGAGTTGAAATTTTTTACAATAGGGATTTAGCTATAATTTTTTTAAGCCCTTAAGACTGAGAACTTTATTAACAATAATGTCTCAAGAACTACCGCATATCATCCCCTCACCTCAACCTGAGGTAGAGGAAATGTTCCTCACCCATGAAGTTAGTATACAATTTTACGATGAAGTAGAGTTACGCTCACAACTGAAGGCATATTCTGAGTGGTATTACACCACAGCAGAGCATCACCGTCAAGAATTAGAAAAAATGCGCGGCGAATTGAATATATTTGCATGGTTTCGCCGCAAAGGATAAAATATCCGCTTTTAGGACAATATTTCTATTTCATCTTCACGTAAATGAGCTTTAAATTTTTTACTAAACTTCACTACAATTGGTAAGTTAGCGCTCACAGGTTTACCTTGCCATTCAGTAGCAATACCCAAAATTTCGCCTTCTGAGCCTTTGAGGTCAAAAGTTTTACCACGATGCTCAGGATGATGGTAAACCACTACGGATTCTTTGACACGGATGCGATCGCCAATTTTCATAAGATTCTTTACATCTAGCTTTTGCTTTTCCACAAGTGTTTCCACAGCCATCTCTCACTGAAATTACTTGAAAATAGACTAGTTGCATTTATTCTGTTTCTAGCCAAATTGAGTACAGAAACATCTTTGTGATGTCTCCATACCTACTAGACAAACAAAGCCTCACGAATAGGCTTTACCTATGGTAATGGGTCAGTCTTTGTCCTAGTATCCCTATTTTCCCCTCTTCTTTTAACTTTTTTAGGGTTAAATGAAGATTACCTGTTTGATTAACAAGCATAAGTTGAGGTAGGTGGGAAGGTTGATCTCCTCCCACGGACAAGCTAAAAGCTATGTCGGGGGGTGTCGCTTGGTTTTTGCTTGTTCGTACTAAAGTAGTATCTCATAAGGAGCAGTGCTTACTACATAAGGATTTAGCAAAAAATTGTAATCAAGAAAGTAGTACACCCGGGAACATGCCAATTTTTAAACTTTGTTACCTGCGAAGAAACACTCTTAATAGGGCTAATATCAAGGACTCAGGGGCACGAAGTGCGGGCTTTTAAAAAAATTGGGATTCTTCCTGCACCACATGATCCCATGGGAAAATTATCGCCTGTAAACCTTATTATTTCCTAACCCACCTATTGCCCACCTTACCCTTTACCCTTTACTAAGTACCAAACAACTACATCCAATCCAAAAACCTAGTAAATTAGGTAACCATACGCCCCAGAATACGGAGATAATCCCTGCCATAGCAAAAGAAGCAGTTATAGATTCAAGAGTATAGTAGCCAAAGATAATAGCGACAGTGATACCAAAAACCCTACTCCTGGATCGAGACAGTTTGCTCCCAAGTACAGATCCCACAAAGGCAAAAATACAACAAGCAAAAGGCTTAGCTTTTTTTCTTTGGATACTGACTTGAAGTTGACGAATTTTATTTGTATCACCTATTCTTTTGATGATTTTTAACCGCTGATAAGATTCAAAAATATTCATTTCTCGATTGTCGCGGTCATGATTGACAAAATGTAAGACATTTTTAGGAATATTCAATAGTAGTTGATTAAATCTATCAACAGTTCCGTAATCACCATCATTTTTGATTATGCTTTTTTGACCTTGAAAGAACTGCCACATTTGCAAATCCTCATTCCATTGAGCAGACTTAGAAAAAAGAATTTGTCTTAACTCTCCTTGCTGAAAACTCAGCAACGTGACTTCTTTCATTTGTTTGCCATCAAAATCATCGGCGTAAAAAAGATATTTTAAGACACGGCTTTTTTTATCTGCAATGAACTCTGGATAAAAAATTTGTTGATTGTGATATTTTGCTAATTTACTTCTATCCACATTCATTGCTTTTTCTGTAATAATAGCTGCCTGATAGTTAGCAGGAGGAACTACTAGTTCATTGAAAATAAACATTACTGCGGCTAATATTATGCTCAAAGCGATTGTGGGGGCTATTAATCGGTATAAACTTACTCCACAGGCTTGCAAAGCGACAATTTCACTTTTTTCAGATAAATCTGCATAAGTATAGATAGCTGCAAATAAAATAGCAAAAGGAAATACTATAGAAACGAAGGCAGGTATTTTCAGAATATGAACATGTAAAGATATAGAAACAGGTAATCCTTGTTCAACTATAAATCTTGCTTGTTCAAAAGATAAACCTATTAGTTCTGCAACAATCCCAAAAGCAAAAAGACCAAAACAAAAAGGTGTAACTAATTGTTTAACAATGTATTTATCTAAAATTAAATAATTATCAAATTTATAATTGATTTTAGGAAATAACCATAATTTGATGTTTTTATTATTATCATTTTTTAGATATTTTGGTCTAGATTTCAACATTTTTATTATTTAATTATTGATGATAAATCAAGGAGTGCTAAGCTATTCCACATCCACATTTAAATTGCATATGACGGACGGGCGAGACGCCCATCCCACAAGAAACTGATGATTTTTGTTTATGCTTTCACAAGATGTGTTTTAGCTTATCTTTTAGAATAAAAATAATGTTATATAAGCAAAATAATGGAAACACCGAATTTGAAACCACAAATCCAACAATATTTGTGGTTTCAAATTATTTATTTTGGGGATAAAAGCTGATAGCAGAATTATTATATATCTGTAATTAGCTTAGAGGTTATTTATAAAGTAAACCTAAGAGCCAAGAAACCGGGTTTCTCTGGGTGAAGTATTAAATATTATCGTACTTAGTCTCGAAGAAACCCGGTTTCTAACGGTTTCTCTGGGTGAAGTATTAAATATTATCGTACTTAGTCTCGAAGAAACCCGGTTTCTAACTACATCCATAGACTTAATATTTACTTTATAAATTGTCTGTTAGAGAGATGCAAAGCTAAGATAATAAGTACCTGTCTGTTCTGCTTGGGCACTTTCTATTGATAAAGTATAAGTAATATCTGCTTGTAGAGTAAAATCTAATTGTACAACATTATAGTTATTGCTTCCAAGGCTTACTGACTGGGCTTCATAAGCTACATCAATTACTTGGTTGGTATCTTGATTTAAGAGGAATATAACTGGATCTAATGACATTTCTGAGATTACAGAGATAAAAAATTCATCTCCTACCCCGATTAAATTATCAAAATCTCCATCTTTTAATGCAAATTCATCTAATTGATCGTAGTAATATTTCTGACGACGAAAATTATAGAATGGGTCATTTTTATCTATTTCACCTACCAAGATTGTACTAGCATTAAAATCAAATAAATAGTCATTGGATGTTGTTGTATTGGTAGATTCAAGCTCCAAAAAATATTGTTGCCCAAAATCTAGTAAATTATCCTCTAAACTCAAATCAGTATTAATAATTGACAATGGATTTACGAAAAGTTCACTGCCAACGTCAGATGGATTGATGGTATTTTTAGCAATAATTTCATTGTCTTCAAATATTCCATTATTATTACTATCAACTCCAAATGATACTATTGCTGGCTCATTTAAAGTTGTAAATATTAAACTTGCATCATAACCAATGGGCTGGACATCAACAAACTCTCTCCCAACAGTATTAAAATCATTAATGATATCATTAATAGTGGGCAGAGTAAATAAGTATGTATCTTTTTGATCGACTAATGATCCTGTTCCCGAAAAAGAAGTTGTAGTACCTATTTTTTTTTCAGACATGAATTTAAAAACTCCAAATTATATTAATTTTCAAAAACAAGGTTACACATGATTTATTGGTAGAGACGGGGTTAGCCTGCCTCTACAATTGGAGAAACTTATAAACATTTTTTGATTTAGTATTAAGACAACAATAAATGATTTTTAATATAGGGTTTCTGTGTAATTTTTGAAAAATTAAGCTGACTGAAAACTTACCGAAAAAGTTTTGAATTATCAATATAATAACTAGCAAAAAATAAATCAATAATAACTAGCAAAAAATAACTCAGACCCCATAAGAAAATATCTCTTACCTGTTCCCTGTTCCCTGTTTACTGTTCCCTATTTTCAACTCAGATTCCTATATATTAATTGCCAATATTATTTTCTTCTCTAGCTTGGCAACGTGATTCAAAGCCTGGTGTACATTCTTGATTATTGCTTGTGTTTGAAACATTAGATGAAGAACCACCTGAGCAAGATATTACAAACAAACATAGAACAGATAATAACAGCGAACCACAAATTTTTACCAATTTAGACTTATTCATATTTTGGGTAATGAATTCTGTCTCACTACTTGTACTTATCTAGTCTTTCTTACGTAACATATTTTGGGAATCCGGAATAATAACAAGGAAAAAGGTAAACAAAATCATAGGCTATTATCCTTGTAATTGATGATACTTTTAAAAAGGAGATTAGGGGTATTTTACATCACACATAACTCATCTCATACTCAGTGTGTTTTAACTCATAACTTGCACCATTCTTAATTAACTATCTTTATTGCCTAGGAATAAATTCCCAGGAACCCATAAACAAAGTCTGATAAATCAGACTAGGCAAATTTTATGTCCTACGGACAAGCTGCGCTAACAGTACGTTTTAACTAACAACTTGCACCATTCTCAATTAAGTATCCTCACCGCCTAGGAATAAATTCCCAGGCTTATATACAAAGTCTGATAAATCAGACTAGGCAAAGTTTTCAGTACGTTTTAACGTACTTGGTGTATTAGCCTTGAAATTGATTTCAAGGTGGGTTGTGAGGCTCAACGACATTGGTGCAAGTTATCAGTTTTAACGTACTTGGTGTATTGGTTCCTTGAAATTGATTTCAAGGTGGGTTGTGAGGCTAAACGACATTGGTGCAAGTTATCAGTTTTAACGTACTTGGTGTATTGGTTCCTTGAAATTGATTTCAAGGTGGGTTGTGAGGCTAAAAGACATTGGTGCAAGTTATCAGTTTTAACATACTTTGTTTATTAAACTGTGATAAATTGCAGGGTAAGATAATAGGACAAAATAAAGGGTTGAAGGAATAGGGAACTCTTAACAGGGTAGACACATAGTGGCTTGTTGCAGACTACGGGGAAAAAATTTGTTTACAAATGATTTAGGATTGCTATAGTAATAATAAATCCTATTTTTTAGTTGTCCTTTAGTAGCATAAATCCATAGTACTAAAGTGCAACTACAATTTTTAATCCTGTGTTGAGTCAAAAATTTATCAATGCGTTTTCAAGACAAAATTGTTTGGATAACTGGAGCATCATCGGGAATTGGTGAAGCATTAGCATACCGTTTTGCTAGTGAAGGTGCGAAGCTAATTATTTCATCCCGTCGGGAACAAGAGTTACAAAGGGTAAAGGAAAAAATTAGCGGTGAGTGCTTAATTATATGTCTGGATTTAACAGATTCTAATTCTGTAGACAATGCTGTAAATACTGCTATTGAACATTACGGCAAAGTTGATATTTTAGTAAATAATGCGGGAATTAGCCAGCGTGCATTTGCTATTGATACCCAAGAAATAGTTGACCGTAAAATTATGGAAGTCAATTATTTTGGCACCATTAATTTAACTAAGAAGCTGCTACCATACATGATAAACAATGGTGGGGGACAAATTGCCGTAATTACAAGTTTGGTGGGTAAATTTGGCTTTCCTTTACGTTCGGCATATGCAGCATCTAAACACGCATTGCATGGCTTTTTTGAAACCTTGCAATTGGAACTAAAACCACATCATATATACACTACTATCATTTGCCCAGGACGCATTAAAACTAATGTTTCACTTCATGCTTTAAATGGAGATGGTTCTGTATATGGCAAGATGGATGCGGGACAAGAGAAAGGTATGAAGGTTGAAGATTGCGCTCAAAAAATTGTTAATGCTATTTATCAAAAACACCGTGAAATTTATATTGGTAAGGCTGATACTTTGATGATATACTTGAAGCGCTATTTACCATCATTATTTCATTTCATTGCTAGTAGAATCAAGCCTCTTTAATTAGAAATTAAACCAGTTTGACAACCAAGAAAAACAGATGTAACGGATGATTTAGTCATACAATAGAGGACTCTTATTCGTTACATCTTTTACCGCATCCGCTGTAAATTATACTTTTGATACTTTTTAAATCACCTCTAAGACAAACGAGTCATTTCAAACAATTCCTTGGCATTCTTGCCTAAAAAAGCATCAAAAAGTAACTGCTTACCCGGTTGCATTTCTAGCAAATAACGCTGGGCAAGTTCATAATAAGCATAAGTCCAAGGAATCTGAATTTCTGCACCCGTAGCGTCATCTAATACCGTTACCATCTCTTTCACTGCTTGGGTAGCCGTTTGTCGCAAACCCACAGTCACATTACCCTCAATTTCTGCTTTCATTGGTACACCCAATTGTGCTAAACTACGGGCAGTGGTATCAATATCCGGGTATGTTGGAGTATTCTGGCGGTTAATGTAACCTGTAAAGTGGTTGACAGCGTAACCGTGGATAAGCACCCAAGCGCCATATTGACTGACTTGATTAACTTCTTCTACCACAGAACGGCGAGGAGGTTGCCAAGGACGAGTAAAGATTTGTTGCAGTTGTAGAACGATATTTTCTGCATGAGTCAAATCTTCTTTCCTTAGGAGGGGAGAAGTAAATTCGATAACCGTTTGATAAATTAGTTCCTTAATCCTTGTAGGTAATTCCTCCACCAGCAACTCGCTAATAAACAGCTTGGGTAAATCGAACTCCTCTTGCTGGGGATGGCGATAGTGACGCGCATAAAGATGTGTCTGTGGAAAAGAATATTCTCCTGCTGCTTCGTAACCCAAGAATTTGACAATAGCTTCTAGATACTTAATTCCCAGGTTAACTTTACCTTGCGGGGTATCCACATCCAACCGTAAAGACCGAAAAGCAATATGGTCATTTGCTATTGTACCACCCGCAGCAGTAATCATTTCTTCATAGGTACGGGCATAATTTACCCTAGTGCTATACTCTTGCCATAGTATATGCCAAAGTTGACGAGCAATTTGGTAATTCATATTATGTGCTACACAAAACTTATTTCTCGTTACAAGGTTTTACCTTGTAATGAATTTTAGAGAGGTTCCACCTCCAAACTTAACGGCTAGCACAAACACTTCTCTCGTTACAAGGTTTTACCTTGTAATGAATTTTAGGGAGGTTCCACCTCCAGACTTGAAGACGCAAACACAGCCTCAACTCCTGTTGTGTTGTGTTGCGTCTAATGCGTCTGTGGCTAAGCAGTCACCTGTTCCTGCTGCTTGTTCTGCAACTTAGCATACAATCTATTCAGTGCATTTACATACGCCTGCGCCGATGCCGCAATAATATCTGTATTCGCCGAATGACCAGAAAATATCCTATCTTCATGGCGTAACCTAATAGTCACTTCTCCAATGGCATCAATTCCTGCAGTTACCGATTGTACAGAAAATTCAACCAATTCATTAGGTACATTCACCACCCGGTTAATCGCTTTGTAAACCGCATCCACAGGTCCGGTTCCAATGGCTGCATCTGTTAATTCTTCCCCTTCCGGTGTCCTCAGGCTGACAGTTGCAGTGGCTTTGGCACTACTACCACAAAATACCTGTACTAACTCTAATTTAAACAAATCTGGGGCTTGTTGGATTTCATCATTAACTATCGCCTCCAAATCCCAATCTGTAATTTCTTTCTTTTTATCCCCTAACTCTTTAAACCTGATAAAGGCTTTATTTAACTCCGTCTCCGTCAATTCAAAGCCCAATTCTTGCAAACGACTGCGGAAGGCATTTCTCCCAGAATGTTTACCCAAGACAATTTGGTTATCTGTCAACCCAATTAATTGGGCATCCATAATTTCATAGGTGAGCTTGTTCTTTAATACACCATCTTGGTGAATCCCTGACTCGTGGGCAAAGGCGTTAGTACCTACAATTGCCTTGTTTGGCTGCACCAGCATTCCTGTTAAATTAGACACCAAACGGGAGGATTTATAAATCTGCTTAGTGTCAATATTTGTTAAGGGCAATTCTGAATCTGCAGGGCGTCCCAAAAAGGGGTTAAAATATTGTCGCCGCACGTGTAATCCCATCACCAATTCTTCCAAAGCAGCATTACCGGCACGCTCACCAATTCCATTAATGGTACATTCTAACTGCCTAGCACCATTTTTCACTGCTTCCAGGAAATTCGCTACCGCTAAACCCAAATCATTGTGTCCATGGACGGAAATAATTGCTTGGTCGATATTGGGGACATTCTCTTTAATCCCCTTAATTATTGCCCCAAATTCGCTGGGTGTGGTATAACCTACAGTATCGGGAATATTAACTGTGGTTGCCCCCGCTGCAATCGCCCTTTCTAATACCTGATACAAAAATTCGGGGTCGGAACGTCCTGCATCTTCTGGGGAAAATTCTACATCATCGGTGAAGTTCTTAGCATAGGCTACCATTTCTGAGGCGATCGCCAACACTTCTGAGCGAGTTTTCCTGAGTTTGTACTTTAAATGAATATCAGAGGTAGCGATAAAGGTATGGATTCTGCCTTTAGCAGCTGGCTTAATCGCTTCGGCTGCGGCTCTAATATCATCATACCTTGCCCTTGCCAAACTACAAATCACCGGACCATCTTCCGTACCTACGGTTTGGGCAATTCTGTTAACAGCTGTAAAATCTCCGGGACTAGCAAAAGCGAAACCAGCCTCGATTATATCCACCCCTAAACGGGCTAGTTGTTTGGCTATAGCTAACTTTTCATCTATATTTAGAGTTGCTCCCGGACATTGTTCTCCATCTCGCAATGTGGTGTCAAAAATAATAATTCTTTCTGGTTTCGTTTCCATTTGCAGTTTCCTAGTTAGTTTTTAGTTGTGGCTAAAAATAGCTTTTACCTTTATTCGTAACTGTTGTTTAATATTATGTAAATAATGACTAAGGGATGCACGGATCTGATTTTTCTATTTTATGTTTAATATCATTCAAATCAATATATCTATCCGTAGCATTACGTAATTCCCTGGCAATCATTCCTTCTGTAGATACTACAGTAATATGGGTATTTTTAGAGCGTAATAATTCTATTGCCCTTTCAAAATCTCCATCTCCACTAAAGAGGATCACCCGGTCATACTGATCTACTGTATTAAACATATCGACAACAATTTCAATATCTAAATTAGCTTTTTGCGAGAATCGACCGGAGTTATCATCATAGTATTCTTTGAGTATTTTAGTCCTGACTGTATATCCCAAACTAATGAGTGCATCTCTGAAGCCTCTTTGATCTTGTGGGTCTTTTAAACCAGTGTACCAAAAAGCATTGATTAAAGTTGTTTCTGGTTGTTCATATTTAAAGTATTCTAAGATGCGTCGTGGATCGAAAAACCAGCCATTTTTTTGTTGGGCATAGAACATATTGTTTCCGTCTACAAAAATAGACAGACGATTCATAAGCAAACCCATAGAATAATACACCTATAAATAAATTAAATAATTTAGATTGAGCAATAGATTATAGCAATTGTCAAATGACCAGTTGGCATTTATCCATAAATTATATTGTCATATATGACTTTTATCTAACCCCTGAGCAAGAATAAAATTTACTCAAACAAAAACAATTAAAACATAAACTATATACCTAGGGGGGTGAAAGAGTTTCCCAGTAGAATCTGTTTTAGCCATTAAAATCGACAAATCTCAATCACTTACTTCAGCAATTTTGAGCTTGATTTATATCAAGTTTACTCCTAAAGAGGTATGAGATAATATTGTTTTAGGGTGTACCTTAATAAAAGTCCATAGGTTTTGTAACTAGCAGGAAGATAATGGTCAACAAGCCATGCAAATTTTATCCAAAAGCCAAAAAACCATGTATATGCCCAAAAACTCTCTTCCAGGCAATTTATTGTCAACTCTATAGAAGGAACATTGTTCAATTGCAGCTTGGCTTGCTTTGCAGTAGCTGCTATCCACCCGTGAACAAAGAATCTCGCCACCATCAATGTCAGGGTAGTAATTTAGCCAGTATTTCCAGAGGGTGTAACTGGTGCGGGAGCAAAATTGAGGCAATTTTAGTCGGAAATAACGATAATTCACAAATGTATAAGCTTTTCATTTAAGATATGATTTCAATTTTATTCCAAGAAATCGATGTGTAAATCAATAAAAGGGTTCTAGCTCAATTTTTGGGTGTAGATACCCATAAGCAGGGAACCATTGGTTTTTCTTGAATAAAACTCCTTCACCCATAAAGGTATAGAGCATAAATATCCCTCGATTAAGATGATTTTTGCCCCCACAAGGGGCAACCATGTACCGATAACTTAAGGGTATCCTTGATGGAAGCAAGCCCTATGGGGAGGGCTACACCTTACAGAGTTTTGTAGTAAATCAATAATAAGCAATTACGATATGGCAGAAGAACCTATATATACCTTAACCAAAAAATACGACTCTGCTGCCAATCAACGGTCAAATAAATTCACCAAAGCAACTGCGACGGTATCAACACGCTATTCCAAGCGTATGGGGTTGTTTGGTCATTTCCTTGGCGGGGTTGGAGCATTATTAGGGGCAGTTTTAACAACTTATGGGGCAGATTTTACTAAATTGATGGAAAATCAGGCGCAAAACCTGTTTTTTCAACTGCGCAGACCCATAATTCCTCCCCAAGATATTGTAATTGTGGCAATTGATGACCCATCGATATCAGTTTCCCAGGAGTACTATCGCACAAATCCCCAAAAGTATGCTTATCTAGAACCAATGCAAGCTTGGCCCTTTAAACGGGAAGCATATGCTAGAGTAGTTGAGAAATTAATGCAAGCAGGAGCGCGTTCTGTAGGGGTAGACGTGGTTTTTGATACCCCAAGTAGCTATGGGACGGAAGATGATCGCCGATTCCAGGAAGTATTACAGCGTTATGGCAACAAAGTTACTTTAGCTGCCCTCTATGAAACTTTTAACACTCACCAAGGCAATTTCACCAAATTAACCCTGCCTCAGCAGATGTTTCGCGATGCTTCGGTATCTGTTGGTTCGGTGAATTTTCCCTTAGAAATCAATGGCAAGATTCATAGATTAGCCGGAGAATTTCCCAAGCTGTTAGCAGCAAATGAAAATTTTGCGTCCACAGAAACAATTCCTGACTTCGACCAAGCAGTATTAAGGGCAGCTGGGGTGAATTATCCCGTTCCCCAGGGCGATCGCATTTATTATTATGGTAGTGCGGGTAGCTTTGAGACTATTCCCTTCTGGTACATACTCGATCCAGAAAGCTGGAAAAATTATTTACAGCAAGGCAAGATTTTTCAAGATAAAATCGTTCTGATTGGGGCAACAGCTCAGTTGGGCAATGATTTTCATTCAGTACCGATTTCTTCCAGTTTCCTACATTCAGAAAAAATGTCGGGGGTAGAAATTCATGCCCATGCGATCGCAACTTTAATGACAGGAAAAAGCATCACCCAAGTCATTAAAAGTCCAGTTATGGGTGGTTTATTCGTACTGGTTTTAGTGGGTGGATGTTTGTTTCTCATTGCCAAAAGAAAGCGGGGTGTAAACAGATTTTTTTCTAGTGTTATCCTTGCCATTACTTGGGGAGGAGTTAGCTATGGGCTTTTTGTTTATGGTCAGTTAATTTTGCCTACAGCTATTCCCATGGTGGCAATAGTTGCCATCGGAACTTCCTATTTGGGTACGGAAGTAGCTAGGGAAATGTTCAGAAAACGGCAATTGATAGATATTCTCAAGAAAAATCCATCTAGTCGTGTTGCTCAGGAAATTATCAGTCAACAAGATGACCTCAAAGAACTGCTAGAACAACGGGAAAACGAAATCGCTGGTAAAATTCTAGACGGACGTTACCAAATTGTGAAAGTTCTGGGATCAGGGGGATTCAGTGAAACTTATATAGCAGAAGATACGAAGCTTCCGGGTAAACCCCGATGTGTTGTCAAGCAGCTAAAACCAGCTAATCATAAATCGGAACAATTGGCAGTTGCGAGAAGATTATTTAATTCTGAAGCACAAACTCTCCAGAAATTGGGAACATACGAGCAAATTCCTCGCCTTTGGGCTTATTTTGAAGAAGAAGAAGAATTTTATCTGGTTCAAGAGTATATAATAGGGCATCCTCTGAATCAAGAATTACCATCGGGTAAGCGTCTACCGGAAACTGTAGTCATTGCAATGTTAAGAGATATATTAAAAACATTGACATTTGTCCATCATAATGATGTAATTCACAGAGATATTAAACCCAGCAATATCATGCGGCGAAAATCCGATGGTAAGTTGATATTAATCGACTTTGGTGCAGTCAAAGAAGTAACCACAAAATTGCTTGACTCTCAAGAAGAAAGCGCTTTTACCATTGGTATTGGAACTAAAGGATATGCCCCCAGCGAACAATGTTTAGGACGTCCACAATACGGTAGTGACATCTATGCAGTTGGTATGATTGGCATTAAAGCTTTGACTGGTAAAGCTCCCCACGATTTAGAAAGAGATTCTAGGGGACAATTGGAATGGATTGACAAAGCAATTGTCAGTGATGCTTTAGCAGAGATACTCAACAAAATGGTACATGAGGATTTCCAAAAGCGCTATCAATCTGCATCCCAGGTGCTAGCTGCACTGGACAAAATAACAGGTGTTCCTAATCAACAGTCTATACCAATAGACGAATCAATCAATTCCCCGGTTTCACAAGAGGAAGATAATCCTACTACTCCTTGGCTTGGAGTATATGAAGATACTCATGATTACGCATCTTCCACATTGATATTGCCCGAAGCTGATTGGAATTTACAAAGTAAAGATTAGCATTCTGGGCTTTTTAATTCAAAAGTACTAATGTAAATTTTTATACATATTTAAGAGAGCGGTGGTTATTTACCGACTGCTCTTTTTTAGTACTTTATGTGCTTTGATTTGGTGCTGGTGCTGGTTCTGGTGCAGGTACAGGTGCTGGTTCTGGTGTTGGAGTTTCTATTACTGGTGCTGGTGCAGGAGTTTCTATTACTGGTGCTGGTGCTGGTGTTTCTATTACTGGTGCTGGTGCTGGTGTTTCTATTACTGGTGCTGGTGCTGGTGTTTCTATTACTGGTGCTGGTGCAGGAGTTTCTATTACTGGTGCTGGTGCTGGTGTTTCTATTACTGGTGCTGGTGCAGGAGTTTCCATCACTGGTGCTGGTGCTGGTGTTTCTATTACTGGTGCTGGTGCAGGAGTTTCCATCACTGGTGCTGGTGCTGGTGTTTCTATTACTGGTGCTGGTGCAGGAGTTTCTATTACTGGTGCTGGAGTTTCCACAACTGGTGTTGGTGCTGGAGTTTCCATCACTGGTGTTGGAGTTTCCACCACTGGTGCAGGAGTTTCTACCACTGGTGCTGGTATTGGTGTTTCCACCACTGGTGTTGGAGTTTCCACCACTGGTGCTGGAGTTTCTACCACTGGTGCTGGTGCTGGTGTTTCCATCACTGGTGTTGGAGTTTCCACCACTGGTGCTGGAGTTTCTACCACTGGTGTTGGTGTAGGAGTTGGATTATCTACTACTGGTTCTGGTATTGGTGCAGGAGTTGGATTATCTACTACTGGTTCTGGTATTGGTGCAGGAGTTGGATTATCTACTACTGGTTCTGGTATTGGTGCAGGAGTTGGATTATCTACTACTGGTTCTGGTGTTGGTGTAGGAGTTGGATTATCTACTACTGGTTCTGGTGTTGGTGTAGGAGTTGGATTATCTACTACTGGTTCTGGTGTTGGTTGAGATACTGGTGTAGGAGTTGGATTATCTACTACTGGTTCTGGTGTTGGTTGAGATACTGGTGTAGGAGTTGGATTATCTACTACTGGTTCTGGTGTTGGTGCAGGAGTTGGATTATCTACTACTGGTTCTGGTGTTGGTGTAGGAGTTGGATTATCTACTACTGGTTGTGGTTCTGGTTGAGATACTGGTGTAGGAGTTGAATTATCTACTACTGGTTGTGGTTCTGGTTGAGATACTGGTGTAGGAGTTGAATTATCTACTACTGGTTCTGGTTCTGGTTGAGATACTGGTGTCGGAGTTGAATTATCTACTACTGGTTCTGGTGTTGGTTGAGATACTGGTGTAGGAGTTGAATTATCTACTACTGGTTGTGGTTCTGGTTGAGATACTGGTGTCGGAGTTGAATTATCTACTACTGGTTGTGGTTCTGATTGAGATACTGGTGTAGGAGTTGAATTATCTACTACTGGTTGTGGTTCTGGTTGAGATACTGGTGTAGGAGTTGAATTATCTACTACTGGTTGTGGTTCTGGTTGAGATACTGGTGTCGGAGTTGAATTATCTACTACTGGTTGTGGTGATGGTTGAGATACTGGTGTCGGAGTTGAATTATCTACTACTGGTTCTGGTGATGGTTGGGATACTGGTGTAGGAGTTGGATTATCTACTACTGGTTGTGGTGATGGTTGGGATACTGGTGTAGGAGTTGGATTATCTACTACTGGTTGTGGTGATGGTTGAGATACTGGTGGTTCTACAGTAGTGTCCGTAGAATCCCCATTAGTGTTGTCATCTGTTGTAGCGGTATCTGTAGAATCCCCATCACCGTTACCATTTGCAGTGGTGTCCTCTGGAGGTGGTGCGGATACAGGTTGTACAGTATTTGTAGAATCCCCATCACTGTTACCATTTGCAGTGGTGTCCTCTGGAGGTGGTGCGGATACAGGTTGTACAGTATTTGTAGAATTCCCATCACTGTTACCATTTGCAGTGGTATCCTCTGGAGGTGGTGCGGATACAGGTTGTACAGTATTTGTAGAATTCCCATCACTGTTACCATTTGCAGTGGTATCTGTTAGAGAATTTGTAGAATCTCCACCAGTGTTGTCATCTGCTGTAGTGGTATCTTTTACAGATGGTACAGATGGTGCAGATGTAGGTTCTACAGGGGTTAGCTTTACAAAATCTGGATTTACTACTATATCATTCCCTTTTACTGGAAGCTGTTCTTTCAGTGCTTCGTTTATTTCTTCTTTAACCTCTATAGGGATAGGTTTAACATTTACAGCAGCAGGATTAACATCTACAGAGCTAGGATTAACATCTACAGAGCTAGGATTAACATCTACAGAGCTAGGATTAACATCTACAGAGCTAGGATTAACATCTACAGAGCTAGGATTAACATCTACAGAGCTAGGTTTGACATCTACAGAGCTAGGATTAACATCTACAGAGCTAGGATTAACATCTACAGAGCTAGGTTTGACATCTACAGAGCTAGGATTAACATCTACAGGAGCAGGATTAACATCTACAGGAGCAGGATTTGAAATACCTCCACTACCTTGTTGTGTCAGATTTAAATCTTGAATCAAATGGCTAGTTTCATAAAAAGTTCTCAGATCGAACTCAAATCGACCCAAAACTTTATTTTTAACTATAACCATCATTTGCCCTGCCTTAAGTACCTGACCTTGAGGAGCATTTTTCTTGGAAACTTCAATCCCACTATCTGTCAAGGCACCCACAATTGTAGTATCCGTTTTTTTATCATAACGAACGAATAAAGCTGAACCGCGAATTGCAGCAGCAGCATTAGGGGTTCCAATTTGCGTTGTCCCCTGTCCAGGTGGAATCAGCAGCAGCACAGTTCCATTTGACAATGTAAAGTTGCGCGTTTTTGGTAAAAATCGAAAGATTGCTCGTTCTCCTACCCGTGCCCAAGAACCGTCATTGAAACGCAAATCTGCTTGCGAATCCCTACCAGTAGACAAACCATCCCCAGGAACCATGGAATCATATCTACGAGCCTTACGCTCCTGTCGATTTTTGCGCATCAACTGTACCCTGTTGTGCAAATCGTAAACCACAGCCTTCTTTAGAGGAGTTTGAGCAATTGTCTGACTTGCTAGAGGAAGTGTAATCACTCCCCATACACCCGTCACTAATACTGGCAAAAACTTGCAAGACATAGCTGCCATCCTCACAATGCTATTTACTAACACCAAACCAGATATACTTAAGCACTTATTCTTAAAACTGTAGACCCGCTTACTGTTATAACAATTTTTCTTAAGTAAATTTGCCGAAAGTTTATCAATTTTTCAAAATATAACATCCGCAAATATACTATAGAAAATTCATTTAACTTTATTGTTAAAATTATCAGGGCTGCATTAAAACCTTCTATCATATCACATTTTTGAAAAATATCAAAAAGACCGTAGTGTGGCTAAATTAAATCGAAAATTTGATATTTGGGGTAAAAATTGTAGACCCAGCCTATGGCTCTATATTTTTCTATTGCAATCAAAAATGCAACCCCAGAATTGTAAAAGTTTGTTGCTATCAGCTTTATTAGCTGTTAGTGGTGTTGGCAGCTGGGGCATTAGCGTTAATGCAGCATCCGCTGCAAATTCAAATCAAACTTATCCGTTGGTAAAGGAAGAAATAGGCGATCGCATAGGGGTTTTGAGGTCACATCCCTCCCAGCAAGAGTCGGAAGTAGAGACGATAAATCCTCAAGAGCAGCATTTTCCCCTCTTCTACGCACAATCATTAGAAAATGAACAATCACCAGCAACTCCATCCAATTCTACTTCAATTGACAATTCTGCTAACACCGCACAAGAAAATGAACAATTACTAACGACTCCATCCAATCCTAGCTCAATTGACAATCCTGCTAACACTGCACAAGAAAATGAGCCACCACCGGTAGAAGCACAGCCAACAGAATTTCCTGCCGGTCCTCCATCGGATATAGAACGAAAATTAGAAACACTTGAGGAGGAACGACCCGACAAAATCACAAGGCTGAGGTGGCTACTAGAACAGCAAAAGCTAAATCGACTAGAACAGCAAAAGCTAGATGAGTTGGGGGTACTAATTATACGAAAAGTAGAAGAGGAAAAGAAGCCACAATCAGAAGAAACGCCACCCCTAGAAACTCTACCACTACCAACGATACCACCAGAACCCATAACTGAACCGAAACCCAAACCGAAGCCGAAACCCAAACCCAAACCCAAACCCAAACCCAAACCTGTAGCCTACTTGCTTGGTCGTCTTGGCTATTTCCAAACCAGTAACATTTTTTCACAGGATGTAGACCCTGTCGAAGATGGTTTAATTTTTAGCGGATTGACCCTGGCAGCTGCACCGTTGCGCTTGGGACCGAGGACTTATTTAACTAGTTCTGTAGATGGCTACCTGATAAAATACTTAGACCAATCACAGTATAATTATAACCAATTTCGAGTAAATGTCGGTATTTATCAGCAGATAACACGGCGAATGTATGGAGAAATTGGTTGGAACCATCAACAATTATTTCATGCCAAAGACAGCGATTTCCTCGACTCAGAAAAAAATGAACCAGTTTTTGAAAGAGGCGATCGCTTTTTGCATGAAAATTCTTTTCGTCTAGCTTTCGGAAGACGAGATCGCCTCAGTTCCAAGTTGATGTTTAATAGTTTCTATGAATTACGCCTGAGTTTTGCCGATCCCAAGACTCGCAACCGAATCATTAATTTTGGCTGGCTTTCTCTCAACTACCAGTTAGAAAAGTCCCTCCAAGTTGGTTTGGACTACCAATTTAATTGGTCAAACTTTTCCCACCGCGATCGTGAAGATAATCGTGAAGATGATCGCGAAGACCAATATCATCGATTGTATGGTCATTTAAATTACCGAATGTCAAAATACGGTAATCTGAGTTTACAAGCAGGGGTTGCCTCAGGTTATTCTACTGAAAGCAATATCGATTTTGATGGCTGGTTTTTCAGCATTAACTACAATGTAGAATTAGGTCGGTTTTAAATTCCCATCCCCTATCCCCTATTCCCTATTCCCTATCCCCCATCCCTCATCCCCTATTCCCTATTCCCATCATGACTACTCCCCTTACTTGTCTTAATTTCATCAACGGTGTATGGGTAAATGCCGAATCGGGAAATACCCTTGAAAGCCGTAATCCTGCTGATAATCGGCAGCTGATTGCAACTTTTCCCAGTTCCGCAGCGGATGACGTGGATACAGCCGTAATCGCTGCCCGTAAAGCATATATTACTTGGCGTCAGGTTCCCGCACCAACAAGAGCAGAATATGTGTTTCGAGTAGGGGAATTATTAGTTAAGTATAAAGAAGAACTGGCACAATTAATTAGTCGGGAAATGGGCAAAACCCTGACTGAGGCACGAGGTGATGTCCAAGAAGGAATTGACTGTGCTTTTTACAGCGCAGGGGAAGGACGGCGATTATTTGGGCAGACTACCCCTTCAGAAATGCCCAATAAATTTGCCATGACCGTAAGAATGCCTATCGGTGTATGTGCTTTAATTACTCCATGGAATTTTCCCATTGCTATCCCCTGTTGGAAAGCTATGCCGGCTTTAGTCTGTGGAAATACCGTAATTCTCAAACCAGCGGAAGATACCCCTGCCTGTGCTACGAAATTGGTAGCAATTTTTGCCGAAGCAGGTTTACCACCGGGAGTCATTAACTTGGTGCATGGTGTGGGAGAAAACGCAGGAGGGGCTTTGGTAGAACATCCCGATGTCGATTTGGTTTCTTTTACAGGTTCCTCCGAAACCGGTGCACAAATCGGTGCCATTTGCGGACGTACCCACAAGCGGGTATGTTTGGAAATGGGAGGCAAAAATGCCCAAATTGTCATGGAAGATGCCGATTTGGAATTGGCGTTAGAAGGAGCAGTTTGGGGTGCCTTTGGCACTTCTGGACAAAGATGTACCGCTACCAGTCGCTTAATTTTGCACCGCGATATTAAAGAGAAGTTCACCACTATGCTCAAAGAACGTAGCAGTAAGCTACGCTTGGGGACAGGAGACGATCCTAATACGGAAATTTGTCCGATAATTAACTCTAGACAGCTGCAACGGGTAAAGAAATATTTGGATATTGCCACCCAAGAAGGAGCTACAGTGTTAATGGGTGGGGAAATCGCCACCGAGGGAGAACTACAACACGGTTACTTCTTTCAACCCACCATTTTGGATGGCGTTACTCCCGATATGCGGGTAGCGCGGGAAGAAATCTTTGGTCCTGTGGTGGCAATAATTGAGGTCACCTCCTTTGAGGAAGCTATAAATATCCTCAACGATACTAAATACGGTCTTTCTTCTTCTATATACACCCGTGATATTAATCGGGCTTTTGCAGCAATGCGAGATATTGAAGCAGGGATTACTTATATTAATGGTCCCACTATTGGAGCAGAGGTGCATTTACCCTTTGGCGGGGTGAAACAAACCGGGAATGGTCACCGGGAAGTGGGAATTGCCGCGTTGGATGTATTTACGGAATGGAAGACGGTGTATGTGGACTTTTCCGGGAGTTTGCAACGGGCACAAATTGACAATCGGGAATAATTATCGAATAAGTATCTTTCTTCACTGTGACGGCTTCACCACTCACATCATTGTAGATTATTGTAATAATTTTAAAAAACTGCTTCCTCTCCGAAAACGCTGAAATTATTGAGAATTTATGTCATAGCGGTCACGAAATTTCAAGGTTTACAAGCTGCGTTTTTGTGCTAATATATAATCATCCTTGGCTTTGCTATGGAAATTTTTATGTCATCATTTCTTGATTTTCTCAATAAGTAAGCATAAATTAACTACCCCTAGTTTCGTTTTACTACACTCAAGACTCTAGTTTTATATCGTTATTTTGTTATGATGTAGCGATGCAAATCCAGATTGGTAATTTGGAGTAATTGTCTTAGGAAGGTAAAGCTAATAATTTGAATTACCAGGAGTGAGATTGAGATTCTTGATTTATATCGTTATTTCGTTATGATGTAGCGATGCAAATCCAGATTGGTAATTGGAGTGATTGTCTTGGGAAAGGTAAACTGACATCTTGCACCTCGATCAGAAACCGGGTTTCTAAACGTGAAATTTAGGCTTTCACCATTAGTCGTTCCCAAGAAACCCGGTTTCTCGGTGCTTGTCCGACCAATGGTGCAAGATATGAGCCTCCCACTACCGCAATTTCCGCGCTAACAACAAATGAAACAAACACAACATCCTCTTACCCTGTTAAGAGTTCCCTATTCAGAGTTCCCTGTTAAGAGTTCCCTTTTCCCTTTTCCCTTTTCCCTATTCCCTATTCCCTATTCCCTGTTAAGAGTTCCCTGTGTTTCTTAGGAGTAAAGATAATAATTTGAATTACCAAGGGTGAGATTGAGATTCTTGATTTATATCGTTACCTCGTTATCTAACGATGCAAATCTGGATTGGTAATTCGTAGTGATTGTCTTGGGAAAGGTAAAGATAATAAATTTCAGGAAATTTTAGTCAGTAATCTTTCACTAAACAGAATATTTACGCGCCAAAATAGAGTAAATAGCTACTGCAAGAAATAATACCCGAGCATTTAATCGTAAGTAATCATAAAAAATTCTACACAAACCATGTTAAGTATACCTGTTAATCAAAATCTCCCTCGTCAACCCCATTTGAAAACCTCCTTACCCGGACCTGTTGCTCAAAAAATTATTGATCGCGATCGCGCTGTAACTTCCCCTTCCTATACCCGAGAATATCCCTTAGTGGTATCTCGCGGTGAAGGCTGTATGGTGGAAGATGTGGATGGAAATGTCTTCCTGGATATGACCGCAGGAATAGCCGTTGCGGCTACAGGACACGCACACCCGGAAGTAGTAAAAGCCATTCAAGGACAAGCAACAAAACTATTGCATATGTCCGGTACTGATTTCTACTACGAACCTATGGTAGAATTAGCAGAAAAACTCTCAGATAACGCTCCCCTTCCTCGGGGTGGGAGAGTATTTTTTACCAACTCCGGTGCAGAATCTAACGAAGCTGCCATTAAATTAGCTCGTTACTATACCAGACGTTCCCTGATAGTTGCTTTTTTGGGAGCATTTCATGGACGCACCTACGGAGCAATGTCCCTCACAGGTTCTAAAACAGTACAACGTTCAGGTTTTGGTCCCCTACTTCCGGGAATAACCCATATTCCCTATGGTACCCACGCTAGTTTAGATTACCTGGAAGGGCAGCTGTTTCCCAGTATATTACCACCCCAAGAAATAGCAGCAATATTTGTGGAACCAATTCAAGGGGAAGGAGGCTACATTGTTCCCGAAGACGGATTTTTACAAAGATTACGAGAAATCTGCCATCGCTATGACATCCTCATGGTAGTGGATGAAGTCCAATCGGGAATGGGACGCACAGGTCGTTTGTTTGCCATCGAGCATTGGGGTATCATGCCAGATATCATCACCACCGCTAAGGGGATCGCCAGTGGTTTACCCTTGGGTGCGATTATCGCCAGACCAGAAATTATGACTTGGCAACCTGGCTCCCATGCTACCACATTTGGGGGTAATCCCGTTGCTTGTGCTGCTGCCTTGGCTACCATGAAACTCTTAGAAGGGGGATTGATGGCAAATGTCCCCAAAATGGGAGAATTATTACAAACTCTTTTGCGACAGCTACAGGAGAAATTCCCCAGAATCTCCCTACCACGAGGTAAAGGCTTGATGGTGGGGGTAGATTTATTAGATACTAAAGGAAATTTAGACCCACAATTGCGCAATCGCATTATTCAAGCTGCATTTCACAAAGGTTTATTATTACTGGGTTGCGGTAAAGCTGCTATTCGTTTTTGTCCTCCTTTAGTAATTGATAGCGAACAAATTAAAATTGCTGTGGATATCCTCGATGATCTACTAAATACTATAGACTAGTGGTTTGTCCCATTAATTTTGTTCCCGTTTCCATCACACCCACCTGGGACTATAAGTCCCAGTCTAATAGTCAAAGTCATATAAATATGACTATAAAACTAGCCATCAAAACTAATGGGACAGAACACTAGTAACGCTGCCTTGGAAATCAAAAGTCAAAGGGAAGGAAGAGGGTTTGAGCACAAGAAGGTTTGAGCGGTTTTATGTTTGTGTTGAAGCTTGCACTCCTACCAAACTTTACCCGTCTTTTACGACGCTTAACTTGAATCCAATTGAGTTGTTAGAAGATTTGTTCAATTTATTAGACATAGGCGTGAAAATTAAATATGCATTGTCCAAAACCCTTGTTCGGTGACGTTGCAATGCAACGTCTCTACATTCTTTTCCACCAGATATCTATTGGGCACACAAAGCATTATTCTTTGCATTTCATCAACTTCATTCATTGCTGAGCGAAAATAGTTGAGGTTCACGCTTCTAAAAACTCATCCGTGCAATTAGAGCGTTGTGTATCAAGTTCTCTGAAGCTGCCTAAAGCTATTTGAAGAAAACGAAAATACTCATTGTTACTAGTTCGTCCTACACCATTGAGCGATCTTTGAAGTAACTACTCCCTTCTCGTTCTAAGATTACCTATAAAAATTTCTCCCCCTCTTCCCCCTCTTCCTCCTCTTCCCCCTCTTCCCCCTCTTCCTCCTCTTCCCACTCTTCCTCCTCTTCCCCCTCTTCCTCCTCTTCCTCCTCTTCCTCCTCTTCCTCCTCTTCCCCCTCTTCCTCCTCTTGGTAGTCTCACTCAATTCGGTAATCTTCTAGCCGGAGAGGAGTAACTATACTTTAGCACTTCTTCCTTCTTCCTTCTTCCCTCTTCCTTCTTCCTTGAAAGTCGAAGACCTTCATTCACAAGTCAGATAACCATGACCGTACATCAAGTTTTGCAGGATTAAATTATTAGCTGAATTAGAAAGGTTTTTTGACTGCCAATATAAATCATCTATTTCAGTCCGAAATTGATGTCATATCTTGATAATATCTCTTTCAGCTAGTAACATTATTCTTCATTAGATTTTAACTCAGCTATAATTTGTGCGGCTTTTCGTTTCGATTTTTTTAATCCGTAAAGTCGAGAACAAAAAGAACTAATAATGGCAATAAAGTCTTCCATCAATTCATCTTGTTTATCCTCACTTTGATTCACAATCTCAACATTCTTATCTAGTTGTTTTAACAATATTTCTAGATAATTAGTGCCAAATGTTGCTAGACGATCTTTATGTTCAACAATCAAAATATTGTAGTTGGGGTCAACTAGAATCTGAGTCAATTGTTTTCGATTATCATTTAAACCACTGCCTATTTCCTTAACAACTTTATAGATTTTGTATCCTCTAGCAATAGCATAATCTTTTAACCTTTCCGCTTGTCTGTCTAGATTATCTTTGTTTTCAGCACTGGAAACCCTAGCATAAATGCAAGCTATCAAGTCCGATTTAGAGTTGTCTTCTATGCGAGAAGCCGTGCTAGGCAGGTCTACATCAGTTATAATAATTGTGCCAGATGGTAATTGATAACCCTTTAGATTACCTTGTTTCCACCACCTCCAGGCTGTTCGATAACTTATTCCTACTTTTTTTGCATAATCTGACAGCTTCATAATTTTTAGATTAATGACTACATTTGACTATGTTTATATGAAAATTTTACAATATTCCCAATCAACCCCGACAGTCCCCATAATTTTGGGAAAGTTAGCAACGCGCTGCCTCAATTTCTAAATTGACCGAAAATAATGGGATAACAGGCTCCTCGTCCTTCCAGGACGACTTTTTGATAAAATGTAGTAGTTGGTCAACTCCAGCCCGTGTTCGTGGTCAGCGGGTAATTCCTGAAAACAGGTAAAACAACCACGTA
>JASJCY010000088.1 GCA_030065825.1 Nostocaceae cyanobacterium | reverse complement strand
ACCAACGAATACACACATTATAGCAGAAAATTGGGGGTTGTAACTATTGAAATTTCGTTGCGTCGGAAATCAGAAAAGTTGTTACACCTTGCTACATTTGCGAGGAAAAGATGATTTTGAAAATTTTAATAAAAGTTAACAATTATGGATAGGATGAAAATGTTCGTTTTGGGGTACAAGTATCAGAGGTAATAAGGTAATTGACCAAAACTGATATCAAATCTTGACCCCATTTAAATTTGACACCTTATAGAGAAGTGCCCTAGGATAGCCAATCTCGTAATCTTTATCGAGAGCATGTTTCGGGCTTTTTGAAGTTGGCATGGGGATGATTAGAAGCGCACTGAAAGCTAAATTAGATGATGTTGGTGGTGTGTTTATAGAAGTCCCTACCCGGAAAATCAAACCTTCTCAAACTTGCCCCAAGTGTGGACATCAAGAAAAGAAAAGTTTAGAGCAAAGAATACACATTTGCAACTGCGGATACAGTCAGCAACGGGATATTGCTTCGGCGGAAGTTATACTTGTTTGGTACTCGAATAATCTACCGGGATTAGGAACTAGTCTCGCAGGCGTGGATGATTCTAGCTCTACTTCACGTACCCGTAAACAAGCGGGAAGCATGTTCGCGAAGCGTTCCCGAAGGGTAGCAACTAGCTCGTGCGAAGCGTCAAAAATCTCAGGCTACGCTAGGGGATGTAGAAACCCCTGGCTCAAACTAAGTTAGCCAGGGGTAGTTCATTTTACATTGTGTGACATATTCCGTAATTCTATTCTAGGTAGAGCGACAATATAATTAGAGACCATCCCCCATTGAGATGACCTCTGGGAAGCCAGTAGAGAGAGGGGGCGAGTATAAAATGTTGAAAAATTTAATAAGCTTGAGTATGGCAATGACAGTTCTTCTGGGTAGTCAAGTAAGTGTTAGTTATGCCCAGCAATCACCCCTATTACTCAGGTCTGAAAATAAAATTACTCAGTATCACAATCATCTGTTAATAGCACAAAGAGCGGAAGTTTTCCTTGAGAGAGCTATCAATAAGTTTGATAAGGGAGACTATCGGGGTGCCATGGAAGATTTCACCCAAGCCATCAAAATTAATCCCAACTATGCCCAAGCTTACTATAACCGGGGTGTTGCTCGTGGTGTTTTGCAGGACTATCGGGGTGCCATGGAAGATTTCACCCAAGCCATCAAAATTAATCCCAACTATGTCATAGCTTACAACAACCGGGGTCTTACTCGTACTATTTTGCAGGACTATCGGGGTGCCATAGACGATTACACCCAAGCCATCAAAATTAATCCCAATTTTTTTGTAGCCTACTACAACCGGGGTCTTGTCCATCGTGAGTTGCAGAACTATCGGGGTGCCATAGAAGATTACACCCAAACCATCAAAATTAATCCCTATTTTGCTGCAGCCTACAACAACCGAGGTATTGCCCGTGATATTTTGCGGGACTATCGGGGTGCCATAGAAGATTACACCCAAGCCATCAAAATTAATCCCAATTTTGCTTTATTCTACAACAACCGGGGTGTTGCCCGTCTTGAGTTGAAGGACTATCGGGGTGCCATAGAAGATTTCACCCAAGTCATCAAAATTAATCCCAAAGATGCCCAAGCCTACAACAGCCGGGGTGCTGCTCGTATTGAGTCGAAGGATTATCGGGGTGCCATAGAAGATTTCACCCAAGCCATCAAAATTAATCCCAAAGATGCCCAAGCCTACAACAACCGGGGTGCTGCTCGTGCTATTTTACAGGACTATCGGGATGCCATAGAAGATTTCACCCAAGCCATCAAAATTAATCCCAAAGATGCCCAAGCCTACAACAACCGGGGTGGTGCCCGTGCTATTTTACAGGACTATCGGGGTGCTATAGAAGATTACAACCAAGCCATCAAAATTAATCCCAAAGATGCCTCAGCTTACAACAACCGGGGTGGTGCTCGTGTTGAGTTGAAGGACTATCGGGGTGCTATAGAAGATTACAACCAAGCCATCAAAATTAATCCCAAAGATGCCTTAGCTTACAACAACCGAGGTCTTACTCGTGCTATTTTGAAGGACTATCGGGGTGCGATAGAAGATTTCACCCAAGCCATCAAAATTAATCCCAACTATGCCCAAGCTTACTATAGCCGGGGTGTTGCTCGTGGTAAGTTGGGAGATTTACAGGATGCTATTAGTGATTTGCAGAAAGCTGCTAATTTATTTAAACAACAAGAAAGAAATGCTGAATATCGGAAAGTACTAGAATTGGTAAAAAAATATCAGCAGTAACTGACTATAACTGATTTAGAATCTTTACCGTTGAAAAAACATTACCCAATCTTGGACAATGACCTCATACCAACGGCGATATGAGGATTCCCAGTAGGAATTTCACCTACTACCCGAAGTGCCTTTAGGCTTCCTACATAGGGCATTGTCCACCAGACTCCGACCTATGAAGGTTGACCACGGGAGCGCTGTTAACGCTGGTAAAATAATTGTGACGACGTACTCCGGAAAGTTCGCGTCTAAGCTCATTCCAATGTGACCAACTGTGTTTTCTGGTACCACCCAGATAAGCTTGGTTGGAAGGAATGAGCTTTATGTATTTGCGGGGTAAACGGTCAGAGAACCGCTTAAATGAACTGGTACGAATACCACGACGCGCTACTACCAATGCAGCCGCAGTATCAGAACTCAATCCATACATCCCCATATATTTGGTTAATCCCTGCATACTTGTATAGGCTGGATTAACCTTTATTAAGTCGATGCCACGATTAACGCACCGACGTTCTAATACTTCCTCCCATTTGGAGAAAGCAAAACCTGACAGCATCCGAGAGTACCTTTTACCACGCTCTCTTAACTGCTGCTTTTTAGCTGAAAAGTCTAAATCTTCGATTACTAAGGGACACTCATAAGTCTCAGCTAACAATACGATTTGACCCGCAATATCAGCGAGTATCGCTTCAACTTGTCCTGTATTTCTGCTATGAAGATTTATTTTGAATTGACCACTATCTTTTAAGTTGCCATCCGCATCTATATAAGTCCAACCGATAACGGACGGATTCAAATCAATGCCTATTGCACCATTCCCGAACTTAGATTGTGTTGGAACTTCAGGGACATCGGTAGATATAGCGCAATACCAAGAAAAATCTTTGTAGTAAAACCTGTAAGTTAATGCCTGACCAATTTTTAAAGCAGCATCAATATGTTGTTGACCGTATTTAAAAGTTACTTCTGGAATAAGAATGTAACTTCCATACTCGGACTCTAAACAACGAGGTACCCGAATCTTTAAATTACCATCCGCATCTAACTGGCAGATTTGATTACCAGATGTTTCACCTTTAGAGCCAACAAAAACAAATTGATTACCTATTCCACCTAAATTTACTTCTAAGGGCGCATTTTTCAGGTATTCAAGTTTCTGCTCTAAAACGTATTTGCGACGTTTCTTTTGGTGAATGCGTTGTTTTGTTACTTGTAATTCAGTTAACCGACAAGGATTATAACGAATTGAACAAGCATCTTTAATATAAGATTGCTTAAACTTTTTAGCCTTTTTAGCTTTCTTATAATCCTTAACTCTTTTCTCCCAAGTCTTCAGAAACTTGTTTACAGATTTAAGCTGACCTTCAATGGTTTTGATATGACGCTTACGGCATTCTTTCGCTGACGAAATCTTACCGTCAACATCAGCAATGACAGAATTAGCCTGACGTTTGTTGATACCAAACTTTTGCTGTAATTCGGTGTTTAATTTTGACTTACTTAGTCCTCCTTCTTCTAAGCTACGTTCGAGGCATAATTGACTAGCAGCACCATAAACACGGCTATAATCAGCACAATAATTATTAATATTTTTAGGCGTTATCGTAGCAACTATATTCGCAAATGTTTTGATACTCACTTGTCAATCACCTCCTTGTATGTAATACTATAGCTATAGTACATTATATATTTATAAGTGTCAACTAAATGGGTAAAAAAGTTTCGCAGAAATTGTGGCAAAAAGCTAATAAAGATAAAGTATCTGACTATCAGCGTAAATATATGCAAAAAAAGGCTCAAGCAACTGTAGTACTTGAACCTTGGGTTAAGGATAAAATTGATACTCTTAAGCCAGATGACCAGCCTTATGGGCAATGGATACGAAAGTTTCTTGAAGAATGGGCATCAAAAGTAGAATCGAACTAATCGGATTATTTTTACTTTGTTCGGCTTCTTTCTTTCTTCGATTTTCAGCACTTCTACGTCCATAAAGTTTTGCTGACATCGACGCAAGAAGTGATATAATGTCCTGTGTCAATTCTTCCTCAAAAGATTTGTCCATCTGAGAAGATACACATTCAATAGTCACCCCATGACTTTTGAAAAATTCCTCTAAAAACCTAAAATTAAACCGGGTTAGTCGGTCTTTGTATTCCACGACAACCCGGTTTATTTTATGTTGAGTTACTAACTTAAATAAAGCATGAATTTTAGCTCGGTTATCATTCATTCCAGAACTAACTTCTTCAAACACTTTTAATACTTGGTAGCCTTGTTTAACGCAGTAATCGAGTACTCTGCCCTTCTGACGTTCTAAATCACCTTTTTGTTTTTGGTCGCCACTAGAAACGCGACAATAAACGGCAACTGGTAGATTATCCCTTTTAATTTCTTCTACAATCCCTGCAAGACGGTTAATATCCGACTCCTTGTACATTCTGTAACCTGTAGGAGAACGAAGTGCTGGGAGTTTTCCGGAATTATCCCATCGTCGCAGAGTTTTGCTCGTTACACCAAGCTTCTTCGAGGCTTGCTGCAACGTTATCAAACGAGTCATCAGGCAAAATCGCCCTTAATACGTTTATACCAATGCTCGTAGAATACCTGAAATTCGTCTACAGTCATATCCCTATCAAGTGGTTCTAGGTGTTGAAAAACTTGTCCCGTATCAAGTTCAAATTCGTAGCGGTCAACACGAACCACCTTTGGCGCTTGTCCTTCATGCTTAATCACTAGCTTAAACCTCTCTACATATAAAGACGTGATGTCTTACCCACAATTAAATCACGGGTGACACAACATGACTAAATCATGGGTAATGTTGGGTAACGTTTGGTAAAGTTAGTCAAGCTTTTAGCTAGCTAATGCTAACCCCATCTGATTTTCAGCCTTAACTCTGTTTTCCGTTCCATTACTGACCCTGTTGGCGAAATATTTCTTTACACCGTGAAAGCCTTGATATTGTGTTATCAGCCATGACTACATTTTGTAGTTTTGTAACGCGAACGACGACAGAATCAGTGTTTTGGTTGTTAACTTATATTTCGCCAACAGCATCCATTACTACTCACGGGGAAAATAAGTAAACTAAGCAACAGAGCTCTTGCAAAAGTATTTTGACGATGCTGTTTGCGTCAATTCTTTTCCACTGTTCCCTATTCCCCGTTCCCCGTTCCCTATTCCCCATTCCTACCTTTTCTGCAACTGACCAACCAAATGATTCAACTCTGGTAAAATCAGTTTTTCCATCGCTAGTAGTACTGCATTACTAGAACCGGGAAGAGAGAAGATTAATTTACCTTGATAAACACCAGCAACAGCACGAGAAGCGATCGCACGGGAACCAATTTCTTGATAACTCAAAAAGCGAAATAACTCTCCAAATCCAGGTAATATCTTTTCTAATTTCTTTTCAATAGCATCATAGGTAGTATCCCGTGGTGCAATTCCTGTACCACCATTAAAAATTAAAACATTGATATCAACATTTTGACCTAATAATTCTAACTGTGTTTGAATTTGTGCAGGTTCATCTTTAACAATCTGATATACCTTTACCTTATGGTTTGCATCATCAAGTAATTGCTGAATTCTTTGACCACTTTTGTCTGTTTCAGGAGTACGTGTATCGCTAACGGTAATTACAGCACAATTTATCGTTATTTTCGTTGAATCTGGGTGAGGTAAATGAGCCATCAATCAACTAAAATTAAAAATTAAAAATTGGTAACTTTTCATTCTTAACTCCTAAAATAATTACACATTAAAAATTGGTAACTCCTAATTCCTAACTCCTAATTCCTAATTCCTAATTCCTAACTTTATTCAGACTTACTTAATCCCAAGTCATTTTCTTGTGCATACCGGTCCATAAATCGCATAAAGCGATCCCATTCTTCAGGAGATTTGATGATGTAAACAGCTTCTAATGCTTCTGGCTTACCATTGACAAATTTACCCTTAACTTCACGGGTCAATATTTCTCCTTCTTCATCAATCATGTACATTCCAGTAATTTCTTCGGTGTTGCTTTCACTTAAAGCCTTAGGGTTTTGAAAATAAAACGTTGCTGTACCAGTATTACCACTGCGCGATCGCGTTATGCGTACTTGTGGAGTTACATCTTCGTCAATACCTCTGGAAAACTGGATTTTTGCCATGATGACTTATTTTTAAGTTTTGTAATGGTTAATCTAATATTCTCTCATAATTTAGTACGCAAGGAACATAGAATTTACCAATCTTTCTGTCTTCAGTATAAATTCTGATATATATTATTTTTCTAGTATTAGAGTTACTGGACCATCATTTTCAATTCCTACCTGCATCATTGCCCCAAATTTACCTGTTTCTACCCGTAATCCACTATTTTGTAATTTGCTAACAAAGCGATTATATAAGTCTTCTGCGGTTTGGGGTGGTGCGGAACGGTCGAAGGAAGGACGACGACCTTTGCAACAATCACCGTAGAGGGTAAACTGACTGACTACCAGTAATTCGCCGTTGATTTCTTGTATAGATTTTTGCCACTTGCCGTCATTTTCGGAATCTGGGAACAGTCGTAGTTCGAGACATTTACGTGCCATCCAGTCCAATTGTGCATCAGTATCGCTATCAGAAATTCCGACGAGTAAGTTTAATCCTCGTCCGATTTTACCGACAATTTCACCGTTGACGCTGACTTGGGATGATTTTACTCGCTGGATGACGACACGCATAAGAAGAGTTAGAAGTTATGAGTTAGGAGTTAGGAATTTATGAGTTATGAGTTATGAGTTAGGAATTGGAAGTTATGAATTGGAAGTTATGAATTGGAAGTTGGGAGTTAGGAATTGGAAGTTGGGAGTTAGGAATTGGAAGTTGGGAAGTTAGGAGTTAGGAATTGGAAGTTAGGAATTGGAAGTTATGAATTGGAAGTTAGGAATTGGAAGTTATGAATTGGAAGTTGGGAGTTAAGAATTGGAAGTTAGCAGTTAATAATTGGAAGTTAGGAACTGGAAGTTAGGAATTATTTAGTTTTCATTCATACCTCATAACTACTAACTCCTAACTCCTAACTCATACCTCCTAACTTTGATTATTTCCCAAACCCTTTAGCACGATTGGTGGAAGGAATACACAAGCAATTTTCTAATTGTTCATACAATTTTTCATGGTCTAAGTTTTGACCAATCAACACAAGCTGATTTTTTTTCTCTCCTTTCCACTCATCATCATCAAGGGTAAAACGCTTACCACAAAGGTGAAAAATATGGCGATTAGGACTTTCATCAAACCACATAATTCCCTTTGCACGGAAAATTGTTTCCGGTAGCTGATTATCTAAGAAATATTGGAATTTGCGGATAGAAAAAGGTTTATCACTCTCGAAAGAAATGGAGGTGAAACCATCATTTTCTAGGTGATGGGAATGGTGGTGATGGTGATGGTGATGGTCATGGTCGTGGTCATGTCCACATTGGGAATGGTCATGGTCATGATGGTCATGATGGTCATGATGGTCATGATGGTCATGATGGTCATGATGTTCGTGTGCGTGTGCTTCTTCTGCGTCAAAATATTTATCTGACTCAAATAAACCTACGCTGAGAATTAATGGTAGGGGAACTTGAGAATTAGTAGTGCGGAGAATTCTTGCACCTTCCTTCACGTCGCGAATTTTGACTTCTAACAGGTCTAAATCTGCTTCATCTACCAAATCTGCTTTATTGAGGATTATCACATCACCATAGGCAATTTGACTATGAGCTGCTTGGGAATTAAATAAATCTAAGCTATAATTTGCCGCATCGACAATAGTCACAATGGAATCGAGACGAGTTAAATCCCGCAATTCTGTACCTAAAAATGTTAGTGCTACTGGTAATGGATCTGCAAGTCCAGTGGTTTCCACTACCAAATAATCTATATTTTCTTGGCGTTCCAAAACTTTGTAAACGGCATCAACTAAATCGTTATTAATGGTGCAACAAATACAACCATTATTAAGTTCCACCATATTTTCATCGGTGGAGACTACTAACTCGTTGTCAATGCCAATTTCGCCAAATTCATTGACTAAAACAGCGGTTTTCAAACCCTGCTGATTACTCAAGATATGATTTAAGAGAGTCGTCTTGCCACTACCGAGGAATCCAGTAATAATTGTCACTGGTAATCCTTGTTTTGGGGCATCCATTTCGTGGGATTCGGAAGTAACTGCTGATTGCATGGCGCTGCTATCAAAAAATCAAAACTAGGAGTGTAGCGCAAAGAGTCCAGAAAACTCTAGCATAGGTATGCTGGTATTTCATTCCAGCGGCTTAAATCTATTATTGCTTAATCTCTGTATTTGAGAATTATTTGGTTATGACCCTAACAGTTTATAATACTCTCACCCGTCGCCAGGAACCTTTTGCAACAATCGAACCGGGAAAAGTTAAGATGTATTGCTGCGGTGTGACGGTTTACGATTACTGCCATTTGGGTCATGCTCGTTCTTACATCGTCTGGGATACCATTCGTCGTTATTTGATTTGGCGTGGTTACGAGGTACGTTACATTCAAAATTTTACCGATATTGATGACAAAATTCTCAATCGTGCCAAAGAAACTGGTTCCACAATGGAAGAGGTGTCTAATCGCTTTATTGATGCCTATTTTGAAGATATCCGTCGCTTAAACGTCAAGGATGCGGATGATTATCCCCGCGCTACAGAACATATTGCGGAAATTCAGCAACTAATTCAAAATTTGCAAGCTCAAGATTTCGCCTATCCGGCTAATGGTGATGTTTACTACCGTGTAGAACGATTTCCTACTTATGGAAAACTTTCGGGAAGGAAACTAGAAGATATGCAAGCTGGTGCTAGTGGTAGAGTGGACGCCGAAGATGCCGGAGGTAATAAAAAGCAACATCCCTTTGATTTTGCTCTGTGGAAAGCCGCAAAGCCAGGAGAACCATCTTGGGAATCTCCCTGGGGAGAGGGTCGTCCGGGATGGCATATTGAATGTTCAGCGATGATTCGCTCTAAATTGGGCGAAACTATTGATATCCACACTGGAGGTGGCGATTTAATTTTCCCCCACCACGAGAATGAAATAGCCCAGTCAGAAGCAGCAATTAACAAACCCCTGGCACGTTACTGGATGCACAACGGTATGGTAAGGGTAGATGGACAAAAAATGTCCAAATCCTTGGGTAATTTCATCACCATTCGGGATTTACTCGATGGTAAATGGTCTATGCATCCCCAACCAGTAGATCCGATGGTGGTACGGTTATTTGTTCTTCAAGGACATTATCGCAAACCCTTAGACTTTACCGATGAAGCGATCGCCACTGCGGAAAATAGCTGGAAAACCCTTAAGGAAGGTTTACTGTTTGGTTTAGTACATTGGGACAAACTGAAGCAGGAATTAGGAGTTGCAAATCAGCAAGAATCCCAATATCTCATTCCGGAAATTGCAAAAAGGTTTGAAGAATTTGGAGATGATGATTTTAATTTCCCTGCTGCATTAGCAGTTTTATTTGAGTTAGCAAAAGAACTTTGTCGTCAGGGTAATATCTTGGTGCATGAAGGGAAAACCGCAACCCCATTGGTGGAACTCCACAAAAAGTGGTATACCCTAACTGCGCTGTCTCAAGTATTGGGTTTATATGCCATATTGGAAGAAAACACTTTTGTAAACATCATTGACGCTTTAAGCAATGGACAAATTGAAGCGTTAATTCAGCAAAGACAAGAAGCACACAAAGCCAATAACTTAAGCGATAAAGACATAAACAAGTTAATTCAGCAAAGACAGGAAGCACGGAAAGCTAAGAATTTTGCAGAAAGCGATCGCATCCGTAACGAACTCCAAGCACAGGGTATTACTCTCATTGATAGCAAAGAAGGGACACGTTGGCATCGCAATTGAATTTTTTAGTTCTTCGTGTCTATCCTACGGGAAGCGCAAAGCGTTAAGTGGTTAAAAATATTAAAACACAAAGGCACATAGACGCGTCAGCGACTTCTCGCAGAGTAGACACTAAGTTTTTTATTATTTATAAATTTAGCAATGCTAACTAAAATTGATTTAGGAGGTAAAGTGCAATTTGAAGGAATATATAAAAACGGTAAAATTGAACTGAATGAAATACCCCAGGGTATTACTGAAAGTCGTGTATTTGTCACTTTTTTAGAAACAAAACCTAATCAGTGGTCAGAACTAATTCTACAGCATCAAGGTGTAGAAGACAGTATAAGTTTTGAATCCTATAGAAATGAGTTGCTACCACCGCAAGAAATAGAATTGTAAGAATGAGTTACTTACTCGATACCTGTGTAGTTAGTGATTTTGTTAAGGGAGAAGAAAATACTCTCAAACGGTTAAAATCTAGCCTTCCTAGTAAAATTTTCATTTCATCCATAACACCAATGGAGGTGAAATATGGATTAGCAGTTAATCCGCAACGCGCAATCAAAATCCAAGGTTTGATTAAAACATTCTTGAACTCAATCACAATTTTACCTTTTACATCAGAAGCACCAGAACAAGCAGCTCAAATTAGAAGCAGTTTGAAAACAGCAGGAACTCCCGTTGGTGCTTATGATGTACTTATTGCTGTTGCAGCAATAACTAATAATTTCATACTGGTTACCTCTAACGTGCGAGAATTTCAAAGAGTACCAAATTTACAGATAGAAAATTGGCGTTCTTCTTAAAATTTCCTTTGATTAATTTATGTCTTTTGAACGTAAGGCTATTTCCCTATCAGATTTATTATTAATAATTGCCACTGGTTTTGCAGTGATATTATTATGGCAATTACGAAGTCTATTGCTGACTTTGATGATTGCGGTAGTGATAGCAGCCGCAATTTCACCAATTGTAAATGCAGCAGAAAATAAGTTGTATTTACCCCGGTGGTTGGGTGTAATTGTGGTTTATGTGACTCTTATTTCTGGTTTAATTGGCGCGGGTTTAATCATTGGTCCGTCTGTTTCGGAACAAATCCAACGATTAGTGAGAAAGCTTCCTGTTTATTTGGATCATGTGCGCACAGGGGCAGAACATTTAGCTGTAGGAATGGGAATTACTCAGTTAGAATCTATCGAAAGATTTTTTGATATTCAAGGATTTATAAATTGGTTATTGCGTTCTAGTCAAAAATTTGTGGTGAGTTCTTTTGGAGTCACTTTTGGAATTGTTGGCAGTGCAATAAATATCATTTTATCTTTGGTGATTTCTGGTTATATGGTCGCTGGAAGCGAAAACTTAATTAATGGTTTAGTAAGTCTATTTCCTTATCCCTGGGATAAACGTCTCGCAGCTCAAGTTTTACCCATTTCTCGACGCATGGGTGGTTATATTCAAGGTCGAGTTTTGGTTTCAGCAATTTTGGGTGTGGCAATTACCCTAGGATTGAGTTTTTTAGGCTTATCAGAATTTGCTTTGGCTTTGGGTGTAATTGCAGGTTTTACCAATTTAATCCCCTTTGTAGGACCTGTTTTAGGTTCGATTCCGGCTTTAATTGTGGCTATTCCCCAAGGATGGTTTACCTTCCTCTGGGTGTTGCTGCTATTTGTGGTGATCCAAAATCTGGAAACTTATGTTTTAGACCCTTTATTGGTGGGTTCTTCGGTACGAGTTCACCCCTTGTATCAACTTTTAGCAGTATTGGGAGGAACTCAAGTTTTAGGAATTATTGGGGCTTTGATTATTCCCCCTTGGGTGGCTGGTGTGGCAGTATTGTTGGAAAATCTGTATTTGCACCCCAAGTTGTTAGCGGAAGCAGAAGGAAAGGTAGGGGAGGTTATACTTGTCTCACCCAAAGACGCACAGACGCAAAAATTAACACAAGCAAAGGATTCGGTGTATAATTCTGAAGATGAAAATACCTAGTACTCCTGTAGGTAATTAAAAATTAAAAATGCTTCGATAGTAAACTTTTGAAAGCATAACCTATAATCTTTTTAACTTTTGACTTTTGACTTGCAAATGTGGTCTGAACTCACTAAGGCGATCGCTAATCTCCGTATTCCTGCTGATTGGGTCGGTATCAGGGCTGTAAAGGAAACCTCTTCTCATCGTTCCGTGCGTGATGGTTTACCGCAGCGTAATGGTAAAAGTTCCTCTGTAGGGGCAATGTTGGAAGTTATGGTAAATGGCTGTATCAGTTATGCAGCTACGAATTCTCTGGCACCTAATAGCTTGGAAATAGCAGCAGAAAAAGCGTATAAACAGGCACTAGCTGCCAGAGAGTGGTGGATATATCCCCTCCAACCTCAAACTGAACGTCCAAAGGTGGTGGGTGAGTATAATTCTCCTTATCTACAAGAATTTGATTCTCTGACTCCTGGGGAAATTAATGATTTATTGATGGGGATTTGTCAAACTCTTAAGGTTTCTGACCAAATTGTACATACTTCTGCCAGCGCGACAATGACCCAAAAGGAGACCTGGTTTGTTAGTAGTAATGGATCACAGGTGTATCAAAGATTTATGTCTTTGGGGACTCATTATGGGGCTATTGCACAAGATGGCGCAATTGTCCAGCAGCGCACAAATAATGGTTGGCAGGCAAATTGTTATCAGGGTGGGTTGGAATTATTTAAACAAGCAGACCTGTGGCAGAGGGTGCGTACAATTGGAGAACAAGCAGTAGAACTTTTGAGTGCGGATGAATGTCCAGAAATACAGACAAATTTGGTCTTAGCCCCTGACCAGATGATGCTACAAATCCATGAAAGTGTGGGACATCCCCTGGAATTAGACCGGATTTTGGGAGATGAACGTAATTATGCCGGGGGTAGTTTTGTTAACAAGGATGATTTCGGTAAATTGGAATATGGTTCTCCTTTGATGAATATTACTTTTGACCCCACAGTACCTGGTGAATTTGCTAGCTATAATTTTGATGATACGGGGGCTGTGGCAACCAGAGAGTATTTAATTAAGGAAGGTGTATTACAACGGGGTTTAGGTAGCTTAGAGAGTCAGAAAAGGACTGGTGTGGCTGGGGTTGCTTGTGCCCGTGCAACTTCCTGGAATCGACCACCCATTGATAGAATGGCGAATTTAAATTTGGAAGGTGGGAAAGGTAGTTTTGAGGAAATTATCGCTGATATAGACCATGGGGTTTACATGGAGTCTAACCGTTCTTGGTCAATTGACGATCGCCGCTATAAGTTCCAGTTCGGCTGTGAGTATGCAAAGTTGATTGAAAATGGTAAATTGACTAAAACTCTGCGTAATCCTAATTATCGGGCTACTACGCCGGAGTTTTGGCACAGTTTAGTCAAAATTGGAGATTCTTCCACTTGGCAGATGTATGGTACTCCTTTTTGTGGTAAAGGAGAACCTAATCAGGCAATTTCGGTAGGACATGGTTCTCCCGTTTGTGTGTTTGCTAATGTGGAGGTTTTTGGTGGAGGTGGGTAATTGGTAATTTCTAGTTACTAGGCTCAGCCTAGTAACTAGGGCTTAGAGGCTCTGCCTCTTAAATTATCAATTTTAATGGGTAATGGGTAATGGGTAATGGGTAATGGGTAATGGGTAATGGGTAATGGGTAATAATTTCACCGTTTACTGTTTACCATCAACAGGAAAGAGGCTAGGAAAACCTAGTAACTAATTAGACGGAGTTTAGATAAACATTTTCTGGTTGCTAGGTTTAGTGTAGTAACTAAGGCTTGGAGGCTATGCCTCTTAATTATTAAACCCAGAAGTGCAAATTGTTAGAAATATCTTATTTTTTAATTTCATACTTCAAATTAGCAGCGTCAGAAACACAAAGACCAAAACAAGAAGAAAGTTGATGAAAGAGGAAATATCGGTTGTAGAACTTAGTTTTAATCGATTGGTTGACAGTTTGTTGGATAAAAAGGAGGCAAGCGAGGATTTTACCCTGAAATTGAGTTGTGAACGCAGTCAGTTTACTCGTTTTAATCATGCTAAGGTGAGACAAACTGGTTGTGTGGCTGATGGTTGGGTGGTACTGACTTTGATGCAGAATCAGCGTAGTTGTTTTCGTGTGTTTCCTTTTACTGGGAATTGGGAAGTAGATTGGCAGGAAGGTTATAAAGCTTTACAAGAGTTAAGAGAAGAAATTAGTTATTTACCTGTCGATCCCTATTTGGTTTTACCATCAGGTAATAATCACACTCATGAACTACACCCAGGTAGTTTATTAGCTGAAGATGAGGTTGTACCGGAATTACTGGAAACTGTCAGAGAATTGGATTTTACTGGTATTTATGCTGGTGGTTCGGTAATTAAAGGTTATGCTGATTCTAAAGGTCAAAAGCACTGGTTCGCTACAGATTCTTTTACCCTAGATTATTCTATTTTTACTCCAGAAGCACAGGCTGTGAAAGGCACCTTTGCGGGTAGTAAATGGGATAGAAAAGCATATATAGCCAAAATTGACGATGCTAAAAAACAACTAGAATTGCTGTCTCGTCCCGTTAAGAAATTAACTAAAGGACAGTATAAAACCTATTTTGCACCAGCAGCAGTCGCAGAACTTTTAACCATGCTTTCTTGGGGTGGTGTCAGTGAAGCGAATATCCAACAGGGAAGTAGTGCTTTAGCTGCACTTTTACGTCAAGAAAAGCAACTTTCCCCGAAATTTAGTTTTAAAGAAAACTTTCAGTTGGGTTTAGTACCCCGTTTTAATGAATTGGGAGAAATCGCACCCCCAGAATTACCTGTGGTTGAGAAAGGTACGTTGGTTAATACCCTGGTAAACTCACGAACTGCAAAAGAGTATGAAAAAATTGCTAATGGTGCGAATGCTTCCGAGTCTTTACGTACACCAGAAATTAGTCCGGGAAATTTAGCCTTTGAGGATATTCTTTCTAGTTTAAATACAGGATTATATGTATCAAACTTGCATTATCTCAATTGGAGCGATCGCCCCACAGGTAGAATTACAGGTATGACTCGTTATGCTTGTTTTTGGGTAGAAAATGGAGAGATTGTGGCTCCCATTGAGAATTTACGCTTCGATGAAAGTTTATATAGTTTTTGGGGCGATAATTTCGTTGATTTGACTGATTTTCAAGAATATATCCCGGAAGTGGGAACCTATGAACAACGTCAACTTGGAGGTAGTATGGTTCCGGGGATGTTGGTAGAGGATTTTACCTATACTCTTTAATCGGCTAAGAGAACAGCAAAAATGGCATTGCTGAATTAAGGGATGAATATGAGTTAGACATCTTGCCTGTCTCGTGAAATATAGACAACGGGCAGGGATGCCCGTTCCACAAACAGGGATGCCCGTTCCACAAAACCATCAAAATCATCACACATTTATCCAACGCCGCAAATTGTAGGGGCGCGGTTTCTACGCCCGTCGTAAGCATCACATAATCGACAACCAAGGAATTTACGATTCCATGGAATTCTATTTGAGACTACTTTATCTTTATTTTTGGTGCTAATACGTCTAGTAACACGTCTCTACACTACACCCAGAGATTGTCGGTGCCTTAGCCATACCATATTAGCTGTATTTTGTCAAACTTCCATCTCAATGAATTAAATTGGGTGATTGAAAATTGGTCTTTCCTGATGTGATGAAAATTTGACTTTTAGGTTAAATGTTACGGAAAAATTAGGGTTATAGCTGTTTTGGGTGAAAGATGGTCATAACTTTCCCAAAATCACTTTTTTTTACTATAGCATCAAACAACGGAATTACGTCAATAAAATAGAAAATATTTTCGAGAAAAATCGCCCAAAAAATGAGCCAATATTTGAATAATCAAACTAAAAATAGTAAGTGATAAGTTTAAATTATATTCATTTGGTGCCAGGTAAGTAAGGATAGGGATAACGCAAGTGCTGACTTGCCAGCTGACATTTTTAACCGAAAATAGGATTATTCTCCTGTTAAATGCTGGGGAAAAAAATTATGGCGCTTCATCCCACTTTGCTAACATCCCCAAGAGTGTAGGTAGTTGATAACAACTACTTCTTCTTATGATTTAGAGACTGGGAAGAATTATGGGAAGAAGAGTTATCCGGTTGTAATTGTTGCCTGCCATTACGGATAATCCGCATCATATCGTGCAATTGTTCTTCAATATTTTTGAGTACATTATCAGCATATTTATCAGCACCATCTTGAATTGATTGGGCTTCTGCCATTGCGTGACGGTGTATTTCCTCTATCTCTTGCTGACAGGTGCGACGTTGGCGATCAATTTGGGCGAGGGTTTCTTGCATCATTGCCTCACACTCTTGCTGTACTTGTCGCCTTAATTCACTGGCTTCCCGTTCTGCCTGTCTGATAATATCACTGGCATCAAGAATTTGCGCTCTTTTAGCTTGAGCAGCATCTACAATTTGCTGTCCATATTCTTCTGCTTCCAGCAAAATTTCTGATTTTTCTTGAATAATTGCCATCGCTTCCCCAAAAGCCTCAGGTAAAGCCATCTGAATGATATCAAGCTGATCCAATAGCTTTTCTTCATCCACTAAAGTCCGTCCCCATAGGGGTATACGGGGATTAGCAAGAATCATCTCCTCCAAGCGGTTGAGTTCTTGTTGAATATCTAAGCTTACTGTTTGTGCATCTTCTGGCTGGGAGTTCCCGTTGGTAAACTCTGCTGGGGGGGGATTGCTTCCATTTTCGTAGTTGGGTTCGATACCGTGTGGTTGTTGGTGTAGCATTGGTAAATATCTAGGGCAACGTGGGGAGGAACGAGATGATTGACAGAACCACCAAATCTTGCAATTTCTTTTACCACACTACTACTTAAAAAACTATACTCATTTGAAGTCGCTAAAAAAACTGTTTCTATTTGAGTAGAAAGGGTTTTATTAGTATGAGCCATTTGTAGCTCAACTTCAAAGTCAGAAATTGCTCTGAGTCCCCGTAATAAAACTTCCGCTTGTCGCATTTTAGCGTAATTGACCGTCAAACCGTCGAAAGCATCTACTTCTACATTGGGTAAATGTTGGGTAGATTGACGAATTTGCTCTAAACGTTGCTGGACTGTAAACAGGGGACTTTTGTTAGGATTTCTTAATACAGCGACGATTATATGCTCAAATAGGCGTGAACTACGTTCAATAATGTCGAGATGTCCTAAGGTAATGGGGTCAAAACTACCTGGATAAATAGCAATCACAATAAAATAATTTTATGTCTAGTTGTTTGGCTAGAACTCAAGGATAATCATTTTACCCTGCCTTCTCAACCCCAAGGGACTAAAATGCAAAACTCTTAACAGAGAACTCACAAACAGGGAACTTTTAACAGGTAATGTTTTGAAAATAACTGTTAGGTGGTATAGAAGAGATATTGTAATGTTTGCTTGTGGGATTTTTCAAGGGGGAGTTGTTTTCAATTATCAGTTCTATATGCTCAATTGAAAGCAGTCACCTCAAGACGCTATGCTTGGTGTTTGTGAACAACAACGACCTCGAAATTCGGCATAATACACTGTTCTAGGTATTTCTGCATGGCAGTTGATCTTCCTATTTTACCCTTAGCTTGGCAATTTACTTCTCCTGGTCCAATATTAGTGAAACTAGGACCAATTACTATCCGTTGGTATGGCTTTTTAATTGCTACAGCAGTGTTGATTGGCGTTAGTCTTTCCCAGTATTTAGCAAAGCGTCGCCATGTAAACCCTGAATTACTCAGTGATTTAGCGATTTGGTTAGTAATTGGTGCCATTCCAGGTGCGCGACTGTATTATGTAGCGTTTCAATGGTCAGAGTACGCTGCACACCCAGAACAAATTATTGCTTTTTGGCAAGGAGGTATTGCCATTCATGGAGCAATTCTGGGGGGTCTACTAGCGGCGTTAATCTTTGCCAAAATCAAACGGGTATCGTTTTGGCAGTTGGCAGATTTGGTGTCTCCTTCGCTGATTTTAGGGCAGGCTATTGGACGCTGGGGTAATTTCTTTAACTCTGAGGCTTTTGGAGTTCCCACGGACTTACCTTGGAAGTTGTATATTCCTCGGGAAATCATTTTAGAGGGTGGAAGAACGATTTCTCCCCGTCCCCAAATTTACATAGATTATGACTATTTTCATCCCACATTTTTGTATGAGTCCATGTGGGATTTAATGGTGTTTGTGTTGTTAATGGTTTTATTTTTTCGCAGTTTGCGGAGTAAGTCAAAGTTAAAGGTAGGTACACTGTTTATGACCTACTTACCAGCTTACAGTTTAGGACGCTTGTGGATTGAAGGTCTACGGATTGATAGCTTGATGTTTGGACTCCTGCGAATTGCCCAAATAATTAGTTTAATCGGTATCTTCTTGGGATTAGCCGGTTTAGTTTGGCTTTATATTCTTAAACGTCCTTTACCAGATGTAGTAACTTCCCAAGGAGATGGGGAGGTGGGATGATGGGGAAGTAGGGAGAGTAGGGGGAGAGGGGGGAGAAAATTAACTGTTAACTCCTAAATGTTACTCCCTTCGGTGTTCTAAAATTACCTATAAAAATTTGTCCCCCTCTTTTCCGTATGAATCCGTTTCACTCAATTCGTTAATCTTCTAGCGGGAGGGGAGTAACTCCTAACTATTAACTCCTAACTCCTAACTTCTAACTTATTATTCCTATTCCCAAAAAATAAAAAATGCCCCAGAGTTGTCTCTAGGGCTTAACCAGGGTGCATCTACCAATTCTTTCTACTAGGGATAGAGATTCAATCCGGAAAGACCCGAAGAAAATCTCCAAAATTTCTGTTTCTGAAATTGTGCCTTGCTGGCAATCAGCGTGAATCAACTAACTTTTGCTGTATATAAACTGACTTATGAAATTAAATCCATCTGTCTATATTGTCGGTGCTGGTCCTGGAGAACCTGATTTATTAACGGTGAAAGCGCAGAAGCTACTCATGAATGCCGATGTGATTTTCTTTGCAGATTCTTTGGTTCCCTCGGAGATTTTGCACCTTTGTAGAAAAGATGTGGAAATAATTCGGACTGCAAACAAGACTTTAGAGGATATTGTACCGTTAATGATTGAACGGGTGCGATCGCATAAGTCTGTGGTTCGTCTCCATTCTGGCGATCCGAGTCTTTATAGCGCTATTCACGAACAAATGCAACTACTGGCAGAAGCGGAAGTTCCTTTTGAAGTCATACCAGGAATCAGCGCTTTTCAAGCCGCAGCAGCGAAGTTGAAGGTGGAATTAACCGTCCCCGGTGTAGTTCAAAGCATTATTCTTACCCGCATCAGTGGACGCACTCAAGTACCGACCAGGGAAGAATTAGCTAGTCTAGCTGCACATCAAGCTAGTCTTTGTCTTTATCTGGCTGCACGTCACGTTGAAGATGCCCAAGCTAAACTCACAGAACACTATCCAGCAGATACTCAAGTGGCGATTTGTTTTCGCTTGGGATGGCACGATGAAAAAATCTGGGTTGTCCCCCTCAAGGAAATGGCAGAATGCACTCACAAAGAAAAGCTAATTCGTACCACACTTTATGTAATTAGTCCAGCATTAGGGGAAGCAACAGCCCGTTCACGTTTATATCATCCCGAACACACCCATTTGTTTCGTCCCAGGAAATAGGAAGTTAAGAGTTAGTAGGGGCACAGCAGTGCTGTGCCCCTACAGGAATTAGGAAGTTATTATTCTCCCTTGTCTTCCTAGTCCTCCCCCTCTCCCTTGTCTTCCCCCTCTCCCTACCTCCCCCTCTCCCTTGTCCTTCTTGTCCTCCCCATCTCCCTACCTCCCCCTCTCCCCGGTGTCCCACTGTTCGATAAACTGAACAATGTAGAAACACTTAGGCAAATAAACTTATGTTAGACGAACAAGCAAAAAAAACGATGTTGCGGAAAATTCCCCATGGTTTATATATTTGTGGGGTTAAAGATGGGGAAGAGGTTAACGGCTTTACAGCTAGTTGGTTGATGCAGGCTTCGTTTCAGCCACCCTTGATTGTCAATTGTGTGAAACAAGATTCTAGGTCTCACCAAATGATTAAGAATAGTGGGGTATTTGCTATCAGCTTTTTGGAAGATGGACAAAAAGAACTAGCGCAAAAGTTCTTTAAACCTATGCGTCGAGTTGGGAATAAGTTCGAGGATGTGGACTTCTATCTGGGTACTACTGGCTGTCCGATTATTTCTGATACTTTGGGATATATCGAGTGTAACGTTGTTGATGCGGTGGAGGGGGGTGACCATACTATCTACGTTGGTGAGGTAATCGCTGCTGGAATTCACCGTGAAGGTAAGCAATTGCTGCTGGAAACCACTGGTTGGAATTATGGCGGGTAATTGAGATGGGGAGGTAGGGAGATGGGGAGATAGGGGGAGGGGGAAACAATTCAAAATCTAAAATCTAAAATCTAAAATCTAAAATCCAAAATCCAAAATCTAAAATCCAAAATCGAAATTATGCCTCTGATTAAAGTCCAAACTTCTGTATCCAATGGTGATAAAGCTGAAGTTGAAGCTATGCTCAAAAACCTTTCAGCTAAGTTGGCTAAACATACAGGAAAACCAGAATCCTATGTGATGACTGCTTTTGAAGCAGGAGTTCCTATGACCTTTGGTGGTTCTACAGACCCGGTTTGCTATCTGGAAATTAAAAGTATAGGGACGATGAAGCCTGACCAAACTCAGGCAATGAGTCAGGATTTTTGTCAGGAGATTAATCAAGCGCTGGGTGTCCCTCAAAACCGTATTTACATAGAGTTCGCAGATTCCAAAGGTGCAATGTGGGGCTGGAACGGCACAACTTTTGGTTAACACATAGTCTTGTAGCTTTTCACTTTAGCTTAAAAATAAAGGCAAGTAGAGAAGTTCGGTGAGTAGGGGCACGGCATCGGCAATATTACTCTATACACCGAGATATTATGGATGCCGTGCCCTTCCTTGGACAAGAAACCCAGTTTGTTTTGCCTGATAACTTGCACCATTCTCAAGAAGAGCCAGAGGTCTCTATGTTCTGGTTACGAGCGTGACACTGGTAACTAGGGGAGTTGAGGCTCTGCATCCTGGTTATCCTTTTTGGAAGTGCAAGTTGTTAGTTTTGCCGTACATACTCAGATTTTCGATTCTCTACTCCAAACCCAGTTTTTTTTATAAACACCCTCTAAAGCGATCGCTAATTCTCTTACACACATCACCATCCCCTAGGGACTGTATATAATCAAAATTTATTAAATAAACACTTTAGGTTTAAAAAACAAAATTTTATATTTTTTTTGTCAAATTTTTATCGAAAATAATTCTTATTTGTAAACGTAATTGCGTTGTTTCAGGCTATAATTAAAAATGATAATTGTGGCTTAGTATAACTATTTTGCCAAAATAATGGCTAAAAGTCTTATTTAATCGTTAGAATCAGCCGCTACGCTAGATTCAAAATCATGCAAGAAAGAAGAAATTTGTAGCCTTCAAGATTATATGAGACTTACCTTTGTTTGACAAAATATTTATAATATGGTAATAGAGCTTTATTAAAGAGTAAGAACGACTTTCTTTTATCTAGGTAAGTGTCGAAACCCCGCAAGGGAAAAACCAGGAACACTAAGAAGTGATTCTTGGGAGAGCAACACATCATAATCTCTGATTTGGTGTGGGAGGATGTCACATTTTCTCCAAGCAGACTGTTGTGGGATGGGCATCCCTGCCCGTCCTAATTTCCATCCCTGCCCGTCCTAACCCTGTTTTGTCACTCTGGGGAAATAAAAATAAAGGCGTTGCTGAATCCATGTATGAAAATAATGTTGTGTAATTCCAAAAACCTTGTTCCAGACGTTGCAGTGCAACGTCTGGAACACCCGGATTCATACTTCAAATCAGCAACGCCAAAATAAAAGCCAAATTTTCAACTGTATATAAGTCGGTGATTTGAGCGTTTATTTTTAAACAGAATGCCTAGAATCAAGATTTTTCGTAAAAGTTCTATGCTGTAAGCATCCTAGATTATTTTCTCCTGAAAGTGATTAAAGAGGGCTAATTTCCATCCCTGCTGTCCTAATTTCACTGATTCGGTTTGTATTGTAGTCAAGCAAAAACCGCTATAATTTGTCTCCTTTTGGGTTACTTTGCGTGAGAAAAAATTGAGGAATTTTCGCCAAGAATTAAGTATATATTCGTATTTTTTCAGATTTGAGGCATTAAAAAGTACTCATGACAAAGGAATAATTATTCTCTAGCTTTTGGAGAAAATCCTATGGATGACTGGAATGTAGTAGTTAGCGTCCACGAACATGGCTTTAAAAAGGCTTTTAAAGTACTTCAGGGGTTTGGTGCGGTAAGTCAGACTGGCTTTCTTAACCTACTGGCAATGAAGGTTAGAGATATTCACCAATTCCTGGAAATCTTAGAGCATTGGCTCAAAAAGGAACCAGAAGAGTTTGCTTTCTTAGCACGGGTGATACCTGTTACCCATACTTTTCAGTTTCAGTCGCCAGAAGAATTTGCATCCAAAGCCCAGGAAACCGTTGTAGATTTCGTACCCCAACTGACAGGCAAAAGTTTTCATGTGCGTATGCACCGTCGTGGTTTTAAAGGTAAGCTTAAGAGTCCGGATGAGGAACGTTTTCTGGACGGGGTACTGCTAGAAGCTCTGGAGAAGACGGGAAAACCAGGACATATAACTTTTGACGCTCCTGATGCCATTGTAGTGGTGGAAACTATCGGTCAATGGTGTGGTATGTCCTGCTGGAATTGTGAACAACTGCAACGCTATCCCTTTTTAAAGTTGAACTGAACTCAATACTACTCGGTTAGAGCTACAAACCCCTTATGTATAGGTTGGGTTAAGCGACAGCGTAACCCAACAACAAAGCCCTTGATGTTGGGTTTCCTGATGTCAACCCAACCTACAATATTCCTTAACCGAGCAGTATTGGAACTGAACTTCAAATCATTGACTAAGAAGATGGGGTATAAATTATGTCAAATATTATCATTGAAGAACTAACCCAAATACCCATCGCTTTGCAAGGAACGGAATTGGTAGAACGCAAAGGTATCGGTCATCCAGACTCCATGTGTGATGCGATGATGGAGCAAATTTCCATTGACTTGTGTCGGGAATATCTTGCTAACTTTGGTCGGATTTTACACCACAATATTGACAAGAGTCTGTTGGTGGCTGGACGTACTTTACCCCGTCTGGGTGGGGGTAAGGTGTTGCAACCAATGCGTCTGGTAATTGGCGATCGCGCTACTGCTGAATATCAAGGTAAACGCATTGATATCGGTGAAATTGTGCAGGTAAGTGTAAAGGAATGGTTGGGGAAACATTTACGGTTTGTAGACCCAGAGGAACACATAATCATCCAAAACGAACTCCAAGAAGGCTCACCGGAACTTACCGACCTCTTTGAACGTACCATCATTGGTGCTAATGATACCTCCGCTGCTGTGGGTTATGCACCCCTGACGGAAACTGAACAGATGGTTTTGGCTACGGAACATTACCTTAATTCCCCAAAATTTAAACAGCAGTTCCCAGAAGCAGGGGAAGACGTGAAGGTGATGGGTTACCGTAACCAACAGCAATTGCTAATAACTGTAGCGCTAGCATTCGTAGACCGTTATATTCCCGATGTGCAAACATACTTCCAGCGTAAAGCCGAGATCCAACAGGCTGTGGAAACCTACCTAGATGGTAAGCGACACACCCTAAAAGGGGTAACGGTGAATATTAACACCCTAGATGACCCTACAAGGGGTGAAGATGGAATCTACCTGACAGTATTGGGAACTTCCGCAGAAGGGGGAGATGGGGGACAAGTAGGACGAGGAAATCGAGTAAATGGAGTTATATCCCTGAAACGACCAATGGGTACGGAAGCAGCAGCGGGAAAAAATCCTGTTAGTCACGTCGGTAAGATTTACACTTTGCTTACCCACAGAATTGCTGAACAAATTTATGCCCAAGTACCCGGATTACAGGAAGTTTACATATGGTTGGGAAGCCAAATTGGATATCCGATAGACCAACCTGCCATTGCCTCTACTCAAGTAATCTTACAGCCAGGGGTGATGTTAACGGATGTGGAAAGTGCGATCGCATTGATATTGGAAGGGGAATTGGCAAATATCGCTGATTTTACTGCCAGTCTAGCGCGGGGTGAATTGCCTGTGTGTTAAATCTAACAACTTGCACCATTCGAGCCACAGTTCCCTATGTTCTGGTTACCAGCGTGACGCTGGTAACTAGGGGAGTTGAGGTTCTGCCTCCTGTTTATCCTTTTTGGAAGTGCAAGTTGTTAGTTAAATCGCACTCGTAACAGCTAATGTATCAATATATTGCCGAAACTTGACAACCTTACCGTCTTTTAATGTCCAAATAGAAGCTGTCGGTGCTTGCATACTTTTACCTGTGGCTTTGTAAGTACCGCTATCAACCCCCAAGGTAACAACGGTATCACCTGCATCAATAAATTCATCTACACGGGCAGTAAAATTATCCCATTCTGTACCAATTTTGGCGAAAACACCATTGACGACTGCTTCCTGTCCTTGAAAAACACCTCCGTAAGGGATACCGTCTGATTCTATCCACTCGACATTTGGATCGAGTATTGCCAGTACGGAATCCATATCACCTGCTGCAAACGCTTGATAAAGACCTTTGATGATATCAACGTTACTCATAAATTGTTTGTAAGCTTTCAATTAGTATGTGATGACTATTACTTTGCTAACATTTCTACTGGCTGACAACCAAAGCTCAATCAATATAGGTAAACCCGGTTTCTGACTCTGGTGCATTCGGTGTGAGTTAACCTCAGTTGCGGTGATATTGTGCCTGACTGACTGGGAAACCTAAGTTAATCAGATATTTAACTTAACCTATGAGAGTGCGACGTTCTACCCCTAAAAATCCTTGGCTGGCTGCAAATTTATCGATGTTGTTACCCGGATTGGGACAAATCTACGTCAACCAATGGACAAAAGGACTATTGATTGTCTTTGCTTTTATAGGCTTTTTATGGCATGGTATTTGGTCAATTTTAGCAGCCGAAGGGAATACTGTTAGGGGATTGTGGCTGCTAGTCATAGCGATCGCCATTTATGTAGTCAGTTTGTGGGATGCTTACCACACAGCACAACAGCGGTTGAGTACGAGGGAAAAAACTAAGTGCAAAGATGCCTGGTACAGTGTATTTCTTTCACAGGTATTGCCGGGATTAGGGCATTTATACTTAGATAAGGTAGTTCTAGGGGGATTGTTTTTAATTGCAGGGATAGGACTGGGACTATTTACCAATTATCAACCCATGTTGATGCCACTGGCTTATTCAATGTGGGCGATCGCTGGATATCATGCTTACCGCATTTCACCTCGTAAAAATACTCACTCATCAAAATTTGTAGTCGGTATTGTGACGTTATTATTAATAACTAGGTTAGCAATTGGATATGCACCAATCTGGTTTGATAGCGCTATTTTGCAGTGTATCGTTCCCAGTGAGTCGATGTTGCCGACGCTACAGGTGGATGACCGGATTTTTGTGAGTAAAAAAAGAGCATATCGTCCCCAAACAGGTGATATAGTTGTTTTTTATCCCTCAAAGTCAGCAGTTAAGATTCTCCAAGCATCACCAAATACCTTATTTGTGAAGCGGGTGATTGGGTTACCGGGGGATGAAGTGGAGGTGAAACAAGGACGAATTTTTATTAATCAACAGCCTTTAAAAGAGTCTTATGAAACTACTTTACCTGCTTATAGATGGGGTGCGAAAATTGTTCCTGATGGCGAATATTTCGTCTTAGGAGATAACCGTAATGAAAGTGCCGATTCCCATGTGTGGGGGTTTTTGCCCAGGGAGAAAATTATTGGTAAAGCATATAAAATATATTGGCCTCCCAATCGAGTGCAAGCATTATTATGATATGTTTGGTTGTATATCACAAACTCTCGTAAAGTTATGAGAAACCGGGTTTCTTCTCGACTAGGTACGAAAATTTTGGATCTTTTACCCAAAGAAACCCGGTTTCTAACGCCACCTTGAAACATTTGATAGTTTCAGGTTTTATTAGATAATTTATCCATAACTTCCCGCAGTTCTTCCTTTGACTCCTTGGCAAATTGAACGCTAGTAATAGTCGCTAAAACTCCCCCAGATGTTGTTAGAGTTGCTTCGGAAACTTTATTACTATATAAAAGTCCCACACCACCTAACGTCATCAACGCAGATGCAGCAGTTACAACAAGTGCAAGGTTGTAACTATATCTCGCTTGTCGTAATAATTCTCGGAGAAAGTCTTCCTTAATCTCGCTGTAGTCATTATTATTTTCCAAAAATTTAAATGGCATTTTGAACCTCCGGGACGCTGTATTGTTGGGTGCTGATATTGGTATCCTAATCAGAATAAAAAATCTATACCAGGGCAAATGGGTTGAGTTTATGTTGAGTGTTTGCCCTATTGCTATGCTGTAAATTAGGGCAGATAGGTATGTAAAGAAAATCTATCTGCCCTACTTAGGGAAACTGCTGATTTGCTATTCTTTAAATAGAAGTAAGAATATCCACTGATAGCAATGCGTGAATCTGACAAAGTGCAATCGAGTAAGGAAGGTAAAGCCAGACTCAAACAAGCTTATAAGGATGCTGGACTGACTCAAGAGGAACTAGCAAAGAAAGCATATCTCTCTGTGGATACAGTTAAGCGCTTGCTTGGTACTAAAGATTGTCCAAATGGGGTTGAAAGATGGGCAGTAACAAATATTGCAAAAGAGTTAAATATTGAACCAACTGATATAGTCGATCCAAAAGACTGGTATCCTCAACAACAGTTACCACAAGAGTTTGAACGACTTATTCTAGAAAAAACGCAGTTATTTTGTGGTCGTCAATTTGTCTTTGATGCTATACAAGAATTCATCAATAATAACCCCAACGGCTACTTTACTATTATTGGTGATGCAGGGATGGGGAAAAGTGCCATTGCTGCTAAATATGTATTAGATAATCCAGAAGCTATTTGCTTTTTTAATATTCGTGCAGAAGGAATGAATCGTCCAGAATTATTCCTCAATAAAATCCGCCAACAATTGATGAATCGTTACCATCTGCAAGATGTAGAGGATTCAGGTTTATCAACTTTGTTGATGAAAGTTACAGACAAATTATCTGCTGATGAACGTTTGGTAATTGTTATTGATGCATTAGATGAAGTTGACCAAGAAGCATCTGGAAATCTTTTATATTTACCGACTAATTTGCCCGATGGAGTTTATTTGATTCTCACCAGAAGACCTTATAATCAAAATGAAAAAAGATTGAATTTCTCACCCAGTACAGCAACCCAAGAATTAGATTTAAGGGAAAAAGAACAAGAAAGTAATCGAGACGTGAAGGAGTATATTCGAGAATTCCTGAATGATGGTGAATATAAACAGGGTTTAAGTAAGTGGATTGAAAAACAAAGTCATATCTCTAGTAATGATTTTGTGGAATCAATAGCTGTAAAAAGCGAAAATAATTTTATGTATTTGCGGTGTGTTTTGCCAGCAATAGCGGATGGTTTTTATAACGATAAACCTTTGGATGAATTACCTGTAGGTTTACAAGGATATTATGAAAATCATTGGCAACTTATGGGGATGACAACTAAGCCTTTACCAAGGAATAAAATCAAAATTGTTTATGTAATGTGTGCTTTACGTAGCGCTGCTTCTCGTGAAGTGATAGCTAAATATTCTAAGCAGAATGAGTTGACTGTGCAGGAAATTTTTGATGGTTGGGCACAATTTTTACAGAAACAAGAAAGCTATCAACCACCACGTTATAGGTTTTATCATGAAAGTTTTCGAGAGTTTTTAAATCGTCGGGATATTGTCCAAGCTGCGGGGGTGAGTTTACCAGATATTAGTGCTGAAGTTGCTGATAATATGACAGAAGGACTTCAGTTATGAGTAATCTTCGCGCTTGGTTACAGGAAAAGTCACCAGAAGAAAGAGAACATTTTTTAGAAGAAATTCCCCGTTTATGGTTAGAAGGTGGTCAACTAAAAAAATTATACAGTCTCTTGAGTAATTATGACTTTATCGATGCAAAGATTAATCATCCTCTATTTGATGTAAAAACACTCATTGAAGATTATGAATTAATAGAGAATTCCGAATTGTCAAATTATAGAGAATACAATGCCGAAACCTTGAAATATTTACAATTAATCAAAGAAGCATTGATATTGTCTGCACATGTTTTAAGCCTGGATAAACAGCAATTACCAGGACAATTAACAGGACGTTTATTACCCTTTAAAAAACAAACAACAATTCAAAAATTACTACAACAAATATCCCAAACTGAAATTACCTGGTTGACTCCTCTCACACCTAGCTTAACTCCTCCCAATGAAGCTTTAATAAACATCTTAAATGGTCATAATGGTTCTATCTGGTCTGTTGACGTTACCCCTGATGGAAATAAAGTAATTTCAGGTTCGCAAGATGGAACTATTAAAATATGGGATATAAAATCAGGATATTTAAGATGTACTATACCTGCTCATAATGACTCTGTAAATACAGTAGCAATTAGCCATGATGGATTATACATATTTTCTGGTTCCCATGATAAAACTATTAAAGTTTGGGACTTAAAAACAGGGAAATTAGTAAATACTCTAACTGGTCATTATAGCGCAGTTAATGCAATTACACTAACTCATGATGGTTCAAAAATAATTTCTGCATCATCTGACACTTCTATTAAAGTTTGGAATGTAGAAAATTATGAGGTATTGCATACATTTTTGGGTCATACTGCTTCTGTACAGGCAATTACAACCATTAGTCAAAATAATCAACATTTTGTAATCTCAGGTTCATATAATAATATCCTTAAAGTTTGGAATCTAAAAACAGGAAAAGAAGAACTTACTCTCAATGAAAGTGACATAATATGGTCTATTTTAGCTATTCCTGATAAAAAACTGTTAATTTGTGGTTTACAAGATGGAACTTTTACAATTTGGAATTTTGAGACTTGGAAGAAAGAATATATATTTCAAGGTCACAGTAATTCAGTACGTGATATATGTGTTACTTCAGATGGAAAACGAATAATTTCTGTTTCAGAGGATAAAACTCTTAAAATTTGGAAAGTAGGGACTTGGGAAAATGAAGCTATTATTAATGCTCATACAGGTTCGATTCTTACAGTCACAGTAACTTCTGACGGTAAAAATATAATTTCTGGTTCAGGAAGTACTATTATTTCTTTTCTTTCTAATGACTACAGTATCAAAGTCTGGAACCTGGAAAGATGTATTTATAAGCTTTCTTTTGCTACTGAATATTATACAAAAACTGGTCATAAAGATTCAGTAGAAGTAGTTGCATTTACTCCTGATGAAGAATATCTAATTTCTGCTGCAAAGGATGGTAATTTTATATTCTGGAAAATGGGAACTTGGATAAATGAAGCTAGTTTCACTGGTAAAAGTCAATCAGCGCTTAGTTTGGGTGATTATGTTAATTACAAAGTTTTTCAACTTCAAGCTAGCGATGTAGAATGTACTTTCCATAGCATTATTAATACTTTGCCTTTTCTTATTGCTACTACTTCTGATGGGATGCTTCAAATTTGGTCTTCAGGGGATGAAACTATTAAGGTATGGGATGCTTGGGCAAAAAAATTTATTGCTAGTTTTACTGGAGAAAGTTCAATCAAATGCTGTGCTATTGCCCCAGATGGATTAACAATAGTAGCAGGTGAGAAATCTGGAAATGTACATTTCCTCCGCTTGCAAGGTATTGAGGTACAGTCATGAATACCCCACCTCAATTACATTCGCAATTCCAAAAAATAATATTAGAAAAAAGCCAAAATTTTACCAACTGCGAACCTATCTTCACCACCATCAACAACTTTCTCCGCAAATACAACCGGGGTTATTTCACTATTGTTGGTTCCCCCAGTAGCGGTAAAAGTGCCATCCTCGCTAAATATGTGATGGATAATCCCGATGTTATTTACTATAATGCCCAGATAGAAGGTCAAAATACTGCTGAAGAATTTCTCAAATATATTTGTACCCAATTAATAAACAGAATTGAGAATGGGAAATCAGGAGTCGGGGAAATTCCGGAAAACGCTACAGAAGGAAGTTGGTTTCTCTCCTTATTGCTGCAAAAAATCAGCGAAAATCTCAAACCCAAACAACCCCTAATAATTGCTATTGATGCTTTAGACGCAATCAACCCCAACAGCCAACCACCAGCTACAAACTTATTTTATCTTCCCAGATATCTGCCTGATGGGGTCTATTTTATTCTCACCCGTCGTCCCTTCAAAAGAGAACAATCGGGTTTATTAATAGAAGCACCATCGCAAATTCTTGATTTATCAGAATATGTTTTTAAAAACTGGGACAATGAACAAACATTCACCCAACATTGGCAGAAAATGCAAGGTGAGGGTTTATCTGATGTTGCGTTGTCAGTGCTGCGTGTGCTGACTTCTGGGGAAAAGGAAGAAGTGACACTCAGTGAAATTACGCAAAAAACGAATGCAGATGTATTCGATATTCAGGAAGTTCTGGATAATTGGTTTGAGTTTCTACAGCAACAGCGCATCGGTAAGGAAACCCGTTACAGTTTATATCATCCCCACTTCCGGGATTGGCTAGGAAAGCAAATTGGTAAGTAAGTGGGTTAAATTAAATATAAAACCTCACCCCGTCCTCCAAACACCCCTCTCCTTGCTAAGAGTGTGTTTATAAATAAAAGCTAAAAACCAAAGAAACCGGGTTTCTATGAGTCGGTAACCGATAATCAGAGTATATAAACCAAAAGAAACCCGGTTTCTCGACCCTCACGAGAGTTTTATATTTGTTTTATAAACACCCTCTAAGGAGAGGGGAAGGGGGTGAGGTTCTATGGGAGGTAAACAATTAACCTCACCGTTGAAAAAACATTACCCAAACTTGGACAATTACCTTATACCAACGGCGTTATAAGGATTCCCAGTAGGAATTTCACCTACTACCCGTAGACGCGCTACGCGCGGCTTCTCGAAGAGTAGTGCCTTTAGGCTTCCCACCCAGGGCATTGTCGGAAAACTCTGACCTGTGAAGGTTGACCACGGGAGCGCAGAAGACCGCTGGTATTGATATTCAACTCATCGTATGAGACCAG